>JABWBG010000130.1 GCA_013360575.1 Caldilineales bacterium
GCGCCCCTGCCCGTCGCGGCGGCCGATTCTGGCCAGCGCCTGCTCCTCGCCAACTACTTCGCCTGGTACGACCTGGGCAGTTGGGACGCCTGCAACATCAGCGCCGGCGACAGCCCCCTGCAACGCTACCACTCCGACGACCCCGCGGCCATCGCCCGGCATGTGCAACAGGCCCGCGGCGCCGGCGTCGATGGCTTCACCCTGCAATGGGCCAGCCCCGGCGACCGCACCGACCGCAACTTCGCCGCCCTGCTCGCCCAATCTGCCGGAACCGATTTCCGCTCCACCGTCATCTTTCTGCGCCACATCTGGCCCGGCGCCAGCTACGCCAACACCATCGAGGCCCTGCGCTACCTGCTGGCGCAATACGCCGGCCATCCCCACTTCCTGCGCCTGCAAGATCGCCCGGTGCTCTTCATCACCGACCTCGGCCGCGTGCCGCGCGCCGGCGGCGAGAGCGCGCAGCAGGCCTGGGCCGCCATCCGGGCGCAAGTGGATCCCAACAAAGCCGCCTGGTGGATCGCCGAAGGACTGGACGCCAGCTATCTCAGCGTGTTCGATGGCCTGTGGGTGTACAAAGTCAGCCACGCCGCCTATCCCAACGATTACGCCAAGGCCACGCGCTGGGCGGGCAGTGTGAGTGGTTGGGAACAGCGCACGGGCGAGACAAAACTGTGGGTGGGCACACTCATGCCCGGCTGGGACGACACCCGCGCCGGCTGCCGGGCCGATATCCGTGCGCCCTCCCCACCTTTTGCCCGCGACCGGGCCGGGGGCGATTTCTATCGCGCCACCTTCGCCGCCGCAGTCGCCAGCGCCCCCGATCTGCTCTGGATCCACAGCTTCAACGAATGGGTGGAAGGCAGCTACATCGAACCCAGCGCCTTCTACGGCGACGCCTATCTGACCCTGACTCGCGAACTGGCGGCGCAGTACAAAAACCGCTGATCCCCCGCTATTCGCCGCCGGTGCAGAACTGCCAGAGGTGGCTGTATTTGTTGCCGGCGCCATCCACGCCCGCCACCCGCACGGTGTAGAGGGTGTAGGCCCGCAGCGGCTGTGTCGGGATCAGAAAAACGGTGTCCCCATCCAACAGGCGGTTGGGATCAGAGCTTTGCGAGAGCAGATGCACCGGCACAGAAGCGCCGGCGGCATCGGTCAACTGCGCCGCGGTGACCGCGCCGGGGCCGCCCGTTTGGCCGGGGCGCTTGCCCGGCTGCACGATGTGCAGGCTGATAGGATAGCCCACCGGCTTGCTGGCCCCAGGCAGCGGATCCGGCCATTCCATGCCATTCCAGCCGGTGGGGACATGCTGCTGGCCCTGGGCCGGGTAGACGTAGATGCCGCGGGCAGTCGCGATGTTGGGCGACCGCTCATTGTAGCCGATGTTGATCACATCGAAATTGCCGCGACCATCTCCCACCCCGCCGTAGCCGGCATCGGTGTAACCAAAATCGAACAACAACTGGCGGTGGTAGACCGTGGCCAGCAAAGAGGCCAGCCCGCGGGCAGGATCCCCTTCGAAGCTACCCAGCTCTCCCACCAGGCCGGTGTAGCCGAAATGCGCGGCCCGCTGCGTGGGATCGAAGCCGGTGTAGCCGGACAGGGCCGAGCTTTCGCCATGAAACCCCAGCGTCTGCATGACCGGCTGGGCCTGATGCGTGGCGAAATACTCGGCATGGCGTTGGGCAGCGGTGTGCAGGGCCAGATGTCCTTTCAGGGGGGGCAGCCCCACCATCTGTCGCGCCTCATTCAACCGGCGCACCGCCTCATCCTGGGCAGGCGCAGCAGAGATGGGGCTGGGCGACAGCACCGCATCCACCGAAATGGCCGGCATGGGCACCACCACAATGCTGGACGGCGGCCGCTCGATGCGCAACACGTGCTGCCCCGGCCCCAGATTCTGGAAGAACGCCGGCGCCTGCTGCTTGCTATCTACAAAATTGAATTGCAGCAGCCCCAGCACCCGGCCATCGATAGAGACCTGCGCCTGACCGAAATCGGGGCCCATGGCCCGGTAGAAGGCGAAACTGTCGCCGGCAAAACGGATCTCCACCGCGCTCAGCGGCCAGGTCGTCACCGCGAAGGCACCGCCGCTGGCCGAAGTGTTCGCCTGCATCTGCCAGACGCCGGAATAGCTGACCTGCACATCATTCTCCTCGATCCGGGTCACCCCGGCGAGGGGAGGCGTGGGAGAAGGGGTCGGCGTAGCCGTGGGCAGCAGGGTGGGGGTCGCTGTGGGGAATGCGGTAGGCGTGGCCGTGGGCAGCAGCGGCGCCGCGGGCGCTATCTTGCGCAGATACGTGGGCAGAAACACCCAGTTGTTGAATTTCAGCTTGTCCACGCCATCCGGCGCGGCGGCAGAGGGGTTCCCATCCCCGCCCTCGCCGCTGCTGGCGGTGATGGCGTGCGGGGCCGCAAGGGCCACGCTCCACACCGCCAGCAGCAGGAGCAGGAAACGCCAGCGTTTCCAACAGGTTCCGCGAATCGCTAGAGTGTGCATAGTTGTGGGTGATGAAGGCGTCGCACGAGTCGAAGAACAACTGCCTGCAGGATACCATTTGGCCCCGCGGCTGTCCTCACCGATCCGGCCAATCCCCTGTCGCCAATCGGCCACTCCCACCTGGCCATCTGACTAGGTGGATCGGGCGCGCCGGCCCTACCAAATGCCCGCGCCCGATTTGGTATTCTTGCGCGGCCATGCTATACTCCCCCCATCCTCACCAGGAGGACGCACAACTATGTTCAACTTCCCGATTCTCAACATCCTGCGCAACCGCTTTGCCGATGGCAACGGCGTGTCCGCGCCTGGCAGGAGTGCGTCCACCATTTGATGGTTATGTAAACTAAAACAACCCATCGACGGCCACGGCGCACTTCTTGCCCCGTGGCCTTTTTGTTTGCAGCAGCGTTTCGACGCTACACCTGCACGCCAACGGCCATCGGGGCAGCCCCGGTGGCCGTTTTTGTTTGTCGCCCACACACTGAATGGAGTCCTCTCATGCTTACAAATACCGTTTTATCATTCTCGACTTCCACATCGTCCACTCCCGCTTCACTCTCCACGTCTCACACCTCGGAGGTTGCCATGACCGCAGCCATTTACGTCGATGATGTTTACAAAGCCTTCGGCAAGCCCGACGCCGAGCGCCGGTTGCACCTGCCCTGGCGAGCGCCAGCAAGCAACGGCCACAGCAACGGCAAAAACGGCCACAAACCGACCGTCGTCGCCGTCGATCATGTCAGCTTCGCCGTGCAGCCCGGCGAGATCTTCGGCGTGCTCGGCCCCAACGGCAGCGGCAAGTCCACTCTCATCCGCTTGCTCTCCACCCTGCTGCTGCCCGATTCCGGCCAGATCCGTATCTTCGGGCATGATGTGGATCAGGAAGCGATGGAGGTGCAGCGCCTGATCAACCGCGTTTCGGTCGAGGCCAGCTTCTTCAAGAAGCTCTCGCCCATGGAAAACCTGCTCTACGGCGCCCGTCTCTATGGCCTCGATGGCCGGGAGACGCGAGCTCAGGTGGTCGTCATCCTCACCCGCCTGGGCCTGGAAGATCGGGCGATCCGCAATCCCATGGAGCAGATGTCGCGGGGCATGCAGCAAAAAGTGGCCATCGCCCGCGCCTTGCTTTCCCGCCCCCGCATCCTCCTGCTGGATGAGCCCACCACCGGGCTGGATCCCCGCTCCAAACGCGAGGTGCAGGCCGTGGTGCGAGAGCTGCAGCAGAAAGAGGGGACGACGATCCTGCTGACCACGCACGACATGACCGAAGCCGAGAACCTCTGCGACCGCATCGCCATCATGGATCGGGGCAAGGTCGTGGCCCTGGACACGCCGCCCAACCTGCGGGCGCTGGTGCCCGGCAGCAACGGAACTCAACCCACCCTCGAAGATGTCTTCCTCGAACTCACCGGCCGCCAGCTGGTGACCGAGGAGGAATAAGCGGATATTGGTTATTGGGTATTAGATATTAGATATTAGATATTAGATCGACTCTAGAAACAAGCAATATCCAATATCCAATATCCAACACGAAAGGATTAATCACTATGAGTACTGCTATTCACCAACTCCGGGCATCGTATGCCTTTATGGAACGCAACGCCAATCTTGTCAAACGCTACTGGTCGTGGGAGATCGTCTGGCTGACCTATTCGGTTGCCAATGCTCTCTCGGTCAGCTACATCGGCCTGGGCATGGAAAAGCTCAGCGGCGAATCTGCCGGGCTGGATGGGCGCTTTCTCGTCCTCTACCTGATCATCGGCACCCTGGTCTGGCACTTTCTCTCGGTCATCTTCTACTGGATCACCGATGTGATCAGCATCGAGCGTTGGGAAGGCACGATCGAATACACCCTGATGGCGCCGATCCATCGCATCACACACATGGCGGGGCAGACCTTCTTCGCCCTGCTCTACAGCATGATCTTCAACACCATCATCTTGATCGTGGCCGTGCTGCTGTTCGAGATCGACCTCAGCCGGGCCAATCTGCTCGGCGGCGCGGTGATGCTGCTGGCCGGCAGCCTCAGCTTCATTGGCGTCGGCATCAGCGGCTCGGTGCTGCCCCTGCTCTTCCCGGAGCGCGGCTCGCAGATGACGCACGTGCTCATCGCCGTGATGCTGCTGATCTCCGGCGTCTACTATCCGATCGAGGTGCTGCCGGAGTTCCTGCAAAAGCTGTCGGTGCTCAGCCCGGCCACCTACGTGCTGGTCGGCGCTCGCGCGGCCTTGCTTGATGGCGCGCCATTGGCGCAGTTGTGGCCGCAGATCTGGCCGGTGCTGCTGATGGGCTTGATCGCCATCCCCGGCGGCCTCAAGATCTTCAACCTGGCCGAACGCTACGCCAAACGCACCGGCAAACTGCATCGGAATGGGTAGGTGGTTGGTAGATTGGTAAATTGGTAAATTGGTGGGTTTTCGTGTTTTTTGGCGATCTCCACCAACCTACCAACTTACCAATTTACCAATTTACCAATACCCAATTTACCAATACCCACCCACCCCATGCCCAAACTCGCTTCCACCCCCTACCCCGACCTCAACCAGGTTCTGCACGAATTGGTCAGCAGCGTGCGGGGGATCCTGGGCGAGGATTTCGTCGGCGCCTACTTGCAAGGTTCGTTCGCCATTGGCGATTTCGATGCACACAGCGATGTCGATTTCATCATCGTTACCGCCGATGACCTGCGCGCCGTCCAGGTCGATGCCCTGCAAAGCATGCACAAACGCATCTATCGCAGCGCATGTGCCTGGGCGCAGCATCTCGAAGGCTCATATTTCCCGCGGGCGCTGCTGCGCAGCCTTGCCCACGCCGGCAAAGAGTTGTGGTATCTCGACCACGGTGCGGATACGCTCGTGCGCTCCGGTCACTGCAACACGATCATCGTACGCTGGGCGCTGCGCCAAAAAGGCGTCGTCCTGGCCGGCCCGCCCCCCCACACACTCATCGACCCGATCCCGGTCGCGGCCCTGCGCCGCTACATCCGCGACGACATGCGCGACTGGGGCCAGACCATCCTCTCCACCCCCGATCAATTCAACAATCGCTTCTACCAAGGTTTTATCGTCCTCAGCTACTGCCGCATGCTGCACGACTTGCACACCGGGGCCAATGGCTCCAAACGAGCCGGGGCCGAATGGGCCAAAGCCCATCTCGATCCTGGTTGGGCCGGCTTGATCGACCGGGCCTGGGATTGCCGCCCTGACCCGGCCACGTCCGTGCGCACACCGGCCGATCCCGCCGACTTCGCCCACACCCTGGCCTTCGTGCAGTATGTACTCCAAAAAAGCATATTGGATATTGGGTATTGGGTATTGGTAGATTGGTAAATTGGTAAATTGGGTATTGGAGATGCCTACGAACGAGAAATATCTAATACCTAATATCCAACCTACCAACCTACCGACCTACCGACCTACCGACCTACCAACCAACCAACCAACCAACCAACAAACCAACCAACCCACCATGAACACCCAACTCCCCCTTGACCTGGGCGATGGGCTGCGGCTGCGCTGGGCCACGGCGGCAGACACAGACGCCCTCGCCGAATTCAACCACCGCATCCACGACGAAGACCCCGAGATCAATGAGATCGGCGCGGCCACACGGGAGCAGATGGCCGAGACCCACCCCCTGGTAGGACCGGGCAATTTCACCCTGGTCGAACGCACCGACACCGGCGAGATCGTCTCCAGCATGAACCTGATCTCACAGACCTGGAGCTTCGGCGGCGTGCCCTTTGCCATGGGCCGGCCCGAACTGGTGGGCACCGATCCCGCCTATCGTCGCCGCGGCCTCGTGCGCAAACAATTCGAGATCATCCACAGCCTCAGCGCTGCCCGCGGCGAACAGATGCAGGCCATCACCGGCATCCCCTGGTACTATCGCCAATTCGGCTACGAGATGGCCCTGCCCCTCGGCGGCGGCTATGACATCGATCCTGGCGAATTTCCCAAATTCACCGCCGAGCAGCGCCGCTACCACCTGCGCCCGGCCCAGGCGGAGGATATCCCCTTCCTGCAACGCTGCTACGCACAGGGCTGCGGTCGTCAACCCTTCGCCACCCAGCCCTCTGCCGCGGTCTGGCGCTACGAGGTGACGGAACGCCCCTCGCTGCTTGGGGATGTCAACACCTGGCATCTGATCACCACCCTCGAGGGCGAGCCTGCCGGCTATCTGGCGCACGCCGCTGTGATCATCAAAAACAGCTTGCGCCTCCGCCAGATCGAATTGCTGCCTGGCCACAGTTGGCTCGACCTGCTGCCCTCCCTCGTGCACGACCTGTGGCAGATAGCCCAGACCCTGGCAGCGCCCTCCGCCGCCCCCACCACCCTGGCGCTGCGTTTGGGTACCCGCCACCCGCTCTGCGACGTCTGGCCCGCGGGCTGCACCGATCCAATCCTGCCCTATGCCTGGTATGTGCGCGTGCCCGATCTGCCTGCCTTCCTCAACCAGGTACGCGGCGGCCTGCAAAAACATCTCGATGCCAGCCTGGCCGCCGGCTTCCACGGCGAACTGAAGGTGCACACCTATCGCAGCGGCTGGCGCATCCCCTTCGACCATGGCCAGATCGGCGAGATCACCCCCTGGACGCCGGAGGACTGGTGGGACGGCGACGCCCGCTTCCCTGAACTGACATTCTTGCAACTCCTCTGCGGCCGCCGCCGCACCCGCTCATTGACCATCGAGCACATCGACGCCAACGCCAACAACCAGGCGCAGGTGCTGCTCGACGCCCTTTTCCCCGCCTTCAACGGCACACTTTGGATCATCGGATAAGTTTCAAGTGAGTTGCACGACCGCCTGCAGCGATTCGCTATTGAGATGAATCGTTGGGCGGTCGTGCAACTCACTTCGGGCCGACGCAAGTGAGTTGCACGACCGCCTGCAGCGACTCGCTATTGAGATGAATCGTTGGGCGGTCGTGCAACTCACTTAGGAGCCTAAACACATGAAAACGCTACCCCAACCACCGCACCTGACCAATTACACCTGGCGCCCGGCCGCACGTGCGGACGCGGCAGCCATCTTCCAACTTTTCCTCGATATAGACGCGCATGACCACCGCCATTGGGCCGGCACCCTGCACGATTGGGAGATGGAATTCGACGACCCCGACCTCGACAGCTCCCGCGACACCTTGATCGCCCTCACGCCGGCAGGTCAGGCTGCCGCCCTGGCCTGGGTCTACAGCCCGCGCCAGATCGAAAACAAACACCGCGCCTACCTCTGGCCCGATATCCACCCCGATCACCGCCTGCCGGAGTTGACCGATTTCGTGCTGCGCTGGAGCGAAGCGCGGGCGCGCCAGATCCTGGCCGAGCGCAACGATGGCCGCCCGCGGCTGCTCCGCGGCAGCGCCATGCGGCACGATCACTACCGCATCGACCTCTTCCAAAGCCACGGCTTCACGCCGATCCGCTACTTCTTCACCATGCGCCGCGATCTGGCCCACGCCGTGGCCCCCGTGGTTCTGCCTGCCGGCCTGAGCATGCACCCCTGGAGCCCGGAGGTGGACGAACGCACCTTCGCCGCGTTCAACGACTCTTTCCGCGACCATTGGGGCTTCGAGCCGGTGAAAAAGGAGATCTGGGATCTCTTCTTCGTCGGCCGGTCCAGTTTCCGTCCTGATCTCTCCTTCGTGGTCATGGCCGGGGAAGCGGTCGTCGGCTTCTCCATCAACTTCCACAGCCCAGAGGAGAACGCGCGCAAAGGCATCGACGAAGGCTGGATCGGCGACCTGGGCGTGGTGCGGGCCTGGCGGCGGCAGGGCGTGGCCACCGCTCTGCTGAACCGGTCGATGCAGGCCTTCCAGGCTGCGGGCATCGCCCATGCCGCCCTGGGGGTAGACAGCGAAAACCCCACCGGCGCCCTCAGCGTCTACGAAAACGTTGGCTTCGCAGTCATCGAACAGAGCATGGCGTTGGGGAAGACGTGATCAGTAGTCAGTATTCAGTGGTCAGTATTCAGTGGTCAGTGGCGGAGGTCGGCGATCACTGAACACTGAACACTGACCACTGATTTGACGCTGCCACGCTCCTATGGTATCCTCACCGTTCGCAAGCCCTGCCCCTGGCAGGGAACTTTTCATCACGAAGAGAGGCATCCCATAGCAAGAAGAAGTAGTCCAAGCAGTGACGATAGTCGTCAACCTCGCACACGCGTCAACGAGCGCATCCGCGCTCCGGAAGTGCGTCTCATCTCTGAAGAGGGCGAGCAACTGGGGGTGATGCCCCCAAAAGAGGCGCTGCTGATAGCCAGAGAACGTGGCCTCGATCTGGTCGAGGTCGCCCCCACGGCCGAACCGCCCGTTTGTCGTATCCTCGATTTTGGCAAATATCAGTACGAACAAGCCAAACGAGAGCGCCAGGCCCGCAAAGCACAGAAGATCATCGAGGTCAAAGAAGTGCGCTTGCGCCCCAAAACCGGCGATCACGATACGCAAGTGCGTCTGCGCCAGGCCCGCAAGTTCCTGGAAAGCGGCGCCAAAGTCAAGGTGCGTGTCCGCTTCCGTGGTCGTGAGATCTACCATCCTCAGGTGGCCATGGAGATCCTTGAAGAATTTGCCCAAAATCTGACCGATGTGAGCGAGATCGAGGTCAAGCCCAACATGGAAGGCCGCAGTCTGCTCATGATCCTCAGCCCCGCACACAAATAAGCGATCATTCTTGCCGCAGCGCCGCCCCGCCAGGGAGAGGCGCTGCCAGATCAGTTCATAAAGAGGGCGCTGCTCGTCGGAGGAGCCCCTCTTTCCTTGTTCAGGAGCCCCAACCCCATGCCGAAAATCAAGACCTACAAAGGCGCGGCCAAGCGTTTCACCTTCTCTGCCGGCGGCAAATTGCGCCGTCTCACACAGGGCAAGGGCCACCTCAAGCGCCGCACCCCCAAACGCACCAAACGCCTGTTCGACAAATTGTTGACGGATGAGAGCAACGCCCATCGCCGGCAGGTGCAGCGCCTGGCCCCCTACATCAAAAAAGGCGAGTAATCGTCCATCGTCATCCAACTGCGCACTGTTAAGATAAAACGCTTTTCCAGAGGTTTTTCATGTCTCGTGTAAAACGTGGTGTTACCACCCACGCCCGTCATAAGAAAATCCTGCATATGACCAAGGGCCATTTCGGCGCGCGCAGCAAGCTGTTCCGCACCGCCAATGAATCGATGATTCATGCCCTGCTCTATGCCTTCCGCGACCGCCGCCGGCGCAAGCGCGATTTCCGCCGCCTGTGGATCACCCGCATCAACGCGGCCAGCCGCCAACAGGGCCTGGCCTACAACCGCTTCATGCACGGCCTCAAACAGGCCAACGTTGCCTTGGATCGCAAGATGCTGGCCGACCTGGCGGTGCATGAGCCGCAGGCCTTCCGAGCCCTGGCCGACGTGGCCAAAACCACCCAGGGATGAGCATGGGGCGGGGGATGGAGATTGTCCACATCACCAGCCGCGCCAATCCCCGCCTGAAACAAGTTCGTTCGTTGCAGCAGCGCAAGGCGCGGCAACAGCACGCCCAACTTTTGCTGGAGGGCGTGCGCCTGATCGAAGACGCATTCAGCGCCGGCTTCCCGCCGGCGCTGCTTTTGTTCGACCCGGACATGGCCGCCGGGTTGTCGGCTTTGCTGGCGCGGGCGCAACAGGCCGGGACTGAGTTGCTGAGCGCGCCCGCGGCCTTGCTGGCAGAGGCAGCGGACACGGTGACGCCGCCGGGCGTGCTGGCTGTGGCGTCCTGGCCCACCCTGCCGCCGGGGCAGAGCGGACTGGCCCTGATGGTGGATGGTGTGCGCGATCCGGGCAATCTGGGGACGCTGCTGCGCAGCGCCGCCGCCGCCGGGGTGGATCAGGTGATCCTGCTGCCGGGCGTGACCGATGTGTGGGCGCCGAAGGTGTTGCGCGCGGGCATGGGCGCGCATTTCCGCGTGGCCATCCGCCAGGCGCAGGGGGCAGCGCAGGCGGCGGAGTGGA
>JABWBG010000131.1 GCA_013360575.1 Caldilineales bacterium
CTGGGAGGTGGACGACGCGGCCCGCGGGGTGATCGAGAGGGCCGGCTATGGGGATTTCTTCTTTCACCGCACCGGCCACAGCATTGATACCGCGGTGCATGGCGCCGGCGTCAACATCGACAACCTGGAGACCCGCGATACCCGCCGGCTCATCCCCCACATCGGCTTCACCATCGAGCCGGGCATCTATTTGCCCACCTTTGGCGTGCGGCTGGAGATCAACATGTTCGTGCACGAGCAGGCCGCGGAGGTGACCACCCTGCCCCTGCAAAACGCCTTCATCACCCTGGATCTGTGACGTGACCTTTACCGCTCCTGACCTGGCCGCGGTCTGCGCAGCTCTCGCCGCCGGCCGCCTGATCGTCTTTCCCACCGATACCGTTTACGGGCTGGCCGCGCTGGCCTACAACGCCGACGCGGTGCGGGCGCTGTACGCACTGAAACGCCGGCCCCACCATCTGGCCATCCCGGTCATGATCGCCGAGACGGCGCAGATCGAGCGGGTGGCCCGGCCCCTGCCCGGATTCGCGGCCCTGGCCGCGCATTTCTGGCCCGGCGCGCTGACGATCATCCTGCCGCGCGTGCCGGCCCTGCCCGACATCGTCACGGCCGGCGGCGAGACCGTGGCCGTACGCATCCCCAACCACCCTTTCGCCCTCGATATCCTGCGGGCGATCGATGAACCGCTGGCCGTGACCAGCGCCAACCTCTCCGGCCGGCCCGCGGCCCTGACCGCGGCAGAGGCGCACAGCCAGCTCGGCAATTTCCCCCTCATTCTCGATGGCGGGCCGGCGCTGGATGACGCGGTCTCTACCATCATCGATCTGACGCAGAAGCCCCTGCGCGTGCTGCGCCCCGGCCCCATTTCGGCGGAGGCGCTGGCCGCGGTGCTAGAGCGACCGGTATTGGCGGAGTAGTTTCAGTGTTCAGTATTCAGTTTTCAGTATTCAGTGTTCAGTTTTCAGGGTCAATGAGTCATGATTATCGGTATCGACGCTTCGCGGGCGCTGCGGGCTAATCGCACCGGCACCGAGCGCTACAGCCTGGAACTGATCAACGCCCTGCTCGATCTGCCAAGCGAGCACAGGCTGCGCCTGTACGCGCCGGCCCGGCCCCAATTCCGCCTCTTCCGCGAGCAGGCCGAACTGGTGGTGCTGCGTGGGCAGCGGCTGTGGACGCATACCCGCCTGGGGCCGCACACGCGGCGGCATCCGCCCGATGTGCTCTTCGTGCCCAGCCATGTCCTGCCCATCATCGGCCCCCCGCGCATGGCCGTGACCGTGCACGATCTGGGCTACGAATATTTCCCCCAGGCCCACGACTGGCGGCAGCGATTCTATCTGCGCTGGAGCACCCGCCGCCACACGCGCGTCGCCGCGTGCATCCTGGCCGACTCCGCCGCCACCAAGGCGGATCTGATCCGCTTCTATCAGGCCGACCCGGCCCGCGTGCATGTGGTGCCTCTGGCGCTCGACCCTGCGTTTCGCCGCGAAAGGGAACCTGGCCGCATTGCCGCGGTGCGCCGCAGCTACGGCATCCCCCCGGACGCGCCCTACCTCCTGCACGTGGGCACCATCCACCCGCGCAAGAATCTGGCCCGGCTGGTCGAGGCCTTGGCGCAGGTGCGCCAGCGCCCGGCCGGCCGTGATCTGATGCTGGTGCTGGCCGGCGGCATGGGCTTCGCGGGCAAGGCGCTGCTGCAGCAGGTGCGCGAGCAGGGGTTGGCAGACGTGGTGCGCTTCATCGGCTTTGCCCGCGTGCACGACATCCCCGCGCTGTACAGCGGCGCGGCCTGCTATGCCTTCCCCTCCCTGCACGAGGGATTTGGCTTCCCCGCCCTGGAGGCGCAGGCGTGCGAGACGCCTCTGCTCTGCGCCCGCACCTCCTCGCTGCCGGAAGTGGCCGGCGAGGGCGCGCTCTACATCGATCCCCTGGATGTGCAGGCGCTGGCCGCGGGGCTAGAGCGCCTGCTCGAAGACTCTGACCTGCGCCGCACCCTGATCGCCGCCGGCAGCGCAAATGTGCAGCGCTTCTCCTGGCAGCGCACCGCCCAAGAGACGTTGCGCCTCCTGGAGATGGCCGCGGCCTGAATCGGACCCTCACCCCGCCCACCCGGAGGTTGCCATGCCCCCCCCTGCCGAGATGCTGCTCCGCCCCGACGCGTTTTTCGATCTGACCGGCGACCCGCACGCGGCCCTGTTCGCCGATCTCGAGCGCGTGTGGGATGCGCTGAAGCGGCTGTCAAGCTATCTGGCCGCGGGCATCGGCGACAGCGGCCGCCAGATCGCCGGCGAAGTGATGGCGGGGGCATGGCTCGGCCCCGGCGACATCGTCATCGGCCCCGGAACCGTGGTAGAGCCGGGCGCGTACATCACCGGCCCCGCCTGGATCGGCCCCAACTGCGTCATCCGCCACGGCGCGTATGTGCGCGGGCAGGTGATCTTGGGCGAGGGCTGCATCGTCGGCCACGCCAGCGAGATCAAACACAGCATCATGCTGCCGGGCGCGCATGCGCCGCACTTCAATTACATTGGCGACAGCATCCTGGGCCGCGGGGTGAATCTGGGCGCGGGCACGAAGCTCTCGAACCTGACGGTGGTCAGCGTCAAGGACGCGGCCACGGGCCGGCGCCCCACCCTGCACATCAGCCACGAGGGGGAAACGTACGACACCGGGCTGACCAAACTGGGCGCCATTCTCGGCGACGAAGTGCAGACCGGCTGCAACAGCGTGCTCAATCCCGGCGTGCTCATCGGCCCGCACTCGCTGGTCTACGCCAATCTCTCCCTGCCCAAAGGCATCTACCCCGGCCACAGCCTCTTCAAACTGCGCCAAACGGTTGTGGTGGATGGGAGGTGGTAGGGTGGGTGGTTGGTTGGTTAGTTAGTTGGTTGGTTCGTTGGTTGGTTCGTTGGTAGATTGGTAGATTGGTAGGTAATCTCCGCCAACCAACCAACTAACCAACCAACCAACTAACTAACCAACCAACCAACTAACCAACCAACCAACTAACTAACCAACCAACCAACTAACCAACCAACCAACTAACCAACCAACCAACTAACCAACCAACCAACTAACTAACCAACCAACTTACCAATTACGAGATCACATGTTACCCCCGATGACGCTGCGGCAGTTGACGGCGGCGGATCTGGCGGCGCTGCAAACGCTGTACGAGGCCAGCGCTGGCTATTTCCTGGCGCACCGCGGCGCGCCCGCGCCCCCGGAACAGGCGGCCGTGACCTACGCCGATGTGCTGGAACGGGGCGACCGCGCCCTGCTGGGCATCTGGTGGCAGGGCGCGGGGCTGATCGGCTGCTTCGATCTGCGTTTCGATCATCCGGCGGAGGGGGTGGCCTGGTTCGGCGCTCTGATCCTGGCCGATGACCTGCCCGGCCCGCGGGAGGAGGTCGCGTCCTGGGCCACGCGCATCCTGGAGGAATGGCTGCGCCTGTCCACCAGCGCCCGTGAGATCCGCCTGGCGCTGCCGGCGCAGGATCGGGCGGGGGTGCGCTTCTGGGCAGGACAGGGCTACCGGGTCAGCCCCGAAGGCCTGCGGCAGTGGGTCGGCAGCTCGCAGCAACGGTTTTTGATCTATTACAAACGTCTGGCTGACCCGTCCTGAACAGGATAAACGATCTTCATTTCGTCCCCTCCTCAATTCTCGTCTCCCCGAACACTGAACCATGAAGCTGGCGCTGAACTATTCGCATCACGCCGCGGCGCTGCTGGCGGCGCAGGCCATTGAAATCGATCTGTTCAAGATCCCGCCCTGGCCGGATCAGGTGGCCGCGGCCGAGCGGTTGCGCCCGGTCTACGTGCATTTCCCCCTGAGTGTGGGCAGTGGACGCGGGGACGCGGTCAGCCGCAAAGGGCAAGGGGTCGATTGGCAAGAGGTCGAGCGCTGGCTGGCTCAGACGTCGACGCCCTTTGTCAACCTGCATCTCACCCCCGATGTACGCGATTATCCGGGCCGCGCCTTCGATGATCTCAGCCCCGACCATGTGGCCGAGGTCACCGCCCGGCTGATTAGCGATGTGGCCGCGGTGGTGGCCCGCTTCGGCCCGGAGCGGGTGATCGTGGAAAACGTTCACGGCTACAGCCGCGCGGAGATGCAGGCCGCCATCCTGCCGCAGGTGATCGCGGCGGTGGTCGCGGCCACGGGGTGCGGCCTGCTGTTCGATCTCTCGCACGCCCGCTTGGCCGCGGGGCTTTTGGGCATGGATCTGGCAGCGTACACCGCGGCGCTGCCCCTGCACCGCCTGCGCGAACTGCATCTCACCGGCATCCAGCCGCTGAACGGGGAGCGCAGCCGGCGCATCGCCGCCGCGGGTGTGGACGCGGACACCTTGGCCCGGCTCAGCCACCGCCCCCTCGACCACATGCCCCTGACCCAGGCGGATTGGCCGGTGATGGCGTGGGCGCGCGGCCAGATCGCGGCGGCGGCATGGGCCAAGCCGGCGATCGTGGCAATCGAATGCGGCGGCGTGGGCGAATTATGGGGCAATCTCACCGACCCTGAAACCCTGGCCGCGCAGGTTCCCCCTCTGCGCCGCCTGTTCAGCGCCGAGGGGGGATGAACGTCTGGCCGCGGCTGGCGCTGGCGCTGGCGCTGATCTTGCTGCTGCTGGCCGGCGGCGGTGGGAGCGCGGCGCAGGGGCCAGGCCCCCCGATCTACCTGCCGCTGTGGTGGCAACAGGCCTGCGCCGCGCCCCCGCAGGTGCTGATCGCCGCTTTCCTGCCCGATGGCCAGGCTGCCAATGATGATGACGAGGCCATCGCCCTGCAAAACACCGGCTGCCAGGGCCTGGATGTGCAGGGCTGGCAGATCAGCGATGGCGAGGGCGTGATCACGCTGCCGTCGCTGCCGCTGCCGCCAGGGGAGACGATCTGGTGTACGAAGCGGGCCACGGCCTTCCGCCAGCAATGGGGATTCGACCCGGCCTGCGAATATGCCGCGGACAGCGATCCGGCCATCCCCAACGCCACAGGCCGGGCGCCGCTGCTGCGCAACGAAGGGGATGAGATCCTGCTGCTGCGGCCTGAGGGCAGTGTGGCCGATGCGGTGGCCTTTGGCACCGGCGACGTGGGCGGGATGGGCTGGACAGGGCCGGCAGTGGCCTACTACCGCCGCAACACCCGCTTCAGCCGCGAGGGCCAGGTGTTCTACCGGCTGTTCAACGCCGCGACCGGGCTGGCGCTGGCTGATACGGATCGAGCCGAGGACTGGGCGCAGGGGGATCCTGACCCGGCCCGCGGGCGGCGCGCGGCCTATCCCGGCTGGGATTTGCAGCGATTCAGCCTGCCCGCGCGCCAAAGTTGGAGCAGCCCGGCCGCGACGCGGCTGCTGGTGGCGCCGGACAACCTGTGGGCGAACGTGGCTGCGCTGCTGGCGAGCGCGCAGCGCAGCGTCTGGATCGAGGCCTACGAGTTCGATCACCCTAATCTGGTGGCCATTTTGGTGGAGCGGGCAGCCGCGGGGGTGGCGGTGCGCCTGCTGTTGGAGGGCGCGCCCACGGGCGGGTTGAGCGATCAGAGCCGGTGGGCGGCGCAACAGATCGCCGAGGCGGGCGGCGTGGTGCATTTCATGGTCAACAATGTGGGGGACGCGGCGGATCGTTATCCCTATCAGCACGCCAAATTCGCCCTGATCGATGGAGAAACGCTGCTGATCAGCAGCGAAAACTTCAAAACCAGCAGCATGCCGCCCGATGCCGGGGATGGCGAGACCTGGGGCCGCCGCGGCTACGCCCTGATCCTGCATGATCCTGGCGGCAGCCTCAGCCGGCGGCTGGCGGAGATCTTCGCCGCGGATGATGATCTGGCGCACAACGACATCTTCCCCTGGCAGGCGGGGCATGCCACCTACGGCGCGCCGCCGCCCGGCTACACGCCGCCCCCGTTCGAGGATCAGCGCGGCTACGTGGTGCGCTACCCCGCAGCCGCGACCCTGACCGCGCCCGAAGGCATCCTCTTCAGCGCGCCGGAGAGCAGCCTCAGCCCCGGCCCCCTGCTGGATCTGATCGCCAGCGCCGGCCCCGGCGATACCATCCTCACGCAGCAGTTGTACGAGCATGCGTTCTGGGGGCCGCGCGACAGCACGCCGGCAGAGGATCCCAATCCGCGGCTGGAAGCGCTGATCGCGGCGGCGCGGCGCGGGGCGCGGGTGCGGCTGCTGCTGGACAGCTTCTTCAGCGACCCGGAAGAGGGGCGCAGCAACAGCGCCACGCTTGATTATGTCAATACATTGGCGGCGGCAGAGGGGCTGGACCTGCGCGCACGCCTGGGCAACCCGGCCGGCGGAGGCCTGCACGCCAAACTGCACCTGTTGGCGCTGGGCGCTCAGCGCTGGATCGTGCTCGGTTCACTCAATGGCGGCGAGGTGAGCAACAAGCTGAATCGCGAGGTGATGATCGCGGTCGCGTCGGGCGAGGGCTTTGGCCATCTTGCCGGCGTGTTTTGGGATGACTGGAACGCGTCTCCCCCCTGACGATCGTCCCCCCGCCAACTTGCCACACCGCCGCGGAGGAAGTAGTATCGTCGGGAAGAGGTGGATATGAGATAGTTGGTGGTGCGTGATGCATGATGCGCTTTCCCCACTCTCTATCTCCACTCTCTTTCTCCACTCTCTTTCTCCACTCTCTATACCCCCCGCCCCACGCATGACCGCACTCGTCCGTACGACCGAATTCAGTTTGCCGTCGAAGTTCCGGGTGAATCACAGCAGCCCGGCCCGGTGGATGGTATCGCATGCCCGCCGGCACTGGCTGTTGTGGATCATCATGCTGATCGGGGCCTTTGCCAATGCTGCTTTTGCCGCGGCCATTCCCATTTACACCGGCCAGGCCTTCAACGGCATCCTGGCCGACCCGCCGCAACTGAGCGTTCTGACGCGTACCGCTCTGTTGATCCTGGGCACACAGGCGCTGCGCGGCGTGCTGCAATTGGGCCGCAATTTCGGGGCCGAGTTGATCGGCCAGCGCATGGAACGAGACATCCGCGATGAGTTGTACGCCAGCCTGCTGGGCAAGAGCATGACCTTTCACAGCCTGCAACCGGTGGGCGACACCATGGCCCGCGCCACCAACGACGTGCGCGAGATCAATCTCACCTTCAATCCCGGCATCAATTTGGTGATCGGCTCCGCCAATTTCCTGTTCATGCCCTTGCTATTTGCCCCGCGCTACCATCCGGCCCTGATCCTCACCCCGCTGGCCTACATCCTGCTCTATGTGCTGGCGCTGTGGCAATACCTGCACGAGCTGCAACCGATCACCCGGGAGGTGCGGGAGAGTTTTGGCAAGATGAACACGCGGCTGGCCGAGGCCCTGGACGGCATCGAGACAGTCAAGGGCGCATCGCAAGAAAAGGCAGAGGTGACGCGCTTCACTGCTGCGGCCCGCCATTTCCGCGATGCTTTCGTCCGCCAGGGGGATGTGGAGGCGCGCTTCCTGCCCCTGCTACTGCTGGGCATTGCCAGCGCCGCCGGCCTGCTGCACGCGCTGTATCTCTATCGCCAGGGCCTGCTCAGTGTGGGAGATGTCATCGCCTATTTTGGCCTGCTGCAACTGCTGGGCTTTCCCACCTTCGTCTCCCTGTTCGCCTACTCGCAGGTCTCCTCCGGGCTCTCCGCCGCCCGCCGCATTCTGGAATTGATCAACCGCCAGACCGATCTCGACCAAAACCTGCGCGGCCACACCGCGGCCATGCAGGGCCAGCTCAGCTTTCAGGGCGTCACCTTCGCCTACAACCGCGAGGCAGAGCCGGCGCTGCGCGAGATCACCCTCACAGTGCAGCCGGGCCAGACCGTGGCCATTGTCGGCCAGACCGGCGCGGGCAAAACGTCGCTGGTCAAACTGGTCAACCGCACCTACGATGTGGACGCCGGCGGGGTGTGGGTGGATGGCGTGGATGTGCGGGACTGGAATCTGGCCTCGCTGCGCAGCCAGATCTCGATCATCGAGCAAGACATCTTTCTCTTCTCCCGCTCCATCGCCGCAAACATTGCCTTTGGCAAGCCCGATGCCACGCGGGAAGAGATCGAGGCCGCGGCCAGGGCAGCCCAGGCGCATGAGTTCATCACCTCGTTCAAGGATGGCTACGACAGCGTGATCGGCGAGCGCGGGGTGACCCTTTCCGGCGGCCAACGGCAGCGGCTGGCCCTGGCGCGGGCCTTCCTCACCAACCCGGCCATTCTCATTCTCGACGATTCCACCAGCGCCATCGACAGCGCCACCGAAGACAAAATCCAGCGCGCCATCTACGCCGCGGCCAAAGGGCGCACCACCCTGATCATCACCCATCGCCTCTCGCAGATCCGCTGGGCCGACCTGGTGATCGTCCTGCGTGGGGGCCGCATCGCCGCCATCGGGACACACGACGACCTCCTCCGCACCTCCCCCGCCTACCGCCGCATCTTCGCTGAGTGAGATAGTTTGTTCCAACAAACGAACCAACAAACCAACCAACCAACCACCCCCTCCCATGGGCTTTTTTGCAAATCTCGATACCGAAGGCTATGACCGCGAATACAGCGATCGCGAGTTGATCGTGGGCATGAGCGCGTATTTTCGTCCACACCTGCGCGCCATTTTCTTCATCGCCCTGCTGCTCAGCCTGATCGCCGCGGCCAGCGCCGCCTTGCCCATCGTCGTCTCGCGCGGCGTCGATCTGATCCAAACTGATGACAGCCCGGCCATCATCACCTACCTCTTCCTGGCGGTGCTGGGCAGCGGCGTCATCGTCTGGGGCGGCAACTGGGTGCGGCGGCGGCTGACCCAGCGCGTGCTGGGAGATGTGGTGCTGGCCCTGCGCGCCGAGGCCTTCGCCGCCGCTGCCAACCACGATCTCTCATTTTATGACAAGTTCTCGTCGGGGCGCATCGTCTCCCGCATCACCTCCGACACCAAAGACTTCGGCGAGGTCATCACCCTCATCACCGACGTCCTCTCCCAGATCTTTCAGGCCCTGATCCTGGCCGTGGTGCTGATCACCATCGATCTGCGCCTCACGCTGTACATCTTCGCCTTCTTGCCCCTGATCTTTCTGGCCGCCAGCAGCCTGCGCCGGATCATGCGCACGGTGACGCGCAAAGGCATGCGCGCCATGGCCACCGTCAACTCCCAGATCAAAGAAAGCATCAGCGGCATCGGTGTGGCCAAGAATTACCGTCAGGAAGCGGCCATCTACAGCGACTTCGACCGCGCCAACATCGATTCCTACCGCGTGAATGTGCGGCGGGGGTTCGTGCTCTCCCTGGTTTTTCCCATGCTCAATGCCTTGGCCGGGGTGGGCACGGCCATGGTCGTCTACGTGGGCGGGCTCAGCGTGGTGCAAGGGATGGTGACGGCCGGGGCCTGGTACCTTTTCCTCTCCAGCCTGGAGCGTTTCTTCTTCCCCATCCTCAATCTGGCCGCCTTCTCCGCCCAGGTGCAGGCGGGGCTGGCCTCGGCCGAACGCATCTTTGCCCTGATCCAGGCCGAGCCGAACGTGATCCAGAGGGACAGCCTCCCCCCCGCCCGGCTGCGCGGCGAGATCCGCTTCGAAGGGGTGCATTTCCGCTACACCGAGCAGGAACGGGTGCTGCAAGGCTTCGATCTGCACATCCGCGGCGGCGAAAGCATCGCCCTGGTGGGCCATACCGGTGCGGGCAAATCCTCCATCGCCAAGCTGACAGCGCGCTTCTACGAATTTCAGGAGGGACGGCTGCTGATCGATGGCCAGGACATCCGCTGTTTCGAACTGGCCGGCTATCGCCGCCAACTGGGCGTCGTCTCACAGATCCCCTTCCTCTTCGCCGGCAGCGTGGCCGAGAACATCCGCTACGCTCGCCCCTCTGCCACCGACGCCGAGATCCTGACCCTGGCCCGGCAGATCGGCGAGGGCGAATGGTTGGAGACCCTGCCCGACGGGCTGAGCACCCAGGTGGGAGAGCGGGGCGCGCGGCTCTCCATGGGCCAGCGCCAACTGGTGGCCCTGCTGCGCGTGCTGGTGCAAAACCCCGCCATCTTCATCCTGGATGAAGCCACCGCCAGCATCGACCCCTTCACCGAATGGCAGATCCAGCAGGCCCTGAACCTGGTGCTGAAGCGCACCACCAGCATCCTGATCGCGCATCGCCTCTCCACAGTCAAAGCTGCGGATCGCATCATCGTGCTGGACAGGGGGCGCATCATCGAGCAGGGCAACCACGAGAGCCTGCTGGCGCAGCAGGGGCACTACGCGGGCTTATACAACACCTATTTCCGCCACCAGAGCCTTGCTTATGTCGAGCAGGCCCGCACGCTGATGATGGAAGGCGGCTGATCATGCTCACCCGCCCCCACCAACGCGCCCACCTCGCCCGCGGCCTGGCGGCGATGGCGATCTGCGCCGGCCTGCTGGCCCTGTTGGCCGCGCTGATCCCGGC
>JABWBG010000389.1 GCA_013360575.1 Caldilineales bacterium
GACCGTGAATTCATTCACGGGACCAGGGCAATCGCATCTACCTAGAAACTCCCGGCTCCTGCCAGTTTCTTGCCAGAGCGCATCCCGCTGCGGCGGGATCGGTCACTCGCAATGACAAAATAAGGTGAATTGTTACGGTTTTGGAAAACCTTTAAAATCTTTCCTCAGACTCTTGCACAATTACCTCGAAACCACTGAATACTGAATACTGAATACTGAACACTGAACACTGATCGCTCACTCATGTCCCTTTCATCTCGTTTCTCGCTCCTTTCGCTGGCTGCTGCTCTGATCCTGGCCGCGGGCGGTTGGTTCCTGCTCGCTCCCCGCACGGTCACGGGCGTCGTCACCGACGCCAACGGCCCCATCGCCGGCGCGACCGTGCGCCTGCGCGCGACGGCCGCTGCCGTCGCCAGCGACGCCGAGGGCCGCTTCACCCTGACCGTGCGCGGCTTCCCCCTCCACCGCACCGTCACCGCCTGGGCCGCGGGCTACTACATCGGCGCCGCCGACCTCACCGGCTTCGCCAACGACTTACAGATCACGCTCAGGCCGCACACCGATGTCGACCACCCCGGCATGGCCTGGCTGCCTTCGGGGGCCGACCCGGCCGTGGAGCTGGCCTGCGGCAATTGCCATGCCGACCTGGTGGCGGACTGGCAGGCCAGCGCCCACGCCAACGCCGCCGCCAATCCCCTGGTGCAGGCCATGTATCACGGCGTCGACGCCCAGAGTCAGGCCGGGGTGGGGCCGGGCTTCCGGCTGGATGAACCGGAGCAGCCGGGGAACTGCGCCTTTTGCCACGCGCCTGCCGCCGCCGACCTGGGCCAGCTCGCGGGCGAGGCCGCCAATGGCGTCTTCTGCCAGTTCTGCCACAGCATCGCCCACGCCCAGCAGCCCTACGCCGAGACCACGGCCGGGGTGCAGGCCATCGGCCTCTTGCGCCCGCCGCCGGGCGAACATCTCTTCATCGGCCCCTTCGACGACGTGCCCGGCCGCGATACCTACAGCGCCCTGCAAACCAGCAGCCAATTCTGCGCCGCCTGCCACAGCGGCAGCTGGTGGAATGTGCCCACCTACACCTCGTTCGACGAGTGGCAGGCCAGCAGCTATGCCGCCGAGGGCGTGCAGTGCCAGGATTGCCACATGGCCCCCGCCGCCGCCCCCGGCGACCCGCCCGTCCATCTGGTCTCGGCCTGCGCGCCGGCTGAGCCTGGCCCCCTCCTGGGCGAGACGCTCTGCCGGATCCAGGCTTGCATCGCTTGCCACCTCAGCGGCAAGACGGAGTCGCGCGACCCCACCACCGCCATCCCCCTCATCCCCGCCCGCGACCCGGCCACGATCTCCTCGCATCGCATGCCCGGCGCGGCTGATGAGGCGTTTTTGCGGGGCGCCGTGGCCCTGACCGTGACCGCGCAGCAGGGCGAGGATGGCGTCCTGGTCGAGGTGGACGTGGCCAACGTCGGGGCCGGGCATCACATCCCCACCGACGGCTGGATGCGGAACATGATCCTGCTGGTGGAGGCGAGCGACGGCAGCGGACGGGCGCTGGAGGTTGTGGGCGAGCAGGTTTTGCCGGAGTGGGCAACGAGGAACAATCAACGCCGGTTGAGTACAACCGGGTCAACGGGAAATAAGCGGATGGCGGGGAAGGGATTTGCGCGGGTGCTGGAGGATTGGGAGGGGGTCAGCCCGGCCCCGCCCTGGCGCAACGGCGTGCGCGTGCTCAGCGACACGCGCATCGCCGCCAACGCCAGCGACCGCTCGACCTACGCCTTTGCCCTGCCGGGGGATG
>JABWBG010000132.1 GCA_013360575.1 Caldilineales bacterium
AGATCGGCGGCGTGCTGGTGCAGGCCATGGCCCCGCCGGGCATCGAGGTGATCGTGGGCATGCGCCGCGACCCCACCTTTGGCCCCCTCATCCTTTTTGGCGGCGGCGGCGTCTACGTCGAGGCCCTGGCGGATGTGGCGGTGCGCGTGGCCCCCATCGACCGGGAGCAGGCCGCGGCCATGATCGCGGAGACGGTGGTGGGGGGGCTTTTGGCCGGCGCCCGCGGCCGCTCCCCCGCCGACATCCCTGCCCTCACCGATCTGATCGTGCGCGTCAGCGATCTGGCTTGCGCCGCGCCCGAACTGGCGGAATTCGAGCTCAACCCCGTGCTGGTGCACCCGGCCACAGAAGGCGTCACCGCGGTCGACGCCCGCGCCGTGCTTGGGTAGTCGATCGTTATTGGGTATTGGGTATTGGATATTGGGTATTGAGAAAAAGCAACGATAATGCGCTATCCATCGTCTATCGTCTATCGTCTATCGTCTATCGTCTATCGTCCTTCGTCCAACCGCTAATACCTAATAACCAATACCTACCCCATGCACTACACCCTGATCACTTTTGCCCGTATCGATTCCACGCAGCGCTGGGCGCGGGGATGGGCAGAGTTGGGCGCGGGCGAGGGCCTGGCCGTGCAGGCGGACGAGCAAACCGCGGGACGGGGGCGGTTGCAACGGTCATGGTGGTCGCCGCCCGACAGCGGCCTCTACCTCTCCGTGCTACTGCGGCCCCGCATCCCCCTGACCCAGGCGCCGCGGCTGACCATGCTGGCCGCCCTGGCCGCGGCGGACGCCTGCGCACAGATCGCCGGCATCCGCCCCCAGGCCAAATGGCCCAACGACCTGATCTGGCAGGGGCGCAAGCTGGCCGGCATCCTCACCGAATTGGGGCAGGCAGAGGGCCAACTGCGCTACGCGGTCATCGGCCTGGGCCTGAATGTGAACACCCACTTCCAGGGCGATCTGGCGGGCACGGCCATCAGTCTGGCCGCCATCACTGCCAGACGCACGGCCCTGCCCACGGCCCGCGACGCCTTTCTGGCCGCCCTGGCCCGGCGCTACGACCGTTTCCTGGCCGGCGAATCGCCGCACACAGCCTGGCAGCAAGATCTGGCGCCGCTGGGCCGCCGCGTACGGGTGGAACAGCCCAATCGCCCCGATCTGGTGGGCCAAGCTGTGGGCGTCCATCCTGACGGCGCCCTGCTTGTGTGCGATGATAGGGGCATCCTGCACACGGTCTGGGCCGGCGATCTGCACCCGCTCTGACCTGCTTCTCACTCACCTGCCCCTGCTTTGTCACCACGAGTCGATTTCGAATGGCGCGAAGGGGAACAGATCTTCCCTGTCCCCCCGGATCCGCCGCCCGCGCCGCCCACCGCCCCACAGACCGCGGCCCCGCCAGACACACATCCGGCGTTTCCCGGCAATCTCACCCTGCTGATCATCGGTCTGGTGCTGGGCGTAGGCGTCGGCTTCCTGCTGCTGGGCGCGCAGGGCCAGGGCAACGCCCGCCGCGACCTCACCCCCCTGTTCGAATTGCAACAGCGGGCCCTGGCGCAGGGCGACGCCGAACTGTTCGCCCGCCTGCTCGATGACAGCGACGCGGCCTGGCGCGATCAGCACGTGGCCGCGCTGGCCCCGCTGGCGCAGTTGTATGACCTGGACGCGCCCCCGCGGGTGCGCCGCGTCCATCTCGAGGGGCAGCAGGCAGAGGTGGAGATCGCATATCGCTATCAGGGCCAGCGCTACCGGCAACTGCAATGGACGCGGCAGACGGCCAACGGCTGGCAATTGAGCGGGGCCAGCCTGGGCGACTGGGGCGAGATCGAACACTTCAGCGGCGAGGCTGTGCAGCTACACGTGCGCAGCCGCGACGCCTTTCTGGCCGCCGACCTGGCGCGGATCGACGCGGTGGTCGCCGAGTTCTGCCGGCGCTATGCCCCGCCCCCGCCCTGCCGCATCGACCTGCACATCCTCCCCGACCCGGATCTCCTGCCCTTCCGGCCCGGCCAGGGCGCCGCGCCCAACCCGCCCTTCACCCGCTACCGCATCATGGGCCAGGGCAGCGACGCCGGCGATACACCGTATGTCACCTTGAACGGGACCGGCAACGAGACTCACGACCCCCTCTTCCAGCAGAACCTGCTGCTAACCCTGGCCGAGGTCAACGATATCCACCGCGTCTACGCCGCGCACGCGGCCACGCCAGAGGCGCAGCGCATCTCCGCCCAGCGCTTGCAGGGCGAGAGCATCCCGGTGTTTCTGCCCTCGCCCCGGCTGGTGGGGCTGCACGGGCAGACGCCGCACCCCCTGTGGCAGTTGGCGCTGGTCGAAGCCATCGGCGACGCCATCCTCCGCCGCAGCGTGGGGCCGATCACCGCCGAGGAAGAGGCGGCGCTGACCCTGTGGGCCGCAGCCCGCGGGGATGTGGCGCTGTGGGCCGAACGGTTCAGCGGCGTGCGCCTGCCTGCGCTTGCCGCCATCTCCCCCGACCCGGCAGCTGCTGGCAAAGCCCTGCTCTTCCACGACCCGGAGCAGCGGGCCGCGGCGCGCAGCTTTGCCCTTTTCCTGCACGCGGCCTTTGGCGAGGAACAGACGCTGGCCCTGCTGCGTCAGGCAAGGCAGCAGATGTCTACGCCAGCGCTCTTCGCTCCCCTCGCCAGCGAGCCGCAGCAGCTGGCTACGGCGTGGGCGGCATGGTTGGCGCAGCACCCGCCGCCCCCGCCGCCGGCTACCAATTGATGTTCGGGGTCGTGTGCTGCGGCTCCGTCTCCTCCAGCAGAGCCAGATCCGCATCGACCATCAGTCGCACCAGTTCCTCGAAGCTGACCGTGTGCTCCCACCCCAGCGCCTGCTTGGCCTTGGCAGGGTCGCCGACCAGCAGATCGACCTCCGCCGGGCGATAGTATTTGGGGTCGATGACCACATGCTTTTGCCAGTCCAGACCCACATGATCGAAGGCGATACGCACGAACTCGCCCACCGAGTGCGTTTCGCCGGTGGCCAGCACAAAATCGTCGGGCGCGTCCTGCTGCAACATCAGCCACATGCCCTTGACATAGTCGGGCGCGTAGCCCCAGTCGCGCCGCGACTCCAGGTTGCCCAGCCGCAACTCGCTGGCAAAGCCAGCCCTGATGCGGGCCACGCCATGCGAGACCTTGCGCGGGAGGAATTCCAGCCCGCGGCGGGGCGATTCGTGGTTGAAAAGGATACCGGACACGGCAAACAGGTCGTAACTCTCGCGGTAGTTGACCGTGATCCAGTGGCCGTAGACCTTGGCCACGCCGTAGGGGCTGCGGGGATAGAAGGGCGTGGACTCGCGCTGCGGCACCTCGCGCACCTTGCCGAACATCTCGCTGCTGGACGCCTGATAAAAGCGAATAGAGCGATCGACGATACGGATGGCGTCGAGCATGCGGGTGACGCCCAGCGCCGTCACCTCGCCGGTGAGCAGGGGCTGGCTCCACGAGGTGGGCACGAAGGACTGGGCCGCCAGATTGTAGACCTCGCGCGGCCGGTGCTCTTCCAGCAGTGAGATCAGGCTGGTCAGATCGACCAGATCGCCCTGTACGATCTGGACGCGTTCCTGGATGTGCTCCAGCCGGCTGAAATTGCCGGTGCTGCTGCGGCGAACGACGCCGACGACGTCGTAGCCCTTGTCGAGCAAAAACTCAGCCAGATACGACCCGTCCTGGCCGGTGATGCCGGTGATCAATGCAGTTGGCATGGGTAGTGTCCTTTTTATTGGGTATTCGGTGTTCAGTGTTCAGTATTCAGTGTTCAGTGTTCAGTATTCAGTGTTCAGTGTTCAGTATTCAGTCTTCAGTATTCGGTATTAGTTATTAGTTATTGAGTATTCCGTGCTATATATCGAAAATTGATTATTTGCGATCAATATCCAATACCCAATACCCAATACCCAATACCTACACTTGAATACGCTGGCGCCAGTCGTCGAGGATGTCGGCCAGGGTTTGGGGCAGGGGGATGGCGGGCGTCCAGCCGGTGGCCTGATGCAGCCGGGCCGCGTCACAGACGATGCGGGGGATGTCGGAGGGGCGCATGCGATGCGGGTCGGGGGCCAGGCTGATCGGCACGCGGGCCAGATCGAGGAACGTCTTCAGCACCTGCTGAATGCTGACAGGCCGGCCGCTGCCAACGTTGTAGACCTGGCCCGGCTCCCCCCGATTCAGGATCAGCCAATACGCGGCGACGATGTCGCGCACGTCGGTGAAATCTCGCTCGGCGTCGAGGTTGCCGTGGCGCAGCGGCCCCAGTTGCCGGCCCGACTCGATGCCGGCCACCTGTTTGGCAAAGCTGGAGGTGACGAACATCTCGTTTTGGCCGGGGCCGATGTGATTGAAGGGCCGCACCCGCACCGTGTGCAAGTGGTGGCTGAGATGGTATTGCCAGCCCAACAAGTCCTGGGCCACCTTGCTGACGCCGTAGGGCGAGGAGGGGCGCAGCGGCGTCTCCTCATCCAGGGGCAGGTCGGCGGGGTCGAACATGCCGTAGACTTCGCCAGAACTGACGACCAGCAGTTTGGCGGCCAGATTGGCGGCCAGCACGCCCTTGAAAATGTTGATCTGGCTGAGCACATTTTGCTCGAACGTGGGCCAGGGGTGCTCCCAGGAGATGGGCACGAAAGATTGGGCGGCGAGATGGAGGATGAAATCGGGCTGCCAGCGGGCCAGCACCTCGGCCACGGCTGCCTCTTCACGCAAATCAATTCGTTCGAGACGCACACGCACAGACGGGAAAGATGGTTCGGGCTGGCGGCGGTAGATCGTGCCGATGATCTCCAGGTCGGTCTCGGCCAGCAGGTAGCGGATGAGATGCCCGCCCACAAACCCGGCGGCGCCGGTGACAAGTGCTCGCATGATCACAAGTTAATTTTCAATAATGCCGCCGGTAGGTAAGTTGTCATGACGACGTCACAGGCGAATCGGGCAAAGGAACGGGACGCCCGCGCCAACGCAGTAGCGCGGCCGCATGCGCCTTGCGCAGAGCAAAACGATCAGCTTCGGTTCGCAAATGTTCAAGTTCGGCGCGTTCACTGGCGCTCAGTTCTGCATTTGCGTTTTTATCCAACAGAAGTTGGTATCTCTGCCAATCCAATTCGGTTTGTATCCCCCAAGCCATTTGCCACAACGTTTCATCATCAAGTCGATCCAAAGCCGCCAGATCTGCTTGAAAGATGGCAGGGACTTCATCCCAACCGGGGGGACTGCCCACTTCCAAAGCCCGGCGCAGCACCGCTTGAAAAGGCTGTTTCATGCCCTGGGCCGCGTTCTGCAGGCGATAATAAAGATAATCTGGCAAATCGAGGGTAATGGTTTGCAAGCTCATGGGCCTACTCCTGTCGAAAAAGAGGGTGACAACCCCATCGTAGCACAAAAGAAGGGACTGTGCTACCCCAACCTTTTTTATCTTACGCAAGGGCGCAGAGCCGCCAAGCTCTTTAGGGTTTCTTGGCGTCTTAACGGCTTTGTGTGAGCCAGTTTGGGGATAACATGAACTCTTACACCAGGGGCAAAGACAGTCAAAAAAAGGTGCGACGCGCCCGGCGAGCGCGTCGCACCTTGAACTTGATCGCGTTGGATCAACCAAAAACCGGTTCGACCAACCCCGCGGCCTCTTGCAGCGCTTCGGCCCGGTTGGTCTCCTCCCAGGGCAGGAAGATGTCATCCCGGCCAAAATGCCCGTAGGCCGCCGTCTGGCGGTAGATGGGCCGGCGCAGGTTCAGGTCGCGAATGATGGCGCCGGGGCGCAGGTCGAAATGCTCCTGCACCAGCGCGGCCAGACGGTCATCGCCGATCTTGCCGGTGCCAAAGGTCTCGACATTGATGCTGAGGGGCCGGGCCATGCCGATGGCGTAGGCGATCTGGATCTCGCAGCGGTCGGCCAGGCCGGCGGCGACGATGTTCTTGGCCACCCAACGGGCGGCGTAGGCGGCGCTGCGGTCCACCTTGGTGCAGTCCTTGCCGCTGAACGCGCCGCCGCCATGCCGGCCCATGCCGCCGTAGGTGTCGACGATGATCTTGCGCCCGGTCAGCCCGGCGTCGCCCATCGGGCCGCCCACCACGAAGCGGCCGGTGGGGTTGGTGTAGATCAACAGATCCTCATCCACCAGCCCGGCAGGCAGCACCGGGCGGATGGCGTGCTCGATCAGGGCTGCGCGGATCTCTTCCTGGCTGATGTCGGGGCTGTGCTGGGTGCTGATCAGCACGGTGTGGATGCGTTTGGGCTTGCCGTAGGCATATTCGACTGTGACCTGGCTCTTGCTATCGGGGCGCAGCCAGGGCAGGATTGCGGCCCGCCGCAACTCGGCCAGCCGCCGCACCAGCTTGTGCGCCAGATAGATCGGCAGCGGCATCAGGGTGGCGGTTTCGTTGCAGGCGAATCCGAACATCATGCCCTGATCGCCGGCGCCGACCGCTTCGATGTCTGCGTCGCTCATCCCGCCCTCTTTCACTTCCTTGGCCTTGTCCACGCCCAGGGCGATATCGGGGCTTTGGGCGGCGATGGCTACCTGCACGGCGCAGGTGTCGGCGTCGAAGCCGATCCGGCTATCGGTGTAGCCGATCTCGCGGATCACATTGCGCACCAATTCATCATAATTGACATTGGCCGCGGTCGTGATCTCGCCCAGCAGCATGACGAAACCGGTCTTGGTGGCCGTTTCGCAGGCCACGCGGGCGTGCGGATCCTGGGCGAAGATGGCATCGAGCACGGCGTCGCTGATCTGATCGCACATTTTGTCGGGATGCCCCTCGGAAACCGACTCACTGGTGAAAAGCAAACGAGGGGAGGTCATAAAAGTAGTCATGTTCGTTCTCCGTTTGAATTGCTAATGGCCAATTGCTAATGGCCAATTGACAATTGCTAATTGACAATTGCTAATTGACAATTGCTGATTGACAATTGCTAATGGCTGATTGACAATTGCTAATTGACAATTGCTAATGGCTGATTGACAATTGCTAATGGCCAATTGCTAATGGCCAATTGCTAATGGCCAATTGACAATTGCTAATTGACAATTGCTAATTGACAATTGACAATTGACAATTGACAATTGACAATTAATGCCCTGTACCCAACGCCCATTCGTTGAGATAGGATTGCTGCTGCGGTGTGAGCACGTCGATCTCGACGCCCATGGCCTTGAGCTTGAGCGCGGCGATCTGGCGGTCGATCGCTTCCGGCACGTCGTAGACCTGGCCGGTCATGCTTTCGCCATGCTGCAGCATGTATTCCGCGGCCAGGGCCTGGTTGGCAAAGCTCATGTCCATCACCGCGCTGGGGTGGCCTTCCGCCGCCGCCAGATTGACCAGACGGCCTTCTCCCGCCACATACAGGCGGCGGCCATCCTCCAAAACATACTCATCCAGGAAGTCGCGCACGCGCGTCACCTCCACCGCCATCTGGCGCAGGCCCTTCATGTTGATCTCCACATCGAAATGGCCGCTGTTGGCAAGAATGGCGCCATCGCGCATCACCGCCATGTCGTGGGTGTCGATCACATTGATATCGCCGGTGGAGGTGCAGAACACATGCCCGACTTTGGCCGCTTCCAGCATGGGCATCACCCGGAAGCCATCCATCACCGCCTCCAGCGCCCGCAGGGGATCGATCTCGGTGACGATGACATTGGCGCCCATGCCGCTGGCGCGCATGGCAATGCCCTTGGAGCACCAGCCATAGCCGCCGACCACGAAGTTCTTGCCGGCCAGCAGGATGTTGGTGGCGCGGATGATGCCATCCACCGTGCTCTGGCCGGTGCCGTAGCGGTTGTCGAAGAAGTGTTTGGTCATGGCGTCGTTGACCGCGATCACCGGGAAGCGGAGTTTGCCCTGCGCGGCCATGGCCCGCAGGCGGATGACGCCGGTGGTGGTCTCTTCGGTGCCGCCGATCACGTGTTCCAGCAATTCCGAGCGGCTGGTGTGCAGCGCCGCCACCAGATCCATGCCATCATCCATGGTGATGTTGGGTTTGATGTCGAGCACGCTCTGCATGTGCTGATGATATTGCTCGTTGGTCTCGCCTTTGATGGCGTAGACCGGCATTTCGTAGTGGGCCACCAGGGCGGCGGCCACATCATCTTGCGTGCTGAGGGGGTTGCTGGCGCAGAGCGCGACTTCGGCGCCGCCGGCCAGCAGCACACGCATGAGGTTGGCCGTCTCGGTGGTGACGTGCATGGCCGCGGCCATGCGGATGCCCTTGAACGGCTGTTCGACTTTGAAACGGGCCTCGATCAGGTCGAGGACGGGCATTTCTTTGGCGGCCCATTTCATGCGGAACCGCCCGCGCTCGGCCAGGCCAATGTCGCGAATGTCGTGGTGGGTAGTCATGGGTAGGTTTATCTCCAGTGTAGTTTGGGTATTGGGTATTGGGTATTAGATATTAGGTATTAGGTATTGATGTATTGAAAATTAATCCTTAATCTTCAAAAATATCCAATATCTAATACGTACGATTGAAATCTTCAAGAATGGGGTCATCGCCGTATGTGGCGCGGTAGCGGGCGCTGAATTCGGCGGGGGTGTAATAGTGGTTTTGGGTGCCCATCTGCTCGATCACATAGACCGCGGTGAGATTGGCCAGGCGCAGGATGGTGGGCCAGGCATAGCCGCGGGAAAGGCCGATCAACAGGCCGGCGCGGAAGGCGTCGCCCACGCCGGTCGGCTCGACCAGGGCAGCCGCGGCAGCCGCGGGCGCGTGGTGCGTTTCGGAGCGGGTGTACACGCTGGCGCCCTCCGGCCCACGGGTGACGACCAGCGCCTGCGTGTGGCGCAGCAGGCCCTGCTCATCCAGCCCGCTCAGGCGCTTGGCCATCTGCAACTCATAATCGTTGACGGTGAGCGCGGCCGCGCCCTCCAGCCCGGCCATAAATTCCTCGCGATCGATGCGGGCGAGCTGCTGGCTGGGATCGTATACAAAGCGGATGCCCAGCTCGCGGCACTCCTGGGCGTGATTGCACATGGCCAGGGGGTCATTGGGGGCGATGATCACCCAGTCGATCTCCTCACGCGGGAGGGCGCGGAAGCTCAGTTCACGCGCCCGCGCCATGGCCCCGGTGTGAAAAGAGGCGATCTGGTTGTGGTCGCGGTCGGTGATCACGGTAAAAGTGGCGGTGAACTCGTCATCGTAGACCCGCGTCAGCGAAGTATCCACGCCCGCATCCTCCAGCCAGGCCCGATAGTCGCCGAAATCGAGGCCGGCAGTGGCCATCAAGCGGGGCCGGATGCCGAGCAGGGCCAGGCTGTAGGCGATGTTGGGCGCACAGCCCCCGCGGTGCCGCTGTTTGTCATCGACCAGAAAGCTGACCGAAAGCCGCCCGATCTGCTCAGGCAGGATGCTGTCTTTGAAATAGCCGGGGAAGCGCATCAAGTAATCCCAGGCGATGGAGCCGGTGACGATGATGGACATCAGAGAGAGATAGAGGGGGGAGAGAGAGGGGGGGCGTGGGGCGTGTGGCTATTGGGTATTGGGTATTGATCACGCGTGGGGCAGCATTCGCACTATCAAATATCCAATATCCAGTATCCAATACCTGATGGCTAGCGAATGCGGGTTTCGGCGCGGGCTTTGGCCGCGGCCAGGCTCTCGGTAAAGGGGGGGTAGCAGATGCCCTCTTCGGTGATGATGCCGGTGAGGTAGCGGTGCGGGGTGACGTCGAAAGCAGGGTTATAAACCGGCACATCATCCGGCGCGATCTGCGTTTCCCCGACCATGGCCACCTCCTCCCAGCCGCGCTCTTCGATGGGGATGTGGTCGCCGTCGGGCAGGGCGAGGTCGATGGTGGAGGTGGGGACAACGGAATAGCAGGGGATGCCATTCTCTTTGGCCAGCACAGCCAGCTTGTAGCTGCCGATCTTGTTGGCCACATCGCCGTTGGCGGCCACGCGGTCGGCTCCGAACAGCACCACATCCACCCTGCCCGTGCGCATCAGCATGCCGGCGGCGTTGTCTGCGATCAGGTGCATGGGGATGCCATCCCGCATCAGCTCCCAGGCGGTGAGGCGGGCGCCCTGCAAGCGGGGCCGCGTCTCGTCCACCCAGACATGGACATTCTTGCCGGCCTCGTGCGCGGCGCGCACCACGCCCAGGGCCGTGCCATAATCGACCGTGGCCAGCGAGCCGGTGTTGCAGTGGTGCAGGATGTGCGCGCCTGGCGGCACCACTTCGGCCCCGTGGCGGCCCATGCGCCGGTTGATCTCCACATCCTGGTCGGCCAGGCGCTCCGCTTCGGCCAGCAATGCTGCTGGCATGGCCGCCACATCGCCGCCCTGCGCGGCCAACGCTGTGGCCACACTCAGCAGCCGGGCCGTGGCCCAGGTGAGGTTGACGGCCGTGGGGCGGGCGGCGTCGAGCGTGGCCTGCGCCCGG
>JABWBG010000133.1 GCA_013360575.1 Caldilineales bacterium
CGGGCGCGACCGCGGGCTGCCAACTGCGCGCCTCGGCAAAGTTGATGAAAGCGCCGGCCAGGGTGGAGGCGAAATAGGGATCGGGCCGGGCCGGAGCGGCCAACGCGGCCGCGTCCACAGCCGTAAAGGCAATGGCCACGCGCAGGCGGCGATGCAGTGTCAATTCCCCTGCCGGCGTCAGTTCAAAAGGTTGCAGATGCACCCGCACGTAGCGTTGATCGCGCAGATAACCGATCTCGCCCAGCGTCGCGGCCTGGTGCGGCCCGGCGGGCGCGACCGGCGCCAGCGTGTAGATCTGTGCGGTGCCGGTGTAGCTGTGCAGGGCCTGCCCGCCTGCCATGATCTCGGCATCTTGCCCATCTGCAGCGGCATCGAACTGCGGCACTTCCAGCGGGGCCGGTTCGATGGCAGGCACGCGGCGCCGCGGCCCGGTCTCATCGATCTGCACCTGCAGCACCGGGGTAGCGCCGGGCGGCAAGGCCACCAACACCGTCTTGGCCGGCAATCGCGGCTGGCCCGGCTCGGCCACTTCGCCATACTCCAGCCCCTGGGGCAGGGTGATGCGCTGGAACCCCGGCGCCTGCACGCTGGGGCTGAGCGTGTAATCTGGCGTGTTCAACTCCAACAGAACGCCATCCAGCCCGGAGGCGAGCAAAGTCAGGCCGGGCGCGGGCGGCTGCGCGCCTGCCTGGCCGCCGGAGAGGGCCACGAAGCAGGCCAACAGGGCCAGCAGCAGCAGCAAAGGCACGCGCCTGGCAAGGGCTGGGAACCGCGAGGAAGGGAGCATGGGGAAGGGCAACACAGAGGCGGGCAAGCTATCCGTACATCCGCGGGGCCAGAGTCCTTGGTGTGGACGCCGGCGGCGGGTATAATGCCGGGCAGCCGCAATGACAGGGGGCAGCGCGCCAGGGTTTCTGGGCGCTGCCTCCATTCTGAACGGTGTGGATGCTTTTGTCTAGCAAGGTAGCTAACGAATTCTTGACAGTTTCATTAGCAGCCAAGACGTTGTCGCCTTCCCCGATGACACGGCCCGGTGACTTCAGAAATAATTGCCCTGATCCGAGTCGATTACCTTTTCGCCGTAATGCTCAATCAATTGCAGCAAATGCCGCTTCAGATCAGCCCAGCGCTGGGAGCGCAAGGCGCGTAGCAACGCCTGACGATCCGCAGCCTCCAACACCGCCAGAATCTGCGGCACCGCGCCATAGGCGGTGTAGAACACATCGCTGGGCGGGATGCCGATCTCGACCAGGCCCGGAGCAAACTTCTCGTTGATGAATTCCGAATACTCTTGTTCACGTCCAGGTCGGATATCCCAGGTCATGATGATTTTCAGACGGGTCATACGTTCACACTGTGGTAATCGCGGCAGGGTCAAAAGGGGTGAGATGCAGCATACCAGATGCAACGCGTGGGCGCAAAGCATCCGGGGGGGCGCGTGGCCGCGGCGGGCCGGGCTGTTCGCGCTCCTGCTGCTGCTCCTGCTGCTGCCGGGCGGCGCTGTCCAGGCCCAGGACGGGGCCTATCCCGGCGGCTACACCTTCATGCCCCTCGAACCTGGCCCCATCCGCCTCCTTTCCCTGACGGTGGATGCCTCGATGCGCGCCAGCAATGGCGCCGCCTTGGCCGATGTCCAGGTCGTCTACCGCCTGCGCAATACCGATCTGGAGCAGCCGCGCACCCTCAGGTTTGCCTTCCCCGGCTACCCTGTCGATTTTCCTCTGCCCGACCAATGGTCGCTCAGCGCCCGCGGCCGCGAGATCAGCTACAGCGCCGCCCAGACGCAGTGGTGGATCGCCGAAGTGACCCTGGAAGCAGACGAGATCCTCAACCTCGTCCTCTTCTACACCGCGCCCCTGGGCGAGACGCCCTTCGTGCGATTCCGTTATCCGATCCACCTCACCGCCCAACTCTGGCCCGGCGTGTTGGAAAGCGCCCGCGTCACCCTCTCCTTCACCGAGCCGCCCAACCCCCAATCCTGGCTGCAACTCACCCCCGCCGGCTACAAACTCACCGCCGAGGCGATCACCTGGTCCTACGACGCCGTGGACCCGGACGCGGCCATCGACTACCACTTCATGCATCCCAGCTTGTGGGAGCGCCTGCGCAACGCCCGCCACAGCGCGGCGCAGACCCCTTCCCCCGCGGCCCAGCGCGATCTGGGCGATGTCTACACCGATCTGGCCACGCGCGCGGGGGATCCGGCCCTCTTCAACCGTTATTTCCCCCTGGCCGTCGCTGCCTACAGCCAGGCCATCCGCCTTGACCCCGGCGACGCCGCCGCCTATCTGGCCCTGGCCCGCCTCTACCGCCAGCGCGCCGGATTGAGTCAGCCCCCCGATCCCGCGTACATCGCCCTTTCAGTCAATCAATTGGCCGCGGCGCTGGAACAGGGCGCGCAGGATCCTGCCATCGCCGCCGCGGTGGTGGAGGATTTTGCCATGCTGATCGCCCGCGCCCGCGCCGAAGGGGAGTACGACAGCGCCCAAAGCTATCTCGACCGCCTGCAAACCCTGGCCGACGCCAGCCGCGTGCCCCTGCAAAGCGCGGCCATCGAGGCCGAACGCCAGCAATTGGCCGTGGAATGGGCCGGCGCGCTGCTGCGCGAACAAGGCCCCGGCCCTGCCCGCCAGGTGCTGGCCGACCTGTTCGGCTCCGAACTCGTGGCTCAGCCGCCGGGCGCCCGCTTCGCCGGCCTCAACTCGCTGCACCTCGCCGTGGAGACGGCGTCGGGCCAGCGGCGCATCCTTGTGCAGGCGGCCCCCCGCATCGGCGCTGCCGGCCTGATCGACGAACTGGCGTCTGCCTGGCAGGCCGTGGGCGTGGCCGCCATCAGCCGCAGCCAGACGGAACCGCCGGCGCTGGAAGCCACCCTGCCTTTCCTCACGGCGGCGGATCTGCAAGCGCGGCAGCAAGCTTTGGCCGCGGCCCTGCCCCCCCGCCCCGAATGGCAGCCTCTGGTCGACCTTCTCAGCCCTACCCGCCTGATCTGGCAGGAGCAGGACGCGCGCTGGCGCGTGCAGCAGCACTTCGAAGAGCAGGTCACGCTGGCGCCGGCGGCGGCGACGCTGGCCGCCGAGGCCCTGGCCCTGGAAAACGCGGCTGCCGCCCTCCCCCTCTCCGACCCCATCGGCGCCTTGCAAGCCGAGTTGTGGCGGGCCGAAGCGGAAGTGTGGCAACGATTCAGCGCCAACAGCAGCGCCCGCTTCACCCTCACCCTCGACCCGAACCCCGGCGCGCCCATCGTGCGCGTCTGGAGCCTGGACGTGGGCGAGCAGGCGCAGATGGCGGGACAGGCCCAGCGCTACCGGCTGCTGCCCATTCTCCTCGTCGCCCTCACCCTCTATCTCCTCTTCATCCTCGCCCTCTGGGCCCTCTGGCGCGTCAGCCGTTCATAACACGCATCACGCATCACGCATCACGCCCCGCGCCCCGCGCCCCACGCACCACGCACCACGCCCCCCTACCAATCCACCTCCGCCGTGAGAAAGGCGGTCAACAGGGCAACGGCATGCTCGACATCGCCAAAATCGATCATCTCCGAGGTGGTGTGGACGTAGCGGCAGGGCACTGATACGGCGCCGCTGATCACCCCGGCCCGCGCGGCCTGAATGGCCGCGGCGTCGGTGGAGCCAAAGGTCAGCACCTCCGGCTGAAAGGGGATGCCCTCTCGCTGGGCGGCGGCGATCAGCGCCCGCCGCAGGCGCGGATGCGCGATCATTTGCGCATCCGCGATCTTGATGGCAGGGCCATGGCCCAGCTTCACCGCGGCCGGCGTCAATTGTTTGGGCGTGTCGCCGGCAGGGGTCACATCCACCGCGATGCCGATCTCCGGATCCTGGCCAAACGCGGCCACCCGCGCCCCCCGCACCCCCACCTCCTCCTGCACGGTGAAGGTGAAGAGCAGGTCGTGCGGCGACGCCGGCAGGGTGCGCAGCAGTTGCACCAGGATGGCGCAGCCGATGCGGTCATCGAACCCGCCCAGGGCGCGGCGGCCCAACGAAACGAAAGGCCGATCGAACACCGCCACATCGCCGATGCCCACCGGCAGCGCTGCCGCCCCCTGCACGCCCATGTCGATAAACCATTTCGGCCAGTCCGGCGTCTCGTTTTCCACGATCTCCGCCTTGACGCCGCCATTGTGGCTGATCACCCCCACCGCGCCATTGCCAAAACGCACCCGCTGGCCCAAAAGCATCTTGCGACCCAGCGTGCCCAGCCCGCTGAAGCGCAGCATGCCATCCTCCTCCACCTGCGTCACGATCACGCCGATCTCGTCCATGTGCGCGGCCAGCATGATGCGCCGGCCGCTGCCATCCCCGCGTTTGAGCGCGTAGAGGTTTCCCATGGCGTCGATGGTCACAGCGTCGGCGTAGGGTGTGACATGGTGGGCGATCCTCTCCCGCACCGCATCCTCGGCCCCGGGCGGGCCAAAAACAGTGCTCAATTCGCGGACAAGCTCTTGCATGGACAGGTCTCCTGGGTGTGGGGGAGTTATGAGCGGCCAACCAGCCGCGCCAGCGCCGCCTCATCCGCCAACACCGCGCGCAGAAGCTGGATCAGCGCGTGGAAGTCGCCGAGTTCGGCTACGGCCACCGGGCCGTGGATGTAGCGACAGGGGGTGGAAAGGATGCCGGTGGGCGTGGCCCGGTAGCGGCCAAACCCGGAGGCGTCGGTGCCGCCGGCGTTGGGGTGTTTGAATTGGTAGGGGATGCCGTGGGCCGCGGCCGTGCGCAGCAGATGTTGCAGCACTGCCGCCTGCACCACGTAACTGCCATCCCGTTGAGTCAGGGCCGGGCCATCCCCCAGCCGGGTGGTGGGGAAGCGCGGCTCATCGACGGGGCCGGGCAGATCATCGCAGACCGTGCCCTCCAGCACCAGCAGCAGATCGACCGCCAGCATTTCCGCCGCGGCCAAGGCCCCGCGCACCCCTACCTCTTCCTGCACGGTGAAGATGGCGTGCAGATCGCAGGGCAGGGCGGGGCCCATCAACAAGGCCATGGCCGCGGCGCAGCCCAGCCGGTCATCGAAGGCTTTGCCCTTGATCCGCCCCTTTTGCGGCAGCGGCGCCTCTTCCGCCACTGCCTGATCGCGGCCCAGAAAGCCAAAGCGGGTGGCAAACAGGGCCTGCTGGCCGATCTTGACCCGCGCGGCCGCGGCTTCCTTGTCCGCGGCGCCGATGTCGATCACCAGATCCTCGATCTTGGGCACGCGTTTGGACTCATCATTGTTGTGGCGCTGCAAATGGGGCGGGGGCCAGCCGATCACGCCCGGAAGCTGCTCCGGGCCGACCAGCACGCCTTTGCCGGCCAGGGTGCGGGCGTTGACGCCGCCGCTGGCCGCCACGTGCAGCAAGCCGTTGCTGTCGATCTCGGTGATGAACAGGGCCACTTCATCCATGTGCGCGGTCAGGGCCACGCGCAGATCGCCCTCGCCCCGGCCCCGTTTGATAGCGGTGAGATTGCCCATGGCGTCGATGTGCAGGGCGTCGACATGGGGATGCAGGGCGCGGGCGATCAGGTCGCGCACCGCGCCTTCATTGCCCGGCCCCCCGGCCGCCTCGCTGAGACGGCGCAGCAGGGCAGTGGTGAGTGGCGTCATGCTGGGGCCTCGTCGAAAGTGGGCAACTGGTAGGCCAGGCCGGCGAGGAAAGCCGCATCCACCTCGGGAATGAAGGCAGCCAGCCAGCGCGCCGCCCCCTCCAGGTCGGCCAGATCGGCCACCTCCACCGGCGAATGCATATTGCGGATGGGAAGGCTGATCAGGGCGGTGGGCCGGCCGCCAGCGGCCACCTGTACGGCCCAGGCATCGGTGCCCGAATTGGCGGGCAGCGGTTCCAGACCGTGGGCCAGTTCCAGGCGGGCGGCGGTCGCGGCCAGGGCTTCGCCCAGCCGCGGGTGCAGGTTGGGGCCGATGCCCAGCACCGGCCCGCCGCCCAGTGGGAAAGTTTTATCTTTGTCCGCGCCGGGCTGCTCGGCGAAGGTGACATCGAGCACAATGGCCAGATCGGGGCGCAGGCGGAAGGAGGCGGTGTGCGCGCCGAGCAGGTTCAACTCCTCGCCCACGCTGGCCACGGCCAGCAGATCGCAGGCATGGGGCTGATCTTGCAGGTGTTGCAGCGTGGCCAGCATGACGCTGACGCCGGCGCGGTTATCCAGGGCCTTGCCTGTCACCCGGCGGCCTTGCAGTTCCACGAAGGGCCGATCCACCAGCACCACATCGCCGGGACTGACCCACGCGGCCACTTCGGCGGCGTCCCGGCCCAGATCGACCACCAGATCGTGCAGGCGGGGCATGCGCTGCCGCTCTTCCGCCGCCATCAGGTGGGGGGGGCGATCGCCGATCACGCCGGCCAGGGGGCGCCGGCCCAAAACAATGACCTCTTGCCCCACCAGCAGCCGGTAGTCGGCGTGGGTTTGTGTCAGCCGCAGAAAAGGGCCTTCCACCGCGGCCACCAGCGCGTACACCTCGTCCAGGTGGGCCATGAGCATCAGTTGGGGGCGAGGTTCCGGCCCCTGGCCCTGCTTGCGCCCGATCACATTGAACAGGGGATCGATCGTCACCTCGTCGCAGAGGGGCGCCAGCAACTGGGCCGCGATCTCGGCGACCGCCCCTTCGCCGCCGGTGGGGCCGTGGGCTGTGGAGAGAGTGCGGAGGAAGGAAAGGAGGGGCATGAGCAGGCAAAGGAGGAGGGTGGTCGGTTGTCCTCAAGCCAGGCCCGCCGCCAGAGAGGGGCGGCGGGCCCGGTGTGTGCGTCAAATGCTGCCGCGGATCAGACCAGTTCTGGTTGCAGCACGCCGAAATCGCCCCCGCGGCGGCGATACACCACATTCACGCCCCCGCTTTCGGCGTTGAGGAAGAGATAGAAGTCATGGCCGAGCAATTCCATCTGCTCGATGGCTTCGTTGGCGTCCATCGGCAGCACGGGGAAGCGCTTGATGCGTACGATGCGCCCGCCCAACTCCTCTACATCTTCCTCGCTGGGCAGCGGCGTGATGGTTTGGGCGATGGCGCTGGCCTGCGCCACCGCTCGTTTGCTGTTGCGGGCTGTCTTGCCTTTGAAGCGCTCGATGCGGCGCTCCAACTTGTCTGTCACTGCATCGATGGAGGCGAACATGTCGCCGGTGCGCTCCTCGGCCCGCAGGATGGTGCGGGGGCTGCGCAGCGTTACCTGCGCCACCGCGCGGTCGCTGGCGCTGCGCGTCTTTTCTTCGCGCAGTTCCACACGCGCTTCATCGATATCCGGCAGATAACGATCCAACTTCCCTACTTTTTTCTCCACGTACTGATTCAACCAATCCGTTACTTCGACATTGTGGGCCAGAATTGTCAGCTTCATGGGTTGGTTTCTCCTTTCTGAGCAGTGACCGCTGGCCGGCGGGGCGCCGGCGGCGGAGGGTGAGAATGAGCCATTCTAAGACTCCTCCCCACAGATGTCAATCGCTCCTGTTGCGCGCAGGCCTGGCGGGGAGGATTCGGGCCCTTGGGACGCAGGCAGGGCCTGCCAGCACCTTGCAATTGATCACCTGAGGACAACGAAGATCGCAACATTGTCTGTACGGCTCCTGCTTGTAGTATAGCACGCGTCGGGGATGGCAGCAATATGACCTGGATCATGGTAGCGGCCTGTAGGTGAGCTTACGATAGATGCAACCATTTTTGCCTGCACAGAAGGGGGATAACTTCACCTGAACAGAACGCATACATTTTCCTCCCCAGCCCCTGTCCCATCGGGCGCTAAAACTGCGCCCGATCAAGCAGGCTGTGGTCAGTTATTCATTTTTCTGCGCCAATGTCGGCGTAAAACAAGCCAATGGAGGCTATCTCATGCAAACGATCAAAGAAATGGAGGCGAGCGCCGGCGTGGCCCAGGCGCCCGACTCCCCCGCAGCAGATGTCGAAAGTATGCTGGCGCGCGCCAAGAAGCCAGCCGCGGACGCCATGATCCTGCACCCCTTTTACAAGGGGAAGGTGGAGGTGACACTGAAATGCGCGGTGCGCGACCTCAATGACTTCGCCATCTGGTACACACCCGGCGTGGCCGCGCCGTGCAAGGCGATCCAGGCGGATCCTGAAACGGTGTACGAGCACACGAACAAGGGCAACATGGTGGCCGTGGTTTCCGACGGCACCCGCGTCCTCGGCCTGGGCGATATCGGCGCCAAAGGGGCCATTCCGGTGATGGAGGGCAAGGCCCTGCTCTACAAATATCTGGGCGGGGTGGATGCCTTTCCCATCTGCCTGGATACCAAGGACCCGGATGAGTTGATCCGGGCGGTGTTGATGTTGCAGCCCTGCTTCGGGGGCGTCAACCTGGAAGACATCTCCCAGCCGAAGTGTTTCTACATCCTGGACACGCTGCGCCAACGGGCGGAGATCCCGATCTGGCATGATGATCAGCAGGGCACGGCTACGGTGGCCCTGGCCGGATTGATCAACGCCCTCAAGATCGTGGGCAAACGCATGGATGAGATCAAGGTGGTGTTCCAGGGGGCCGGGGCCTCGAACGTGGCCTGCACGCGGTTGATGTTCGCCGCCGGCCTGAAGCCGGAGAATTGTATCGTGGTGGACAGCCGCGGCATCCTGCACCCCGACCGGGAAGATCTGCAGCGGCGCAAGACCGAGTATGTGGACAAGTGGCGGCTGTGCAACATCACCAACGCCGCGGGGCGCACCGGCGGCATTGCCGAAGCGCTGGTGGGCGCGGATGTGTGCCTCGCCCTGAGCACACCGGGGCCAGGCACGCTGCACACCGACTGGGTGCGCAAGATGGCGGAGGATAGCATCGTCTTTGCCATGGCCAACCCCATCCCCGAGATGTGGCCTTGGGAGGCAAAGGAGGCAGGGGTGCGCGTCTTCGCCACCGGCCGCTCCGATTTCGCCAACCAGGTGAACAATTCCCTCGGCTTCCCCGGCATCTTCCGCGGGGCGCTGGATGTGCGCGCCCGCACCATCACCGACGAGATGTGCATTGCCGCGGCCACTGCCCTGGCCGACACCGCAGTCGAGCGGGGCCTGGACGCAGAGCATATCCTGCCCACGATGGATGACTGGGAAGTCTTCCCCCGCGAGGCTGTGGCGGTGGGTATGAAGGCGCAGGAGCAAGGCATCGCCCGTCTGACGGTGAAGAAGGATGACCTGCTGCGCGGCGCCAGCGACATCATCGCCCGCTCGCGCTCTCTGACACAATGGATGATGCGCAACGGCTTCATCGCCGAAGCGCCGGAGGTTTGACCATGTATGATGTGATCATTATCGGCGGAGGGCCTGCGGGCCTGACCGCAGCCGCTTATTGTCTGCGCAAACGCCTGGAAGTGTTGCTGATCGCGCCAGACCTGGGCGGCAAAGCCAATTACCGCATGCATCTGGCCGGGTTGGAGGGCTTCGAGCATATCACCGGCGAGGAGATCGTGCGCAAGTTCCGCGGGCAGTTGCAATATCTGGACTTTGCCCGCATCCGCGGCATGGCCGCCAAGATCGAGGCGCATGCGGATGAGTCTTTCGAGACTTTCACCGTCTTCACCGAGGAGGGCAATCGCTATCACACCCGCGCCCTGATCCTGGCCACGGGCGTGATGCCGCTGCGCCTGCATGTGCCGGACGAGGAGATGCTGTTGGGCCGCGGGCTTAGCTATTCCGCGGTCAGCCACGCGCCCCTGTTCTGGGAGCGGGAGACGGCGGTGGTGGGCAGCGGCGATCTGGCCTTGCGCTCGGCCGCCGAGCTGGCGCTGGTGGCCAGCCGGGTGGTGTTGGTAGCGCCGGAGGGCCTGCCCGATCATCCCCTGAAGCGCAAACTGACCGGGCAGCAGAATGTGACGATCCTGGAAAAGCATCATGTCACCCACATCCATGGCAACGGCTATGTCCACGCCATCAGTGTACGCTCTCCCGAGGGCAGCGAGCAGGAGATCCCGGTCTCCGGCGTGTTCGGCGAGCTGGGGTTCCGGCCCCTCTCCGATCTGGTGCAAGGGTTGGTGGAACTGAACGCCGAAGGGTATGTGGTGATCGATGATCGCTGCCGCACCTCCCGTCCCGGCATCTTTGCCGCCGGCGATGTCACCGATACCTATGCCGAGCAGGTGCTGATTGCCACCGGCGAAGGCGCCAAAGCCGCGCTGGCTGCGTACGATTATCTGCTCTACTACTAAGTGAGTTGCACGCGCGACTAAGTGAGTTGCACGACCGCCCAACGATTCATCTCGATAGCGAATCGCTGCAGGCGGTCGTGCAACTCACTTGCACGCGCGACTAAGTGAGTTGCACGACCGCCCAACGATTCATCTCGATAGCGAATCGCTGCAGGCGGTCGTGCAACTCACTTGCAAAACCAGGCGGTCGTGCAACTCACTTGCAAAACCAGGCGGTCGCGCGACTAAGTGAGTTG
>JABWBG010000390.1 GCA_013360575.1 Caldilineales bacterium
CGGGCAGCACCCGCGCCGCTGCCGGCGCCGGCCGCTGCGACCGTCCGCGTGTCAGCAAAAAGAGATCGATGCCTTGCTCGAGCGCCAACTGTGTGCAAGCAGAACTGATGATGCCGGTGCCGCCGATAAACAGAACTTTCATGGATGCCAACCTTGGTCAGAGAGGGTGAAGGGAGTGGGACAGGATTGTATCACCTGCCGCCGCCGCGGCTCAAAGCCCCCGACGGCCCCGTCACGCCACCCTTGACCGCAGCGCCGACGAAGGATATACTAATGATTAATGATTGGGTATCTGGTATTGGATATTGGGTATTTGGTATTTGGTATTGGATATTGGGTATTTGGTATTGAAAGTACAGAAATTCAACACAAAATATCTAATATCTAATATCTAATATATAATATCTAATACCCATTATTTAATATCTAATACCCACTATCCAAGTTCTATCGCTAATTACGCGCGTGGATCATCGACAGCCTTCCATTCCTGGTGATTCGCCTCGTCTGCTGGATGCGCTGGCGCGGCTGAACCATATCGGCGCGGCTATCAATCGCCTCGGCGCAGACCCGCACAGCGACCTGGATGAGACCCTGCGCCTGATCGCCGAAAGCGCCATCGAAGTGGTGGGCAGCGATCCACTGGTTGCCGCGGCCATCCCCGGCCGCGCCTCCACCGTGATCTACACCTACGATCCCGCGGCGGATCGCTTCGATCCCCGCTCGCGCGTCTCTGCCGGCGTCCTCTCCCAACCGATCCCCGGGGATGAGCCGCGGCCCGCGGGCATGGGCATCCTGGCCGTGCGCCAGCGCCGCCGCCTGCTCTCCCCCGATCCCAACGCCGCCGCCGGCGAACTGGCCCTGCCCGGCATCCACCCGGCCCTGCAAGCCGCGGGCGCGCAGGCCATGGCCTGCTATCCCCTGGTCGTGGCCGATCAGCCGGTGGGCGTGCTCTACCTTTTTCTGCACGAACAGCGCCCATTTGGCCCGCTGGAACTGCTCATGCTCGACAACTTCGTCAACCAGGCCGCCATGGCCATCTATCAGGCCCAGCAATTGGCCCGCGTGCGCCGCGACCTGGAACGAAAAGAGGATGAATTGCAGCGCCTGCGCCGCGCCGATCTGCTCATCTCCTCTCGCCTGGGGCTGGAAGAGACCCTGGAGACGATCCTGCACATGGCCCTCGATGTCACCGGCGCCCGTTACGGCATCTTCCGGCTGGTGGATCGGGCGCATCAGGCCCTCATCACCCGCGCCATTGCCGGCGACGACTTGGGCCGGCCCGCGGTCGAGGCCCTGCCCATCGACGCCACCAGCATCACCGGCTGGGTGGCCGTGCATCGCCAGCCCCTGGTCATCGCCGATGTGCGCGCGGACAAATGGGCGCGGCTGTATTACCCGCTGGACCTCGATCTGGACATGCGCTCCGAACTGGCCGTGCCCCTGATCGGCGCCGGCGGCCGCCTGGAGGGCGTGCTGAACCTGGAAAGCCCGCAGATCGCGGCGTTCAGCGAGGATGACAGCCGCCTGCTGCAATCGCTGGCCACCCAGGCCGTGATCGCCATCCAGGAGGTGCGGCTGCTCGACGCCCTGCAAGAGATCTCGGAACGCCTGCTCACCCAGCCCGCGGGCGAAGTGCTGGATCGCGTGGTCGAACTGGCCGCGGATTTGCTGGATCTGCCCGTCAGCCTGCTGTGGACGCTGGCAGGCGAGGAGCTGATCCTGGCCGCGGCCGCGGGCTGGCAGGCCGAACGCCCTCCCCTGCCCCTGGCCGCGGACGC
>JABWBG010000134.1 GCA_013360575.1 Caldilineales bacterium
TGTGGTTGATCATTGTCCTGTCCTCAGAATGCTGGTGGCTGGTATTGATAAACCGTCATTCTACTGCTTCCTCTTATATTCTGCAACGACTCTAGTATTCAGTAATCAGTAATCAGTAATCAGTATTCAGTATTCAGTATTCAGTCGTTTTTTGTTATAAATGCTGGTTACTGACCACTGAATACTGACCACTGACCACTGAATACTGACCACTGACCACTGACTACTGACCACTGAATACTGACCACTGACTACTGACCACTGACTACTGACCACTGAATACTGACCACTGAATACTGATGAAAACTCCCTTACGACTCGGACTCAATCTTGGCTATTCTGGCCGCGCCGTGCAATTGCCGGTGGACATGGTGCTGGAGGCGGAGCGGCTGGGCTATCACGTGGTCTGGGCCGCGGAATCGTACGGCTCGGACGCGGTGACGCCGCTGGCCTGGCTGGGCGCGCTCACCTCGCGCATCCACTTGGGCACCGCCATCTTGCAGATGCCGGCGCGCACGCCCGCTAACACTGCCATGACCGCCATGACCCTGGATCAACTCTCCGGCGGACGCTTGCTGCTGGGCCTGGGCCTCTCTGGCCCGCAGGTGGTGGAAGGCTGGCATGGCCAGCCCTATGGCAAGCCCCTGGGCAAGACCCGCGAATATGTCAGCATCCTGCGCGCCATTTTCCGCCGCCAGGAACCGCTCGTGCATCAGGGCGAGCATTACCAGATCCCCTACCAGGGCGCGGATGCCACCGGCCTGGGCAAGCCGTTGAAGAGCATTTTGCACGGGCGCGCGCATCTGCCCATCTATCTGGCCGCCATTGGCCCCAAGAATGTGGCGTTGACCGCGGAGATCGCGGATGGCTGGCTGCCCTTTTTCCTCTCGCCGGCGCATTTCGACGCGGCCTACGGCGCGGCTATCGCTTCTGGGTTTGCCAAAGCGGGCGGAGGCAAGGGCTGGCAGCAGTTCGATATCTCGGCCACGGTGCCGGTAGCAGTGGGCGCCAGCGTCGAGGCCTGCCGCAACCAGATCAAGCCCTTCGTGGCCCTCTACATCGGCGGCATGGGTGCGCGCGAGCAGAATTTCTATTATAATTTGGCCTGCCGTTACGGCTACGAGGAGGCAGCCAACAAGATTCAGGATGCCTTCCTGGCCGGCGACAAGGGTCTGGCCATGGCCCTGGTGCCCGACGCGCTGGTAGATGAGGTGGCGCTGTGCGGGCCTAAAGAGCGCATCGCCGAACGGCTGCATGCCTGGCGGGCCAGCCCCGTGACCACCCTCAACGTCGCCACCTTCGACATCGCCGCCGTGCGGGTGATGGCGGAATTGGTATTGTAATCGCTATAAAAGGAGCGTTTTGATGATGTTCAAACCGATTCGAGAAGAGCGGCTGGGCCTACGGCAGAGCGTGGCGGGCTGGGAGATCCAGCCCGCGGCCCGGCTGAGCGGCTGGCGCTGGCGGGCGCCGGAAGGTCAGGCTGCCGGCGCTTTCCTCCATCTCTCACCCACCCATGTGCTGCTCCACCATCCTGACGGCTCGCAAAACCGGCTGGAGCTGCCCATCCCCACCAAGGATGCGTTGCTGGGCATGTTGGCCGCCGCGGCCGGCATTGCCGGCGTCGCTATCTTTCTGATCGCGCTGCTGCGGCTGTGGCAGCGCCGCGCGATCAAGTCTTCCCAGGAGCTATGACGACCATGACAACACTCGCAGAAGCAGTGCAACAACCGATCGAAGATATGTTGGCCGACCTGGACGTGGCCAGCGTGTTCGGCGACCCCATCTCGCACGAGCAAGAGGTGATCATCCCCGTGGCCGATGTCATGTATGGCTTCGGCTATGGCTTTGGCGGGGAGGAGACGGAAGCTGGCGGCGGGGGCGGGGGCGGGGGGGGCAAGGCCACACCCCGCGGCTTCATCCGCCTTACCCCCGATGGCGTGCGCTATGAACCCACGAACAACGACACCTTGATCGCCGTAGCCGGCATGCTGACCGGCATCTGGGCCATTTTCTGGAGCGCATTCACGCTGATCACCCTGATCAAAGCGGTTGCGGCTAAAAAATCCTAAACGTCTCCAGAAACCTTTAGGGCTTAGAAACGTTAGATCCAGGCAATTGTGGCTGATCGTCCTCTTGCCAGCCTGTTTCTACCAGTGCGCCGGTTACGGAATAGATCACGCGTTCGCAGATGTTGGTGACGCGATCCGCCGCCCGTTCCAGATTGTGCGCGGCCCACAGCAGCAGGTTCGCCTGCTCGATATCGCTCGGCTTGCCCAGCACCAGGGTGATCAGCTCCCGGTACACCTGGGCGTAGAGGGCGTCGACATCATCATCCACGACGATGATCGCCCGCGCCGCGGGCTCATCGCGATGGACGAAGGCCAGCAGGCTGCGGCGGAGGATATCGCAGACGATGGCGACCATGCGGGGGATGTCGATCAGGGGTTTGATCAGGGGGGCGCTGCCGATGCGCAGGGTGATGCGGGCGATGCCTTTGGCATAGTCTCCCATGCGTTCCAGTTCATTGGCGATGAAGAGGGTGGCGGCCAGGGTGCGCATATCCCCGGCCATGGGCTGCTGGGTGGCAATCAGCATCAACGCCTGCGCCTCGATGTCGTAGCGTTTGGCGTCGATCTCCCGGTCCGCGGCGATCAGCGTGCGCGCCTGTTCGGCGTCCTGTTGTTTCAGCGCCGTCACCGACTGCGCCAGGGCATTCTCCACCCCGGCGCCGAGCACCAGCAGGTCGTTCTGCAACTGTTGCAGGCTTTGGTCGAAGGTCTTTCGTATCATCATGATTCAATCCTTTCCTGAGGAAGGCTGTAGTCGTTAATTATTGGTTATTGGTTATTGGTTATTGGTTATTCGTCATTAGTCGTTGATTGTTGATGAACAACGATCCATCGTCCTTCGTCCATCGTCCTTCGTCCATCGTCCACCGTCCATCTAAACGCGTTGGTATCATGGGCGGATGAGCAGGAGCAGCCAGCCGGCCAGGGCGCCGCCCAACACCAGCCAGCCGGCGTTCAGACGCCAACGCAGCGCGGCCCCGCCCGCGACCAGCGCGATCAGCGCCGCCTGCCAACTGGCCAGGGTGACCAGCGCCAGTTTGATCAGCACAGCTGCCATCAAGCCCACGGCGCTGATATTGACCGCGTCCAGAAAGGCCCCCGTCCACGGCGAACGACGCAGGCGGGGAATCCAGGGGTTGAGCGCGGCTACGAATAAAAAGGAGGGCAAAAAGATGCCGATGGTGGAAACGATCGCCCCCGGCCAGCCGGCCAGGATGTAGCCGATGAAGGTCGCGGTGGACAGCACCGGCCCCGGCGTGAACTGGCCGATGGCGATGGCGTCGAGCAATTGCTGTTGCGTCAACCAGCCGAACCGCTGCACCAGGCCCCCTTCCAAAAAGGCGATGAGCACGTAGCCGCTGCCGTAGAGCACGCTGCCGATCAGCAAAAAGAAGCCCCCCAATTGCCAGAGAGAGACCTCATTGGCCGCGGCCAGCAGGCCGCCGGGCCAGGAGAGACCGAGACCGGGCGCCAGCAGGCCCAGCAGGGCCGCGCTCTGGCGCAGCCACAGCATGCCGATGACGCCGCCCAGCAGCAGCGCCAGCACCTCATTCAGCCCCAGCAGCACACCCAGCCCCACCGCCCCGCCGATGACCAGCAGCCGCGCATTGCGGGCTGCGGCCCGGCCCAGCCGCCACACAGCGGTGAGGATGATCGCCAGCACCGCCGGCTTGACGCCGAAAAGGAAAGGCTCGACCTGCGGCAGCGCCCCGAAGCGGACGTAAAACCAGGCCAGCAGGCCGGTCAGCAGCACCGCTGGCAGGATGAAACTGGCCCCGGCCACGATCAGCCCTGGCCAGCCTGCGCGCAGGAAACCCACGTGCATCGTCATTTCGGTGGAATTGGGGCCGGGGATCAGGTTGGTCGCGCCCACCAGATCGAGAAAATGTTCCCGGCTCAGCCAGCGCCGCCGCTGCACCACCTCATCCTCCAGCATGGCGATATGCGCGGCCGGCCCGCCAAAACCGATCACGCCCAGTTTCAGAAACAAACCACTCAATTCAACCAAACGCTCGCCTGATGACATTTTTGTGGATATTAGATAGTGAGTATTGGGTATTGGATATTGAATGACAATTGTAACCCATTTGTCTTCCGGCACAAAAAAACCAACCAACCAACTAACCAACTAACCAACCAACCTCCCCACCCCCTGCTCCCGAATCTCATCGCGCACGCGGCGGAAGATGGCCATGCGCTCCGCGGGCGTGCCGGTGGCCTGGGCCGGGTCGTAAAAGGGGATGTGCACGACCTGCCCCTCGCGCAGCCACAGGGGGCAGGTTTCCGCCGCATCGTCGCAGACGGTGATCACCATATCGAAGGCCACATCGCGCAGTTCGTCCGCGTGTTTGGAGTGCTGGCCGGCGATGTCGATGCCCAATTCCGCCATGACCGCGATCGCCAGCGGATGCACATAGCCGGAGGGTGCCACGCCGGCGGAATAGGCCCGCCAACGCCCGGCCAGGAAATGATTGACCAGACCCTCCGCCATCTGGCTGCGGCAGGAGTTGCCGGTGCAAAGGAAAAGCACTGTTTTCTCAGCCATTATCCAAACCGTCCTGTGATGTAATCTTCAGTCACCTGGCTCTTAGGCCTGGTGAACATTTCTTTCGTCACGCCAAACTCCTCCAGGTAACCGGTGCGATCGTCCTTGACCGTGAAGAAGGCGGTGTAGTCCGAGACACGCGCCGCCTGCTGCATGTTGTGGGTGACGATGATGATCGTGTAGTGCTCGGTCAATTCCTTCATCAGCTCTTCGACCCGCAGCGTCGCAATGGGGTCCAGCGCCGAGCAGGGCTCGTCCATCAGGATGATGTCGGGCTTGATGGCGATGGCGCGGGCGATGCACAGGCGCTGCTGCTGGCCGCCGGAGAGGGAATAGCCGCTCTCCTTCAGCTTGTCCTTGACCTCGTCCCACAGCGCCGCGCCGCGCAGCGATTCCTCCACCAGATCATCCAGATTGCCCTTGTAGCCGTTGATCTTGGCGCCCCAGGCGATGTTCTCGTAGATGCTCTTGGGGAAGGGGTTGGGTTTCTGGAAGACCATGCCCACGCGGCGGCGCACCTCGACCGCGTCCACATCGGGATCGTAGATGTTCTTGCCGTGGAAGAGCACGTTGCCCTCGGTGCGGGCCACCGGGATCAGATCGTTCATGCGATTGAAGGCGCGCAGCACCGTGCTCTTGCCGCAGCCGGAGGGGCCGATCAGCGCGGTGATCTTCTGACGCTCGATCTGCAGGCGGATGTCGCGCACGGCTTGGAAGGCGCCATAGTAGATGTTGAGGCCGTGCGCCTCGGCCGCATATTTGCCGTTGGCGCCGTTGCTGTTGGTTGAGTTGTTCAATGCCATGTCGTATCTCCAGAAATCCGATTTCTAGGCGGGTTTTAGTAATTGCGCTTGAAGCGGTTGCGCAGGTAGATGGCCGTGGCGTTGAGCGCCAGCAGCAGGAAAAGCAGCGCCAGGATCGCGGCGGCGGCCAGGCGCTGGAATTCCTCCTGCGGCCGGGAGGTCCACTGAAAGATCTGCACAGGCAGCGTGGTGAACTTCGAGAAGGGCCCTGATGGATCAACCACGATGAAAGTAGAGACGCCCACCACAATCAAGGGAGCTGTCTCGCCAAAGGCGCGCGAGACCGAAAGGATCACGCCGGTCAGGATGCCAGGGATGGCGTTGGGCAACACATGGCTCCACGTCGTCTGCCACTTGGTGGCGCCCAGGCCGTAGGACGCCTCGCGGAAGGCTCGCGGCACCGCGCGGATCGCCTCGCGGGCGTTGATGATCACCAGCGGCAGGATCAACAGCCCCAGAGTCAGGCCGGCAGAGAGGATCGTGCGTCCGTTGCCGGTGCTGGGGTCAGCCGCGCCGAAGGCGATGCCGCTGGTGATCTCGCCAAAATAGCGTACGAAGACAGCCAGGCCCAACATGCCATAGATAATCGATGGTACGCCGGCCAGATTGTTGATGTTGGTCTCGATCAGGCCATCCAGCTTGCTGCCCTTGCTGTATTCTTCCAGATAGGTGGCTGCACCCACGCCCAGCGGCACGGCCACGAGGAAGGCGATCAGAGTCACCCAGAGGGAGCCCAGGATGGCGGTGCGGATGCCGGCCAGCGTCGGGTTGGAGGACTGGGGCGAGGTAATGAAGTCCCAGTTCAGCCAGGCCTTGAACTCGAGCACGGCGTTGGGAATGGTCGCCACTTCCGCGTCGATCTCATCCCGATTGAAGAGTGACTCGGTGAACGACCAGCTTTCCACCACGTCGGGCCGCACCACTTCGCTGAGCACCAGTTCGACCATCTCCTCCTGCGCACGATCTACCAGCGAGCGTTCGGCGTTCAGCGCCCGCAGCCGGCCGGCCGAGATGTTGGCCGTCAGAATCGCCAGCAAATCCTCCTTGGGCAGCTCTTCCAGGCTGTCGCCGAAGACCTGCGCCACGAAGAAGTCCAGGGTCCCGCTGTCCTCGCCGGGAATAAAGCGCAATATTGCAGAGTCGGGCCAACTGGGGTCGACCTCGTTCCAGCGCTCCGCGCCGATGAAGATGAAGATCTGGCGCAGTTGTTCACGGGTGATACCGTTCAGGAAATCGTTTTGCTGGCTGACCGCCACCGTGATGGCGTCGGCGCCGACGACAAAGGCGAGCGGCTCGATCTTGTTGTTACGGCAGACGGCCACGTCAGGACGCTCCATCGCCCGGCTGGCATCGGCCAGGTCGATGTCCTGGTCCCGGCACAGCCGCTGGAAACCGGCCAGCGTGCCGCCGCCGTCAATGCTGAACTCTCCGCTGAAGGGCAGCTCGGCCTGGAAACGCTCAGCCATGCGTTGGGTAATGGGCTGCACGGTCGAACTGCCGGCCACGCGGATGGCGCCGCTGGCCGGGTACAACGTATCAACAGTGGAGGCAGTCAGGCTGGTAGCGCGCTCCCACTGGGACAGGCCTTCAGCCAGATTCTCTGCACTGGCGTTGACGTAGCCCACTTCCTCGGCTACCTGTGCGGCGTTGTTGAGATAGAAGTTAACGAAAGCCGCCACCTGGGGCTGGCGCAGCAGGTTCCCCTGGCTGGTGTAGAGAAAGAGCGGCCGGCCCAGCAGATAGTCGTCGCTGACGGCGTTGTCCGTGGTCGGCGCCACGCCATCGATGTTCAGCGCGCGCAGTTGTTCGCTGCGATCCTGATAGTAGGAAAGGCCAAAGAAGCCGATGGCGCCGGGCCGCGCAGCAATACCATCGGCCAGCACCACGTCGTCTTCGCTGGTCAAGGTGCGCGGCATGGCCAGCATCTGTGTCTTGTAGTAGCGATCGATCAGGGTTTCCGGGTCGATCCGGTTCTGCACAGCCACGTAGCCGAACGCATCGTTGGCCACGTCCAGCACGAGCAGGGCCAGGATGACAATGCCCAGCACCGTGGCCAGCAGGAAAAGCGTGCGGAAGAAAGTCCCTACCCGTCGCCGTTTGCGTACAAAACCGGTATAGGCTTCATCCTGCGGGAAGGCGCCATTCGGGCGTTTTTCGACGGCCATGATCAATACTCCTCGCGGAAGCGCTTGACAATCCAGCGGCTGATCAGGTTCAGGATCATGGTGAAGATGAAGAGCATCATGCCGATGGCGAAGATGCTGTCGTAGTCGATCGAATCGTAGCTCAGATCGCCGCCGCTGATGCGCACCATGTGGCCGGTCATGGTTTCAGCCGCCTTGAAGGGATTGAGGAGGTTCAGCCCGCCCAGCGCCTCGCTCCAACTGGCGAAATTGCGCGGGCCGGCGCCGGCCGCAATGGCCACCACCATGGTCTCGCCCACGGCGCGCGACATGCCGACGATGATGCCCGCGGCGATGCCGGAGATCGCCGCGGGCAGCACGATCTTGGCCGCCGTCTCCAGCCGGGTGGCGCCCAGCGCATAGGCGCCCTCGCGCAGCGCGCGCGGTACAGCACTCAGCGCATCTTCGGTCATGGAACTGATCAGCGGGATGATCAGGATGCCGATGACGATGCCGGCCGAGGCAACGTTGAACACCTCGACCACATCTTTGCCAAAGATACCCTGCAGGATGGGCGTCATGAAGTTCAGGGCGAAATAGCCGAAGACCACGGTTGGCACGCCGGCCAGGATCTCCAACACCGGCTTGAGAATGCCACGCGCACGCGGCGATGCGTACTCGCTCAGGTAAATGGCAATCATCAGACCCAGCGGCACCGCCACCAACAGGCCGATGGCGCTGGTCAACATGGTGGCGTTGAAGAGGGGGAAAAGCCCAAACTTCAGGATCTGTGGCTGCCACACCACGCCGGTGAAGAATTCTCCCAGCCCAACTTCGGGCCGGCGGAAGAAGGCCAGGGCATCGAAAAGGAGCACCGCTACAATCCCAAGGGTGATCAGAATCGAAAGCAGCCCTGAAAACCACAGAAACAGTTGGATAACCTGTTCGCCTCTTCGGGGCCGGCGACGCAGATCTACAGGCGCAGTGGGCAGCGGCAGAGGGATGTCTTGGGACATGGACGCATCCTGGAGGGGGGTGCGGGAGAAGGGAGGATTCGGGAGAGGATTATAAATGAGACCCCGCGCGGGGCGCGAACAGGGGCGCAGCCTGTGACTGCCCCCTTTCAGCCACAGATGGGAAGGAACCGAGCCGGCGCCACCGCTGCTCTGTCCCTTCCCATCTGTGTAGACTTCTCACGGCCGGATGTTATTGGCCGGCGGCATTCAGCCAGTTTTGGCGGGCGGTGTTGAGGGCGTCGGTGGCGGCGGGGAAGTAGCCGACATCGATCACCTCATCATCGACGAAGGAGAGGTAGAAGTTGATGAAGGCGGCGACCTGGGGCTTGGCAGCCATGACGCCAGGGTCGGAGTAGATGAAGAGGGGGCGAGCGAGGGGATATTCGCCGGCGTTGACGCTATCGACACTGGGGGCGACGCCCTCGATGGCGAGGTCGCGCAGGCTGGCGCGGTTTTCTTCGAAGTAGGCGAAGCCGAAGTAACCGATGGCGTAGAGGTCGCCGGAGACGCCCTGGACGAGGACATTGTCATCCTCGGAGAGCTGCAGGTTGGCGGCGGAGAGGAGGGCTTCCTCGCCTTTCTTGTCGAAGTTGGGGTCCATCACGGCTTCGATGAAGTAATCGAAGGTGCCGGAGTCGGTGCCGGGGCTGAAGCGTTTGATCGGCTGGTTGGGCCAGGCGGGGTTGATGTCGGCCCAGTTCGTCGCCTGATTGGAGAAGATGCGGGCCAGTTCGGCAACGGTGATCCCTGCAGAGCCGATCCAGTCGTTCTGAGGGTTGACGACCACGGCCAGGGCGTCGGTGCCGACGCGGAACTCGATCGGCTCGCGGCCGATGCTGCGGCAGCTCTCGACCTCGCTCTCCTTGATGGCGCGGGAGGCGTTGGCGATGTCGCTCTCGCCGGCCTTGCAGAAGCGTTCGAAGCCGGCGCCGGAGCCGATGGAGTCGATGGTGATGTTGCCGGCGTAGCCTTCATCGCGGAAGCGCTCAGCCATGCGTTCGGTCAGGGGGAAGACGGTGGAACTGCCCGCCACGATGATGTCGCCGGAGACTTGCAAGGGATTGACCTCGGGCAGGCCCAGGACTTCGACCACTTTTTGCACTTCTTTCTCGACCACTTTTTCGACCACCACAGTGGCTTGTACGACCTTTTCCACTTCTTTGGTCACTTCAACGACGACGGTCTCGCGCACCACCTGCGGCGTGGGCGCGGTCGTACCGCCGCAGGCAGCGGCGATCAAAAGGACGAGGGACAGACTCAGAAACAGGATACTACGTCGCATTTCTCCTCCAGAGAGATGGATTTTTGATGATAGTGTGTTGTTTTTTGGTTGATATAAACTCTTGTAATTTTTATAGAATATTTGTAATAATTCATCTTATCGTGTCATTGCGAAGGAAAATAGCCAAAAAACAATCTCTAACGCTAATTGGTGTCTCCAAAATCGACGAGCCATCTTGGAAATTGTTTTGCTGCGTTCGCAATAACAGAATAAGATGAACTATTACGAATATTTATCTAAATTATTCTAATCTCTTGATTTTGACATCATTTTAGCAAGATATAAAATCTTTGTCCTCAAGGGCATGTTAAAATATTATTAAGTTCCCTTAACGTGCCTTCGTTCTTCCCCGCGGCAGCGGTCGGAGCGCTCGCAGCGCTCCGACCGCTTGACCTTCACGTCTCCCCCCCTTGCCCGTGACCGGCGCGGCAGCGGTCGCAGCGCTCGCAGCGCTCCGACCGCTTACCGGCGCGGCAGCGGTCGCAGCGCTCGCAGCGCTCCGACCGCTTGACCTCCGCGCTCCCCTCAAGGCGCGATCACGATCTCGGCCAGCGGCTGCGTGGACAGACCGTCCGTCCAATCGAAACGCTCGTCCCCCCGGTAGGCCCCGAACACAAGCTGATAACGGCCCGCAGCCAGCCCCGCGGGCAGGGTCAATTCGTACGCGTCGGCCAGCACTTGCCCTGGCTGCCACTGCGGCGGCGGGTAGTGATCGGCCAGAGGCGTCCGATCCACCTGCGCCACCTTCTCGCCCTGCGCGTCCAGCAGGTGGATGAAGGTGCTCCACGCCTGCGTCGGGGTCGCATCTACCCCCCAGAACAGCGTCAGCGCCAGGGTTTGGCCAGGCTGCGGTGAAGCCGGGGCCAGATCATAGCCCAGCCAGCGCACCTGATCGTTCAGGCGGCGGCTGTCGGGGTGCGAAATGGCCGCGGCATCGGTGACGGTGACTGCGGGCAGCAGCCACAGCCGGCCCTGGCTGCGGCGCAGCAAAAAATAGGGCGCGTCCGCGGCCATGGCCCGCTGCCACAAGACCTGCTCGCCCGCCACATCGGTGGCCACGATCCAGAGATCAGGGCGGAGGCCCTCCACCCGTTGCAGATAGCGCAGGGGCGTCACCGCGGCCCACTCTCCTGCCAGCAGCGCGCCCGTGGGCAATGGCTGCGCCAGCAGCGCTGCGGCCTGCGCGCGCACATCCACTTGCCGCCGTTGCAGGGCCAGGGGCCAGCCGCGGGCCATGTTCCACAGCGGCAGCAGGATCAACAAGAGTAACAGCAAGCGCTGCGGCCAGGGCGGTCGTAGCCAGCGCTGGCCCGATTCCAGCACCCATGCCATGGCCACGGCCAGCCAGGCCCCCATCAACAGGTAGAGGGGGATGAAATTGTCGCCATCCTCCCCCACCGCGGCCAGAAAACGTAGCGCCGCCCACAACGAAAAGACCGCGCTCACAGTCAGCAGCCCGGCCTCGCGCGGGCGCCGCCGCCACAGCAGGATCACGCCCAGCCCGGCCAACGCCGTCGCCGGCCAGGGGAATTGCTGGTCCAACTGCGCGGCGAATTGGGGCAGCGCGCTCAGCCCCAAAAAATCGCCGGCCAGGAATTCGGCGCCATAATCCAGCGCCAGGATCAGGTTGTCCACGCCGCCGAAATAGTGCGGCGTCACCAAACCGGAGGCCACGACCTTGCGGATGCCCAGGATTTCCCCCTGCCACTGCGGCTGGGCCAGGAAATGCTGGGCGCGCAGGGGCAGCAGCGCGTAGAGCGTCAGGGCCAGGACCGCCGGGGTCGTGCCGATCTTCTGGAAGACCGCCAGCAGGAAGGCGAGCATGGCCAGGGAGGGGACGGTCTGCAGCACCCCCACCGCGCCCAGGAGCGGGACCCGCACCCAGGGGACCCACCAGGCGAGCACCCCCAGAGGGACCCCGATCACCACCCCCGCCACGGTCGAGACCGCGGTCAGGAAGAGGTGCTGCAGGACCTGGAGCCAGAGCTCCCCCGAGCGTTCCGTCAGGAGCGCGAGCCATCCCTGGTCCATCAGCCCAGCACCCCCTGGAAGGCGGCGAGCTGCTGGGCCGGCTTGCCGAAGAGGTCGCGCACGAAGGGGGTGGCCGGCCGGGCCAGGAGGTCCTCCCGGGTCCCGAGCTGCTCCATCCGGCCGGCGTGGAAGACCGCGATCCGGTCCCCCAGGGTCAGGGCCTCGAAGATGTCATGGGTCACGAAGACGATGGTCTTCTTGAGGCGGCGCTTGAGGTCGAGCACCTCCTGCTGGAGCGAGTCCCGGGTCAGGGCGTCGAGCGCCCCGAACGGCTCGTCCATGAGCAGGATCCCGGGGTCGGCGGCCAGGGCCCGGGCCACCCCCACCCGCTGCTGCTGGCCCCCGGAGAGCTCGTCGGGCCAGCGGGCCCCGTACTGGGCCGGGGGCAGGCCCACCAGCTCGAGCAGCTCGCGGGCCCTCGTGAGGCGCGTCTCGCGGGGCCAGCCCAGGAGGCGGGGCACCATCTCGACGTTCTGCTCGATGGTCAGGTGGGGGAAGAGCCCGATCCCCTGGAAGACGTAGCCGATCTTGCGCCGCAGCTCCTCGGGGGCCTGGCGGCGCACGTCGACCCCGTCGACCTCGACGCGGCCCTCGGTCGGGTCGATCAGGCGGTTGATGGTCTTGAGGGTGGTCGTCTTCCCGGACCCCGAGGAGCCCAGGAAGACGATCGTCTCGCCCGGGGCGATCTCGAGCGAGACGTCCCGCAGGGACCAGGTCTTGCCGCCGTCGAACGTCTTCGAGACCCCGGAGAGGCGGATCACCCGGCACCTCCCCCCGGGAGGCTCAGTCGCCTCCCGCGGCCTTGGACTTGGTCTTGCCCCGGGCCCGGGAGCGCATCAGGCTGCCCGGGACGTCGAGGCGATCGGGGCCGTCCCAGAGCCAGGTCCGCGCCGCGTTGGCGGCCTTCCACCCCGAGATGATCGCCGACTCGTTGCAGGGCAGGCCTTCGACCTCGGCCCCGGCGAACATGATCCGGTAATGGGGCTTGCGCAGGACCGGGACCGAGCGGGTCATGAAGCCGGGCGAGGCCACGTGCATCGAGTGGCCCCAGCGCGACACCTGGATGTCGACGATGTGCTTGTTCACGCCCGGGATGACCTTCTCGAGGTCGGTGCGGATCAGCTTCTTGAACTTCTCCTCCGGCCAGTACATGGCGTCCCACATGCCGGTGGTCCCGCTCGGGATGTAGAGCGTGAGCACGTGGGGCTGGTTCTTGTTGGCGTAGGGCTTGCCCCCCCGCGAGATCCAGGTGGCGTCGATGATGTCCCGGAAGAAGGTGCCGTTGATCCAGGTGTCGTAGCCCTTGTCGTCCCACATGACCTTGTCCATCAAGACGTTGGCCACCGCGTAGGACGAGTACTTGGTCTTGGCGATCACGTCCTTCTTCTCCTGGGGCAGGTCGGGGATCAGGTCGGGGAGGAGGTTGCAGGGGACCGCCATGACCGTGGTGCGGGCCTTGACGGTATGGGAGCGGCGCTGCTTGTCCAGGTAGGTGACCCGGCACCCGTACATGTCCTGCTCGACCCGGGTGACCCGGGAGCCCAGGCGGATCTGGTCCTTGTAGTTCGAGGCCACCTGCTTGGTCAGGTTCCCCAGGCCGCCGGGGAAGGTGTAGTTCCCGCCGATCTCGCCCGAGATGTAGTTGGCGAAGGCGGCGGCCGAGATCTGGCCGGCCTCGGCGCCGAAGCAGGACGGGATGTAGCGGTTGAAGTGGTAGATCATCTCGTCGGTCAGCCCGTCCCGGCGCATGAGGGCCTCGGCGGAGATCTTGTCGAGGGACTGCTGCTGGGGGTCGAAGGCCTCGAAGGGCTGGTTCGACATGTTGGTGTTGTTGACCGCTTCCATCCACTCGAGGAACTTGACCCAGTGCTCGAGGTCCTTGCCCTTCCAGGGCATGTGCTTGCGGCCCTCTTCGCGCCAGCAGGCGGGGTAGAACTTGCCGTCGATCCAGGCCGAGTTCTCGGGCTCCGGGATCATGGTCAGCTCGACCCCGTTCATGTCGTAGAACTCCTTCAGGAGCCCGTAGGGGTAGACCACGTAGGCGGCGCCCACCGCGTAGCGGATGCCCCGCCAGGTCGCCTCGCGCATCTGGCCGCCCGGCTCGTCCTCGGCCTCGAGCAGCAGGACCTTCCGGTCCTTGAGGTAGGTGAGGGTCGCGAGCCCGGCCTGGCCGCCGCCCACGATCACCACGTCGTACTCGGCCTCCGGGACCCCGGGCTCGGGCTCGGGCTTGCCGTCGTGGCAGCGCAGGCAGGTCTCCCCCTGGAAGTCCTTCCCGTGGGGATCGGAGATCAAGTCGTCGGCCCGCAGGAGCGGGGGGGCGGCGAGCATGGCGAGCGCGACGCAGGACGAGAGCAGGGCGTTGGGTCGGAGTTGCATCGAAGCCTCCCGGGTCGGTGCCCGGCGATTGTAGCGGGGGCGCGCCCGCGGGTCGAGGGAAAGCCTCCCGCGGGCCTCAGGCGCCGGGGGACCTGCGCATGCTCACGCGCAGCACCGCGCACACCAGGACCCGGGAGGCAGGGCGGGACGTCGCAGGGTGGGGGGCTCGTGTCGGCGGGTCATCAGGGCTCCTCGGGGCCCAGTTGCTCGCGCTGGAGCAGCCGGGCCGCCTGGCGCTTTCTCGATCCCGACGCGGACTCCCCCACTCCTCGGAGCGCTTCGATCAAGCTGGCGTGCTCCTCGTCCCGGCGGCCGAGGAGGGCCGACTCCGCACGCATCAGGACCACGACCTCGCGGAGCTCAGGATGGCTCGCGATCCGGTCCGCCAGGCGGGCCAGGCGGGGACCGAGATCACCCGCCCGGCCGGTCCGCTTGGCGAACCGGTAGGCTTGGAGCGTGGAGTAGAGGGCTACCGCATCCGTCGCGGCGGCCGCGACGTGGCTGGTTCCGCTTCCGCTCGCTGAGGCGCCCACCCGGTCCAGGAGCGTTGCGGCCCGGTTCCAGGAGCCGCCGATCCGCCGCTCCCGCGACTCCACCTGGAGCCCGATCGCTTCTCGCAAGAGCGAGCCCTGGGGGAGGATGGACGCGACCTCGTCCCTCCAGGTCGAGATCGCGCCCCCCTCCCAGACCTGTGCCGCCGAGAGCCAGGAGTCGACCAATCGGATCAGGTCGGGCACGGCCTCGTCCCTCCCACTCCCGATCGCCCGGGCCAATGCGGCGCCCGCCTCGACTCCCATCCCGTAGGTTGACTTCGATTCGAAGACTGAAGCCCTCGAAGGGCTCTGAAGCCGCTCGAGCAGTCGCAAGAGGGAGACGCCGGACCGATTCCAGTCGAGGGCGAGGTGGCCGGCTTCGCTGAATGCGGACGGCTCCCGCTCGGGGGAGCAAGAGAGTAGGACGCCCCAGGCGAGGCCGAAGCTCGTCCAGACCCGGGTCACGAAACGGTCGATCACCGGGAACATCGCCGCCTCCTTCTCGGGATCCAGGACCAAGGCGACCCGACTGGCCTCTCCGGGCAGCTCGTCGTCGGCGCGGAGCAGCGCGGAGAGACTGCCCCGGATCGCCCGGGCGGCCACCCCGCCGGGGTCGGCGTTGCCGGCGCCGGGAGCATGGAACGTGTTCCGGAGCGCGGCCCAAGCTGGGGTGGGAACGCGCCCCGGCCCTTCCAGGCGAGCCGCGATCGAGTCGATCCAGGATGCCAGGTAGGGGCGGATCTCCGGCGGCAGACCCGGGTCGGTGACCAAGCCTCGAAGCGCGGGTGCGAGGGCCTCGATGAGGTCCCAAGCGTCTTCCCGGGCCAGGCGCTCGATGGGGATGAGGGCGGTGAGGACCCACACCACCCGGGACCAGGGCTCCACGGGCGGTGACCCGTCGGGGCGTCGCAGCCGCTGCCGGACTTCGCGGCAGGGGTCCATCATGAGTGGACCCTCGCGGCCGTCCACGAAGCCGCGCCAGGCAAGCAGGATGGCGGCGCCACGACCGAGGTGCGGCTGGCCCCCTACGAGAGTGGCGCACGCCTTGACGAGGGAGCGATCGAGCAGCGTACGGGCGCGATCGACCTGGGCCTGGTCGTCTCCCGAGGCCATGCCGAAGAGGACGTCCCGCCAGGTCTGGATCAGGGCCCTGGGATCTGGCGGTCCCGCGAGGGCCTGGGCCACGAGCGCGTTGGCCTCCCGCGCCACGGGGAGGGCGAGGTCGGCGTCCGTGTCCGCCTTCGAGACGAGCTCCATCAAGCGGTCCTGGGGGGAGCGGGTCTCCGATTCCATGGGAGGATGCGGAGGCCCATGGGGGAGCCACGCCGCCAATGCGAGCAGGACGCCGCAGCAAGCCGTCACGAGACCGGCGACGCGAGTTCGGGCGCCCGAGGCGCCGGGTTGGGCCTGGACTCGGCGGGTGACGCGATCGCTCGCAGGCTCGCCATCGACCGGCGAAGCACGTCGAAGGGTCGTGAGGCCCCCCGCCCGCGCGCTCACGGACTCCCCGGCTCCTTGGGCAAGTGGTCGAGGTTGCTGGTCCGGGGCTTGGGGGTCGGGGGTCGCACCTGCCCCGGGGGCCGTAAGGTCGGCCAGGAGCCCGTCCGGCGAG
>JABWBG010000391.1 GCA_013360575.1 Caldilineales bacterium
CCAGGGCAGGGTGGGCAGTTCGGGCGGCGGCGGCGGGGGGGGCGGGGGAGGGGCGCTCACCCCCGTGACATACCGCGGCAGGGGCCGATCCTGCTGGCGCTGGAAGCGGGAGCAAGCGCGGTAGCGCCCACCCAGACAGAAACGCGACTGTTGGCTCTGCGGCAGGTGGATGGACGCGGCCAGGATGCAGTGATTGTCCGCGCTGGGCGCGAGCAGGGGCTGCATCTGCCGCCGGCCGCGCAGATGCGGGCAGACGCGCGTCTCCGGCGGGTCAGGCGTAGGGGCCACGGCGTTCGGGGGGGAGGAGGGCGGCCAGGTGGTGCATGATCTGTTCGGTGTAGATTCCCAGGTCGCGGCTGCGCGCCTGCGCGGCTTCTGGCGGCAGGTGGAAGGGCTGGCCCACGCGCACGCAGACGCGCGGCCGCCGCAGGCGTTTCCAGTCGGCGGCGAGGTTCTCGTGGCCCCAGATCACGAAGGGCACGATCAGGGCGTCGCTGCGCGTGGCCAGCCAGGTGACGCCGTCGCGCGCCTGGTGCAAGACGCCATCGTGCGAGCGGGTGCCCTCTGGGGCCAGGCCGAGGATGCCGCCGGCTTGTAGCCAGGCCAGCGCGGCCTGCAAGGCTTTGCGGTCGATCTCGCCGCGCTGCACATAGATGGCGTTGCCGAAATAATTCAGCAGGGCGTTGATGGGAAAGGCGTGCTCCCATTTTTCGGCGCTGAAGGTGGCCATGGCGCCCCGGCTGAACGCGGCGATGATCGGCACATCGCTCCAACTGACATGGTTGATGGCCAGGATGGCCGGGCCGTGGCTGGGCAGATGCTCCAGCCCGCGCACATCGAGGCGGGTGAGGAGGCGCAAGAACAGGCGCAGCAGGCCGCGCAGCAGATCCAGGCCGTAGATGCGGCGAGAGGGATGGCGGTTCATGGCGTGGGTGTGGGGAGGATGCGGCGGCCCGTAGCGAAGAGGGCAGATCGGGCCACAGGGCCGCCCAGGAGGATCAGTTCGGTTTCGAAGGGGGTTTCGCCCCCGGGGGGGAGGAGGATGTGCTGCGGCTGCACGCGGCGGAAGCTGATCACCTGGTCGAGGGCGTCGTAGAGGGTGATGACGACCTGCACCTCCACGGCCTCTTCCGGGCCGGTGTTGCGCACGACCCCGCGCAGGCGGTGCGCGTAGTAGCGCTGCGCCTCCTCTTCCACGTCGGCCACGGCCAGATCGAGGTAAACGCTGCCCAGATACGCGGGCAAGGCCTGCACCGTCTCTACGAAATAGTTACGGAAGCCTGCGGCGGGGGGATCGGGAAAGGGGGCGCCGAAGGGGGCGCGCGCGCCCGCGGCCAGCACATCCGCCTGGATCGGTAGATCGAGCGTGGCGGGGGCGCCGGCGTCATCTCCGGCCAGGGTCAGGCGCAGGCGCACGCCCTCCACCGGCTCGGGGCCGGGGTTGAACACTTCGCCCATGACCCACAGGCTGCCATCCGCGGCGTTGCCAAAGGTGATCGGCCCGATGTCCAGGGGCAGGGGCGTGGGCGCAGGGGTGGGGGTGCCCGCGTCCAGGCGGTCTTCGGCCTCGCCGGGGATGATCAACTGCTGGCCGATGCGCAGGGCGCGGGGGTCGATGATGCCGTTCGTTTCCTGGATGGCCTGCACGCTGACGCCGTAGCGCCCGGCAAGGGCGATCAGGGTCTCGCCGCTCTGGATGGTGTGGATGATCGGTGTGGGGGTCAGGGTGGGCGTGGGGGTCGGTTCGGGGGTGTAGGGCGCGGGGGTGTT
>JABWBG010000392.1 GCA_013360575.1 Caldilineales bacterium
GGCCTGCTCGAACAGATCGCGCACGCGGCTGGCGCCCACGCCCACGAACATCTCCACGAACTCGGAGCCGGAGATGGAGAAAAAGGGCACGCCGGCTTCACCGGCCACGGCCTTGGCCATCAGCGTCTTGCCGGTGCCGGGGTGGCCAACCATGAGCACGCCTTTGGGGATGCGCGCGCCCAGCGAGGCGAACTTCTGCGGCTCCTTCAGAAATTCCACCACCTCTTGCAATTCCTCTTTGGCCTCCTCGGCCCCGGCCACATCGGCAAAGGTGACGGTGGGCTTGTCGCCGGTGACCATGCGGGCCTTGCTCTTGCCAAAGGAAAAGGCCTGGCTGTTGCTGCCCTGCGCCTGGCGCATGATGAAGAGGAAGAAGACAACGATCAGCAGGATCGGCAGCAGGGTGCCGAGGATGACGCCCCAATTGGCCCAGCGGCTGGGCGGGCTGAAGGTGATCTCCACCTTTTGCAGATGCGCCTGACTCACGCCCAGCAGGCCCAGGGTGTCGACCAGGCTGCTGTTCGCTTCCAGACGGCTGCGGCCTATGCGCTCGTCATTCACGTAGGTGATCTTGAGTTCGTCTCCTTCCACCAGGATGGCTTTCACTTCGCCGGCGAGGATCTGCGCGGCCAGATCGTTCAGATTGGGCACCGTGCGTTCCGGCTCTGCCTGGGCGTCGCGCGTGACCGAAGTCAGCAAAAACGCGCCTACAGCAGCAAGAATAATCAGATAGATGAAACTGTTGCGATAGTTTGGGGAAGACATATTGGATATTTGATATTGGGTATTTTGTAATCACCCAGATGATGTGTTCATGTGGGGTGATTATACCAGAAAGGGGAGTAAAATGGGAAGAAAGAAAAGGCAAGACGCCTGGCGCGTCCTCGTCAGTATGCCAAAACCGGCGCGGGAGATGCCGTAGCCAGGCTTCCAGGCCGGGGCGATTCAGGGCGCCACCACGAAGCGGGCGTAGGCCGTGCGCCCTGCTTCCACCGTCAGGCGTTGGGTGAGGAGCTGGCCGCCCAGCCGCACCACCAGATCGTACACCCCCGCCGGGACATCGGCCAGCGCGAAGTTCTCGGCCCAGTCAGGATCGGGGCGCAGACCCGGATCGGCGGCGTAGGTGGGGAGGATCTGATACAACCGGCTGCCCTCGGCCTCGACCCGATAAAGGAAGAGTCGCGCCTCCGGCCAGGCGCGACCATCGGGCGTGACCACCTGCCCGGCCACGACGCCCAGCCCCGGCAGCGGCTCCAGCCACAGATCGGGGTTGTAGGATTGCTCGTAGGTTGATCCGCCCAGCCGCACTTCCACGTGCAGGTGCGGCCCGATGGCGATGCCGGTCATGCCTACCGTGCCCACCGGTTGCCCGCGCTCGATATGCTGGCCGGCGCTGACATCCACAGTGTTCATGTGCCCGTACAGCACGTACACCGGCTGCTCGCGCCAGCTCTGATCCAGGCGGAAGAGGAGGGTGTTGCCAAAGAAATCGGGATAAGGCCCGAACACGTTGGGCGGCTGATCCAGCCCGGCGTGGATGACGGTGGCGCCGGCGGGCGCGTACAGGGGCGTGCCCAGGGGGTTGGCGATGTCGGCGCCATGGTGCACGCGATAGCGCCCGCCGGCGGTGCCGCCAAAGGGATAGGTGGCGGCGCTGATCAGGTTGGCGTCGGGCGCGGTGGGCCGGGCCAGCCAGAAATGATCCTGGGGTTGCTCTGCCGGGGCCGGCCAGGGCAGGCTGGGGGGGGGGTGGGGGGGGGGGGGGGGGGGGTTGGGGGGTGGGGAGGGCGTCTTTGGGCGGGGCGGCGGCGAAGATGGCGCGGAGGATGCCGGCGCGTTCGTCCGCGGTGGCCCAGCGGGGCTGGGCGAAGTCTTCCAGCACGGTGGTGAGGATCTCGGCGCTGAGCAGGCGGCCCTCGTAGATGGTGTGGCGGGCGATCAGGCCCGTGCGCGTCTCCCAACTCTGCATCTGATCGAAAAAGAGATTGCCCAGCCCATAGAAAATGACAGTGTCCGCGCCCGGCTGCACGGCCTGGGGCACGTGGCTCTGCACGCCGGTGACGATGTCCGCGCCGGCGCTGCGCAGATCGCGAAATTCGGCCACCTGATCAGGGATCGGCCAGGGGTTGTAGGTCTCGTGGTACTGCAATTCCACGGCGACGATGTCCACCTCGGCGCTGAGGCGACGGATGTCGGCCAGGATGCGGTCGTAGTTGTCGTAGAAATAGCAGGCGCCCGGCTGCGTGTCTGTGGCCCAGGCCGTCTCTGGCCACCAGGCCAGGGCGGCGATGAAGGCAAAGGTGTTGCCGTGATCCTGCCACAGCAGGGGCGCGCAGGCTTCGTCTGTGTTCAAGCCGGAGCCGTAGATGGGGATGCCGCGGTCGCGGTAGAAGGCGATCGATTCGCGGGCGCCGTCGCGGCCAAAATCGTTGACATGGTTGCCGCTCAAGCCCACGATATCCACGCCGATGGCCTCCAGCGCCGCCCAATAGGGGTAATCGGAGCAGAGCACCAGATTCATGTAGGTGTTGTTGACGCGGCAGCCCTGGATGAAGGGCACTTCATTGCTGACATGGGTGATGTCGGCGGCGGCGAGGGTGTCGGAGATGACGCGGGCGGGGTAGACATACCCCTTCTGCTCCATCTTTTCGGCGGTGCCGCGCGACATGGCGGTGACGCCGGTCATGATCAACTGCGTCAGGCGGCTGGGGTCGCGGTTGGTGAGGGGCGCGGCGCCGGCCAGGAGGGGGCGCAGCAGGCCGGCGTCCGGCCCGGTCAGGGTGAGATCGAAGGTGAGGGGATAGGTTTGGGGGTCGAAGCGGTTGCTGAGGGGGTCGAGTCCCTCGATCTTGATGACTTTGTAGCGCGGGTCAAGGGCGTCGAAGGGGAGGATGCCGAGGGCGCCGGGCTGCGCGGCCAGCGCATCCAGCATCTCCGCCGCGGGCAGGGGGGGCGCGGCCGGCTGGCCGAGGCGGAGGGCGAGGGCCGGGGC
>JABWBG010000135.1 GCA_013360575.1 Caldilineales bacterium
CCCCGCCCGCCGCCTGGCCGACCTCCTGCTCCGCCCCCTGCCCGACATGGCCCTGCGCCTGTGGGATGCCGGCGCGTTGGCCGCGCTGCGCGATCATCTTCATCGCTGCCCCCCCGACCTGATCCAGGTGGAGGGCATCGAGATGGCCCCTTACCTCTTTGCCCTGCGCGCCGGTGGCGTCCCGCTGCCCCCCGTCCTCTACGACGCGCACAACGCCGAGACCCTGTTGCAGCGGCGCGCGGCTCTGGCCGATCTACGCCAGCCCCGGCGTTGGCCCGCGGCCCTCTATTCTGCCATCCAGACCCTGAAACTGGCCCGCTACGAACGCCGCGTCCTGCGCGCCGTGGCCGCGGTGACCGCGGTCAGCCAGCCCGACGCCGCGGCCCTGCGCCGCCTCGCGCCTGGCTGCGACCCCGCCATCCTGCCCAACGGCGTGGATCTGGCCGCCTACGACCCGACTGCGCCCTATCCCACCCCCTATCCGCCTGACGGCGCCGCCCAGCTCCTCTTCACCGGCAAGATGGATTTCCGGCCCAATGTGGATGGCGTGCTCTGGTTCGTGCGCCGCGTCCTGCCCCTGCTGCACGATCAGGGCCTGCGACCCCATTTCTGGATCGTGGGCAAGAACCCGCATCCCCGGCTGCACGAACTGCGCGGGCGCGCGGACGTCACCCTCACCGGCTTCGTGCCCGATGTGCGGCCCTACCTGGCGCATGCCGACCTGTACGTGGCCCCGTTGCTGGCCGGCGGTGGCACCCGGCTCAAGATCATGGAAGCGATGGCCATGGCCCGGCCTATCATCGCCACCCGCCTGGCCGCGGAGGGCTTCCCCGTGATCGATGGCGAGCATCTCGTCCTGGCCGACGACCCGCCCGCCTTTGCCCGCGGCTGCCAGGCCCTGCTGGCCGACCGTGCGACCGCGGCGGCGATGGCCGCGCGCGGCCGCGCCTTTGTCGCCCGCGATTACGATTGGCCCCGCCTCCTCCCCGGCCTGGAGCAGCTGCACAGCCAGCTGGCCCGGCCCTGAAACACCGCACCTATCTGGTCTCTATCCCTGCCCGTGTGCTAAAATACCTGGTGCGTGGTGCGTATTGCCTGGTGCGTGGTGCGTATTGCGTAGGAAGAAGATCGGTAAATGAATCATTAATCATTAATAATCAAGCATTATCATGTCAAATACACATTCTCCTCAAAAATATCTCGTCTGCGTCGCCTGGCCCTATGCCAGCGGCGACCGCCATCTTGGCCATGTGGCCGGCGCGTACCTGCCGCCCGACATCTACGCCCGCTACCAACGTCTGCGCGGACGCGATGTGCGCATGGTCTCCGGCTCCGACACGCACGGCACGCCGGTGACCGTGGCCGCGGCCCGCGAAGGCGTCAGCAACATCGAGATCTTCACCCGCTATCACACCCGCTTCGTCCATTCCTTTCGCGATCTCGGCCTCAGCTTCGACCTCTTCACCCATACCGACACCCAGAACCACTGGGATGTGACGCACGAGTTCTTCCTCAACCACCTGGCCAACGGCTACCTCTACCGCGCCACCCAGGCCCAGCCCTTCTGCCTGGTCGATCAGCGCTTCCTGGCCGACCGCTACATCGAGGGCACCTGCCCCACCTGCGGCTACACCGACGCCCGCGGCGACCAGTGCGACAACTGCGGCAACCTCTTCGATGCCGTGGAACTGATCGACCCCCGCTGCAAGATCTGCGGCCAGAGCCAGATCGAAGTGCGCGAAACCGAGCACTTCTTCTTCGACCTGGGCAAAGCCAGCCCCCATCTGGCCGCCTGGCTCAACGATGGCCACAAAGGCCATTGGCGGCAGGCGGTGTTCAACTATGCTCGCCAGCAGGCCGAAAGCGGCGAACTGCGCGGCCGCGCCATCACCCGCGACATCGACTGGGGCATCAGCATCCCGGTCGCAGGCTTCGAAGACAAGGTAATCTACGTCTGGTACGACGCGGTGCAGGGCTACCTCAGCGCCACCCGCGAAGTCTGCGCGTTGCAGGGCGACCCGGAGGCCTGGAAAGCCTGGTGGTTCGACCCGGCGGTGAAATCGCTCTATTTCATCGGCAAAGACAACATCCCCTTCCACGCCATCCAATGGCCGGCCTTTTTGATCGCCGACGGCCGCGGCTTGAACCTGCCCTACGACGTGCCTGCCAACGAATACCTCAACATCGAGGACAAAAAGATCAGCACCAGCCGCCGCTGGAGCATCGACCTGCCCGATTTCCTCTCCCGCTACGACCCAGACCCGCTGCGTTACGCTCTCACCATCAATGCGCCGGAAACGCGCGATGTCAATTTCACCTGGGATGAGTTCCTGCGCCGCAACAATGATGAACTGGTGGCCACCTGGGGCAACCTCGTCAACCGCGTGCTCGGCTTCGCCTACAAGCGCTTCGATGCCCAGATCCCTACTCCCGGCCCCTTCGATCCTGTGGATCAGGCCCTGCTGGCCGAATCCGCCGCCGCCTTCGAGCGTGTAGGCGAAGAGATCGAGGCCGTGCGGCTGAAGATCGCGCTGGAAAAAGCCTTCGCCCTGGCGCACAGCACCAACCGCTACCTCAACGACAAAGCGCCCTGGGCGCAGATCAAGAGCGATCCCGCGGCCGCGGCCACCACCATCTACGTGGCGTTGCAGGTGATCGACCACTTGAAAGTGCTGCTCAACCCCTTCCTGCCCTTCACCACGCAGCAACTGCACCACTTCCTCGGCTACGATGGCGACATCTTCGGGCGGCTGACCACCGAGGAGGTGCCCGACGCCCGCGGGGTGCATCTGGTGTTGCGCTACGATGGCAGCGACCTGGCGGCGCACTGGGCACCGGCCACCCTGCCCCCTGGCCAGGCCCTGCGCCCGCCCCAGGCCCTGTACAAAAAACTGGACGACAGCATCGTCGAGCAGGAACGCGCCCGCCTGCAAGAACACTTGAGCCTGTCTGCTGCAGCCGCCTGAGACGGCAAAGCCCCCCGGGAGCGGACTCCCGCCCTGCGATACCCGTAAATTTGGCTTGCGGGCATGCCCGCGCTTATAATCCCCGGTCGGGCTGCAAACTGCCCCCATCTTTCCACCCCACTCTCCCATCTCACACGCCCGGCGGCGATGAAGGCCCGTGTCTGCTCAGGCAGACGCCCTCAGCGATCCTCCGGGCGGAGGAACAACCAATTCAGGAGCATAACGTATCATGGCATCTGTATCGCTGAAGGCGCTGCTGGAAGCGGGTGTGCATTTTGGCCACCGCACCAAGCGCTGGAACCCGAAGATGAAGCCCTTCATCTTCACCGAACGCAACGGCGTTCATATCATCGACCTGCAACAGACCGTAGCCCAGATCGATCAAGCCAGCACATTCGTGCAAACCACCGTGGCCCGGGGCGGCTCCGTGCTCTTTGTGGGCACCAAACGACAGGCAGCGGACATCATCCAAAGCGAAGCGGAACGCTGCCGCATGCCCTACATCAACAAGCGCTGGCTGGGCGGCACGCTGACCAATTTCCCCACCATCCGCGGGCGCGTCGAGCATCTGATCGAGCTGGAGCAGCGCCGCGAAATGGGCGAATTCCGCCGGCTGCCCAAGCTCGAGGTGCTCAAACTCAACGAGTTGATCGAGCGACTCACCCAGCGGGTGGGCGGCCTGCGCACCATGGAGCGCCTGCCCGATATCCTCTTCATCGTCGATGTGCGTCGCGAGGATCTGGCAGTGAAAGAAGCGGTCAAGCTCGACATCCCCATCGTGGCCGTGGTGGATACCAACTGCAACCCCGATCCCATCGATTACGTCATCCCCTCGAATGATGACGCCATCCGCGCCATCAAACTCATGGTCACCAAGATCGCGGACGCGGCGCAGGAGGGCATGAACCTGCGCGAGACCCTGGCGGCGGAAGTGAAGGAAGAACGCCGCGAGCCGCAGCGCATGAGCCGCGCCCCCCTGGTCTACGAGCAAGAGCGCGATTTCGATGACCTGTTAGGCCCCTCCACCCTGGCCAAATTGGAAGAGGGCTACGGCTCCGACGACGCGGAGGATCTGGAGGGAGCAGGAGCCGCGGAAGCGGCGGCATAAGCCGGCGACGCCCCCTCTCTCCCGTCCGCGGGATGGGTTGTCATCTCCCAGGGGCGCCTGGCAAGGGCGCCCCTGCGATTGTCCACGCCGCGCCAAAGTGCGCGATACAAATTTTTACTCGGAGTAGTCAATCTCATGGAAATTACGACTGAAATGGTCAAAGAGCTGCGCGAGGCCACCGGCGCCGGCGTGCTCGATTGCCGCAACGCCCTCAAGACTTCGGGCGGCGATTTCGATAAGGCTGTCACCCTGCTGCGCGAGAAAGGGCTGGCCGCAGCCGCCAAGAAAGCCTCGCGCGAGGCCAACGAAGGCCTGATCGGGCATTACGTTCATCAGGGCGCCAAGGTCGCTGCCTTGATCGAGGTCAACTGCGAGACCGATTTCGTGGCCCGCACCCCGCAATTCCAGGAGCTGGTGCACAATCTGGCCATGCAGGTGGTGGCGTCGCGGCCGCAGTATCTGGCCCCTGCCGATGTGCCCGCCGATGTGCTGGCGCAGGAAAAGGAGATCTACCGCAAGCAACTGGCCGACGAAAAGAAGCCCGAACATATCCTGGAGCGGATCATCGAAGGCAAGATGCAGAAGTTCTATGAGGAGGCCTGCCTGTTGGAGCAGTCCTTCATCAAGGATCCCAGCCTGAAGATCAAGGATCTTCTGGTCGAACAGATCGCTAAACTGGGTGAAAATATCCAGATTCGGCGTTTTGCTTGTTTCGAGATCGGCAAATAACCAATGAAAGGGGCGCTTCTGGCGCCCCTTTTCTTCATTCTGACTGATCACAAACGCGGAGGCTAAGCCATGAGCGAGGTGAAATACCGCAGGATCCTACTGAAGTTGGGCGGGGAGGCGTTGGCGGGGCCGCAGGGGTTTGGCATCGATCCGGGCGAGGCCGAGAATCTGGCCGCCAAAGTGAAGCAGATTTATGATCGTAATGTGCAGGTGGCGCTGGTGATCGGGGCCGGCAACCTGTGGCGGGGGCAGCAGGGGCTGGCGCAGGGCATGGAGCGCACCCGCGCCGATCACATGGGCATGCTGGCGACGGTGATGAACGCGCTGGCCCTGGCCGATGCGCTGGAACGCATGGGCGTGGATACGCGCGTGCAAACCGCCATCGAGATGAAAGCCATCGCCGAGCCTTACATCCGCGGCCGCGCCATCCGCCACATGGAAAAGGGCCGCGTCGTCATCCTGGGCGCGGGCACCGGCAATCCCTATTTCACCACCGACACCGCCGGGGCGTTGCGGGCCATGGAGGTGGACGCCGAAGTGCTGATCAAGGCCACGAAGGTGGATGGCGTCTATGACGGCGACCCCAAAACCGACCCCACCGCCCGGCGATATGACCGCCTGACCTACATCGACGCCATCAACCAGCGCCTGGGCGTGATGGACAGCACGGCCATCACCCTGTGCATGGATCACGATCTGCCGATCATTGTGCTCAACCTTTGGCAAGCGGGCAGCCTGGAGGCGGCGGTGCTGGGCCAGACGGTGGGCACCCTCATCTATCACTGAGGCCAGGGCCGCGGGCTGCTCAATAGGCGCCGCGGCCGCGCACCACTGCCGGCAGGGTGTGCAGCAGGATGCGGACATCCTGCCAAAAGGAATAGGCGCGGATGTAGTCCAGTTCCGCGGCCAGGCGCTCCTCCAGGCTGAGGTCGCCGCGGCCATTGATCTGCATCGGCCCGGTCAGGCCTGGCTTCACGGCCAGGCGCCGCCGTTGCGCCGGGGTGTAACGCTCCACTAGCCATGCTTCCTCCGGGCGGGGGCCGACCAGGCTCATCTCGCCCTTGAGCACGTTGAACAACTGTGGCAGTTCGTCCAGGCTCCAGCGCCGCAGCCAGTGTCCCAGCCGTGTGCGTCGTGGATCATTCTTGATCTTGTAGACCGGCTCGGCCAGGCCCTGCACATCGATCACCTTGTCCAGCATTTTATCGGCGCCGGCCACCATGGAGCGGAACTTGTAGATGGTGAAAAGCCGGCCATTTTCGCCCACCCGCTGCTGTTTGAAGATGGCCGGGCCGGGCGAATCCAGACGGATGGCAAGCGCGATCAGGAGCAGAAAGGGCCAGAGCAGCAGCAGCCCCAGCCCGGCCACGAGCAGATCCAGGCCGCGTTTGGCCAGGCGCTGGCGCAGGGTGAAGACGCGCGTCTCCGCGCGCTCGCCCTGCCCGCGGAATGTGACCCAGCCGGCGGCAAAGCCCGCGCCCAGGGCCAGCGCCCGCAAGGGCAAATAGAGCAGCGCCGGCAGCAGGATGGCAGGGGCGCGGCGCCCGATCTTGGCCAGGAAGGGGAGGGCAGAGAGGTAGAAGGCGATCAGCCCCAGCAAAGGCAGGGGCCGGGCCCACGTCCACAGCAGCGCCGGCGCCAGCAGGCCCAGGCTGAGGGCCAACAGCAGCAATTGCATCTTCAACACCGGCGGGGTGTGGGTGTCGCCCAGCAGGCGCTCTGGCAGCCACTGCGCCAGCAGCGCCTTGTAATAGCCGATGTAGAATTTGCGCCGGGCGTAGGCGCGCAGGGTCTCGTTGTGCAGATGTTCGACCCGCGCGTCCGGCGCGAAGATCATTTTGTAGCCCTTTTGGGCCAGGCGAAAGGAGAATTCCTGATCCTCGACCGAGGCGGTGGCGAAAATGGCATCGAAGCCGCCATTGTCCAGAAACACCTGGCGGCGATACGCGGCGCTGTAGGTGTCGATGAAGTCGATCTGCGGGAAGCGGGCCATGCGATCGTAGCGGTCTTCATATTCTTGTTGCACAAAACGGGCCATGGCCGCGGTCTGGCGGCTGCGGTAGGCGCCTTTGACGCCCACCACCTCGGCATCGGCAAAGGGCGCGGTCATCTGGGCCAGCCAATCGGGCTGCGGCGCGCAGTCGGAGTCGGTGAAGAGCAGGATCGCGCCGCGGGCCAAGGCCGCGCCCTGGTTGCGGGCGGCGGCGGGGCCGGCATTGGCCTGGCGCACCACCTGTACCCCCGCGGCCGCGGCCAGCGCTGCGGTCTCATCCTGCGAGCCATCATCCACCACAATCACCTCGAAGGTGGAGGCGGGCAGGGTCTGGCCGGCCAGGGCCTGCAAGGTGCGAGGCAGGGTGGCGGCGGCGTTGTACGCCGGGATGATCACTGAATAGATGGGGTCAGGCATGGCATCGGCTCAGGGCGTGGGATTCAGGCATCGCAAACACTCTCCACCCTCTCTCTCCACTCTCTCTCTGCTCTCTCTCTCCACCCTCTATCTGCTCTCTCTATCTGCTCTCTCTATCTGCTCTCTCTCTGTTCACGTGCGGCCGAATTGCCGCTCCAACTGGGTGGCGCTGAGGTGGAGCAGGGTGGGGCGGCCGTGCGGGCAGGTGCGCGGGTTCTGGCAGGCCTCCAATTGGCGCAGCAGATCGCGCTGTTCGACCAGGGAGAGTACCTGCCCGGCCTTGATCGCCATCCGTTTGCAGATGATCTTGACCAGTTCATCCTCGTGGGCCGCGCCTACCTGATCGGCCAGCGCGTCCAGGCTTTCGGCCACTTCTTCCAGCAAGCGGCGAGGATCCTGGCGGCCCAGCAGCGCGGGCATGGCCCGCAGCAAAAAGCTGCCCTCGCCAAAAGGCTCGATCTCGAACCCGCTCTGGGCCAGGGTGGGCAGGTGCGCGGCCACCAGCCCGGCCAGATGGGTGCCCAGTTCCAAGGTCAGGGGCTGCAAAAGTTGCTGGCGGGCGATGGGCTGGGCCGGGGCTTGCAGCATCTGCTCGTAGAGGATGCGCTCGTGGGCCGCGTGCTGATCGACCAGGAACAGCCCGCCCGGCCCCTCGGCCACCAGATACATGCCCGCGATCTGGCCTACGGCCCGCAGCGGCGGCAAGACTTCGGCGTCGCCTGTGCGTGGGGCCATGGCTCCGCCTGTCTCGCTCGGCCCCGGCGGCGCGGCCTCCTCCTCCAGCCCGCGGCGATACAGATCCATCGCCAACTGGCCGGGGGGATCGGAGGCGCCGGCAGCGAGCAAGTGTTGGCGCCGGGCCGCCCAGCCCTCGCGGCCCTTCTCGTCCGGGCGGAGTTGGGCCACCGGCGCCTGCTCGACCAGGCTGCGATGCACGGCCCGCTGCACGGCCCGGAACACCACCGCCCCCTCTCGGAAGCGCACCTCTGCCTTGGTGGGGTGCACATTCACATCCAGCATGTCCGGCGGCAGGTCAACGAAGATCAGGGCCAGGGGATAGCGTCCGCCCGGCAGCAAGGTGTGGTAGGCCTGGATGACGGCATAGGTGAGATTGCGATCCTGCACATAGCGGTTGTTGATGAACAACTCGATGAAACTGCGGTTGGCGCGGTGCAGTTCCGGTTGGCTGGCAAAGCCGCTGACCACGATGCCGGGCGCGGCGACATCCTCGCCGCCCGCCACCGCCAGCATTTGCCGGGCGATCTCGGCCCCGAAGACTTTGATCAGCGCGGCCATGCGGTCGCCGTTGCCGGGGGTTTGGAAGGTGATGCGGCCTTCGGGCGCGTAGGAAAAGCGCACGTGCGGGTAGGCCAGGGCGTAGCGGGTGAGGATTTTGTGGATGTGGCCGGCTTCGGTGCTTTCGGCCCGCAGGAATTTGAGCCGGGCCGGCACATTCCAAAACAGATGCTCGATGGTGATGTTCGTGCCCGCCGGGCCGCCGATGGCCCGCTGCCCGCGCAGTTCGCTGCCTTCCAGTCGCAGTTCTACGCCCACCTCTTCATCGCGGCTGCGGGTGATCAGTGTGGTCTTGCCGACCGCGGCGATCGCGGCCAGCGCCTCCCCGCGGAAGCCCAGGGTGGCGATCTGCTCCAGATCCTCGGCTGTTTGCAGTTTGGAGGTGGCGTGGCGTTGGCAAGCCAGGGGCGCTTCGGCCGCGGGGATGCCGGCGCCGTCGTCGATCACCCGGATCAGGCGCTTGCCGCCCTCGCGGATCTCCACGCGGATGTCGGTGGCGCCGGCGTCGAGGCTGTTCTCGATCAATTCCTTCACGACCGAGGCGGGGCGCTCCACCACCTCGCCGGCAGCGATCTTATCGGCGACATCGGGGGATAGGATACGGATTGGCATGCGCCGATTATAGCAGGGGCAGGGGGAATGGCGGCAACTGGGTGGACGATGGACGAAGGACGAAGGACGATCGTCCTTCGTCTTTCATCAGCTGCTTTGCGCTGGCTGCGGGGCCGGGGCATAATGGCGGCATGCACGCATCCGCCCCCCTGCTCGACGTAGACCTGATCCTCTTCGACCTCGACAACACCCTCTACCCCCGCGGGCTGGGGCTGTGGCGGGAGATCGATGATCGCATCCGCCTGTTCGTGGGCCAGTTTCTGGGCATTTCCCCCGCCGAGGCCGCACGTGTGCAAAAGCACTACTGGCTGAATTATGGCACCACCATCGCCGGGCTGATGGCCGAGTACCGCATCGAGCCGGCCGCCTATCTGGCCTTTGTGCACGATGTCCCCCTCGCCCCTTATCTGGGCTTCAATCCCACCCTCGATGCCCTGCTGACCGCCCTGCCGCAGCGCAAGGCCATCTTTACCAACGCCACCGCCCGGCACGCGCACAATGTGCTGGCCGCGTTGGGCGTCGATCGCCATTTTCAGCACGTGGTCGGCTTCGAGGAGGTGGGATACGTCTCCAAACCCCATCCCCTGGCCTACGAGCGCTGTCTGGCCCTGGTGGATGTCTCGCCGCAGCGTTGCGTGTTCATCGAGGACAGCGCCGTCAACCTTCCCCCGGCCCGCGCCCTGGGCATGAAGACCGTGCTGGTGGGCGATGGCAGCGCGGACGCGGATCACACCATCCCCCACATCGAGGCCCTGGGCCGGTTGTTCGGCCTGGATGGGGCATGAACGCGCGCACGCCCCTGGCCAACACCGCGTTCAATCTGGCTGGGCTGGCCATCACCTCGGCCCTGGCCCTGGCGCTGACGCCTTTCCTGCTGCTGCGGCTGGGCGAGGAGCTGTTCGGGTTGTGGGCGCTGGGCGGGGTGGTGATCACGGCGGCGCCTCTGGCCGCGCTGGGGTTGGGTCGGGCGCTGGCGCGCACAGTGGCCCAGGCATTGGCCGCGGGTCAGCCCCAGCACATCCGCGCGGCGTTCAACCGCAGTTGGTGGGCGGTCCTGATCCTTTCATGGGGGCTGGTCGCGGTCTGCTGGCCCCTGGCCGGGCCTCTGGCCCGCGGGCTGGGCGCGCCGCCGGCGCTGAAG
>JABWBG010000136.1 GCA_013360575.1 Caldilineales bacterium
GAGGCCGTGGGCCGCGTCCGCGCCGCCGGCGATCCAGCGCGAGCCTACGGCCACAGCCGCGCCCCCCGGCTGAATGGCAGCCACCAGCCGGGGCACGTCCTGCGGCGGCATCGATAGATCGCAGTCCATCCAGGTGACGATCTCGGCGCCGTAGGTGTGGATCGCCTCGTCGATGCCGCGTTGGATGGCCGAGGTCAGCCCCGTCTCCTGCCGCCGCCGGATCAGGGCGACGCGGGTCTGGCCGGGGGTGTTGTAGCGGGCGGCCAGCGCCTCCACCACCTGCCAGGTGCCGTCGGGCGAATCGTCATCCACCACCAGGATCATGTGCGGGCCGGAGGCATGCGCCAACACCCCTTCGATCAGGGGGCCGATGTTCTCTCGTTCGTTGTAGGTGGGCAGGACGGTGCAGACGAGCATGGTCAGTGTTCAGTGGTCAGTGGTCAGTGTTCAGGGGTCAGAGGGGTTTGCGCGCCAGGACGTAGAGGCTGAGGCCTGCCGGCAGGTCCCGGCGCTGCAACCAGCGCCGCTCCAGCGCCAACGCCGCAGCCGGCGCCGGATGCAGGGGGCCGCCCGCATGCAGTTCGGACGAGACCGCAGTCCGCCCCGCCTGCTGCCATAGCCGCACAAGGATGGCCAGGGGCAGCAAAAGCATGTTGGCGAAACTGACGCGCTCGATGACAAAGCCGGCTGCAACGATCGCGGCCTGTAATTCGCCGCGGGTGTAGCGTTTGCCGGTGCCAAAAGCGATGTCGTGCGGGCCATACAGCCAGGGATAGGCGCTGACGCGCAGCAATAGTATGCCCTCTGCGCGCAGAACCCGCCAACTTTCGGCCAGGCAGCAGGGCAGATCCACGCCCCGCTGGTCGAAGGTGTCCAGCGCCAACGCCCCCGCGCAACTGCCCGCGGCCAGGGGCAGATCGTGCAGATCGGCCTGGAACAGCCGCGCCGCCGCGCCGCCGCGCAATCCCTCCCGGTTCAGATCCAAGCCCAGCGTCAGGCGGTCGGGGTGGTGCGCCTCCAGGTCGCGCAGCATGGCCCCGCCGCCGCAGCCGATCTCCAGCAGGGGGCCGGGGGGCAGGGTCGCGCCCGCCAGCAGCGTCAAAGTGATGCGGCGCATGCCCGCATGCCACCAGTTCTGCTCCTGCACACGATACAAATCGCTTAACATGAGACTCACGGCAGGATCTGCACCGCGCCGAGACGCGCGCCGCTGCTGCCGGCAGGCAAGCGTTCCCCCTCTGGCCGGTAGAGACCGACTTCCAGCTCGTATCGGCCCGCGGGCACCCCCGCGGGCAGGGGGATCTGATACTCGTCCAGGATCAGCCAGCCGGCCTGCCAACGCTGTGTGGGCAGGCTGCCGGCGCCGGGAATGCTGTCATGCCCGGCTTGCCAGGCGCCGGCCGCGTCGAGCAGGTGCGTAAAAACCGTCCAATCGCCCTGGGGGATGGCCTCGACCTGCCAATAGAGTTGCAGGTACAACAGGCCGCCGGCAGCCAGGGCGGGCGGGTTGACGTCGTAGCCGCGCAGGCGGATGCCATCGCCGAGGAAGATATCGAGGGCGTGCTGCGGCTGCCGCGCGGGCAGCATCCCCGGCCCGCGGGTGTAGACGCGGGCGTAGATCTGCCCTCCGGCATCCTGCCACTCCGGGCCGGTGGCCGCGGCAGGGAAGAGGCTGGGCAGCAGCAGCCGCGTGCGAAAGTCCTCATGCTCGATCACGACGTAATGGGCCGCGGCGGCATCCTGGGCGAGGGGGAAGACATGCCGGCCATCGAAATCGACCGGATGGGAACGGCCCTGCACCGCGAAGGCGAAGGCCAGGGTGGGGTGCGCGCCAGGCCGGGGGGTGAGGAAGAGAGGATCCTCCGCCGGCTGCGCTGCCATCCAGCGGCCCACCTGCCACAGGCCCACGTCGAAGGCGTGGTAGAGATCGGGCAATCTGGCCCACCGCCCGAAATAGAGATGTGCGCTGTTGACGCCGCCTGCCAGCAGCAGCAGCAGCCCGATCCACGCCCAGGGCAGCCGCGCCGCTCGCGGCAGGCGCGCTTGCAGCCAGGCCCCCATCCCTGCCAGGCCCAGGCCGATGAGCAAGGCCACGGGCGCAGAGGCGCCGAGGATGCGGTGAAAATGCGGGGCGTATTCACTGAGCAGGCCGGGCAGAACCAGACCGAAGAGGCTGATCAGGGGGAGGGCGAAGAGGGGGCTACGGCTTCGCCAGGCGGCGATGCCCACGCCGGCAAAGAAGGGGATGGCCAGCCACAGATCAAGGGCCGGCGCGCCGGGCAGGTTGCGCCGCGGGTCCAGGTCGCCGGTGAGGCCGAAAGGCCAGAACATGCGGGCAGTGGCCCAGGCGTTGGCCCACGAGCCGCTCGCCGAAGTTCCAGTCAAGCCGCCGGGCAGGGTGGCGATCTGGGTGGGCCGCAGCAGGAACAAGTCGGGGTGTTGCCAGAAGAAGAGGAGGAGGGGCAGTGCCAGCCCCACCGCCACCAGGCCGGTCCCCAGCAATCCCGGCAGCCGTTGCAGCAGGGTTGCCTTCGGCGAGACCTTGACGAGATCGGTCGAGCCGCTCAGTCCAGCCGCCCGGCCGGCCCAGGCAAGATGAGCCAGGATCGGCAGCGCCAGCAGCGGGATGACCCAGGCCCCCTGATAACTGTAGAGACAGGCGGCCAAAATCACCCCGGCAGCCAGAAAACTGCGGGCGCGACCGCTGCGCCAGCCGTGCAGCAGCAGCCACAGCGCCCCCGCCCACAGCAGCGGCGTCAGCACCGGCTCGATGCCCATGCGGCTGAAATGAATGTGCCAGCGCATCAGGGCCAGCGCGCCCGCAGCCAGCAAGGGAAAAGCCGCGGGCAGGCGAGGCTCGTGGCGGCGCATCTCCGCGGCCAGCAGATACACCGCCAGCACGCCCAGCGTCCCGCACAGGGCGGCGGTGACGCGCATCGCGGTTGGCCCCGCCTCGCCGCCCAGCAGCCGGAACAGGCCAAAGGTGAGGGCGTTGGCGTAGGCGTTGAGCGGGGGCACGCCGAAATTGCCGGTCAAAAACACCGGGCGATACCCCGGATCGGTGAGGATGCGCCAGGCTTCCAGCCCCTCGAAGGATTCATCGAAATGAAAACCGGGGGGAATGCTATCGATCTGCCAAAGGCGCAGCCCGGCAGCCGTGAGCAGGATCAAAAGCAGAAACCATCTGCGACGCGAACGAGACATGACCGCAAGTGTAGCAGAGACGGGGGGCGGGTGCGCAAGCTGCGCCCCGCATCTCAGGCGGGCGCAGCTTGCGCACCCGCGGGTTCATGGGTATGCTGCCCTTGCCACCCTCGATCGCTCATTCGTGGAGGTTTGCCATGTCATTGCACCCGCTCGCGGGTCACCCCGCGCCCCAGTCCCTGCTGCCCAACATCCCGCGCCTGATGGCGGCCTACTACACACACCGGCCCGACGCGGCCGATCCCGCCCAGCAGGTGGTGTTCGGCACCTCCGGCCACCGCGGCACCTCCCTGGCCGGCAGTTTCAATGAGGATCACATCCTCGCCATCAGCCAGGCGATCTGCACCTACCGCGCGGCCCAGGGCGTGACCGGGCCCCTTTTCCTGGGCATGGACACCCACGCCCTCTCCGAGGCGGCGCAGGCCACAGCCCTGGAGGTGTTCGCGGCCAACGGTGTGGAGGTGATGATCCAGGCAGGGGGCGGATACACGCCCACGCCGGTCATTTCGCATGCCATCCTCGGCCACAACCGCGGGCGCAGCCACGGCCTGGCCGATGGCGTGGTCATCACCCCCTCGCACAACCCGCCGGATGATGGCGGTTTCAAATACAACCCACCCTCTGGCGGGCCTGCCGACACCACCGCCACCAAGAAGATCCAGGATCAGGCCAACGCCCTGCTGCACGCGAATTTGCAGGGCGTATTACGCATGTCCTATCAACGCGCCCTGCACGCCCCCACCACCCACCACCACGACTACATCACGCCCTACGTGGCCGACCTGGAACAGGCGATCGATATGGCCGCCATCGCCGCCGCCGGGCTGAAGATCGGCGTGGATCCGATGGGCGGCGCCGGCCTGCACTATTGGGCGCCGATCGCCGAGCGCTACCATCTCGATCTCACCGTGGTCAACCCCCACGCCGATCCCACCTTTGGCTTCATGACCGTGGATAAAGATGGCAAAATCCGCATGGATTGCTCCTCGCCCTATGCCATGGCCTCGCTGATCGGGCTGAAAGACCAATTCGACATCGCCTTTGGCAATGATCCGGACTATGATCGCCACGGCATCGTCACCCGTGCGGCCGGGCTGCTGAACCCCAACCACTATCTGGCGGTGGCGGTGTGGTACCTGTTCCAGCACCGGCCCGGCTGGCGGCAGGACGCGGCCATTGGCAAGACGTTGGTCTCCTCTAGCATGATCGACCGCGTGGCCGCGGCCCTGGGCCGGCCGTTGGCCGAAACGCCGGTGGGATTCAAGTGGTTCGTCGACGGCCTGCTCGCCGGCAGCTATGGCTTTGGCGGCGAGGAGAGCGCGGGGGCCAGTTTCCTGCGCCGGGACGGGAGGGTATGGACGACGGACAAGGATGGGTTTTTGCTCGATCTGTTGGCCGCGGAGATCACCGCGGTGACCGGCCAGGACCCCGGCGAGCACTACCGGGCGCTGGAGGCGCGCTTCGGCAGCCCGGTGTATGAGCGGATCGACGCGCCCGCCACCCCCGCGCAGAAAAAAGCCCTGGCCACCCTCACCCCCGACCAGGTGCAGGCCACCGAGCTGGCCGGGGAACGCATTCTCGCCCGGCTGACGCACGCGCCCGGCAATGGCGCGGCCATCGGCGGCCTGAAAGTGGTGACAGAAAATGGCTGGTTCGCGGCCCGCCCCTCGGGCACCGAGGATATCTACAAAATCTATGCCGAAAGCTTCCGCGGCCACGAACATCTGCGCGCCATCCAGGCCGAGGCGCAGGCGATGGTGGCGCTGGCCGCGCCGTAGCCGCGCTCACTCCCACTCGATCGTCGCCGGCGGCTTGGAGGTGATGTCGTAGACGACGCGGTTGACCCCGCGCACCTCGTTGACGATGCGGTTGGCGATGCGACCGAGCAGATCGTAGGGCAATTTGGCCCAGTCGGCGGTCATGAAATCATCGGTGGTGACGACGCGCACAGCCACCACATCGGCGTAGGTGCGGTAATCGCCCATGACGCCGACGCTCTGCACCGGCAGCAGCACGGCGAAGGCCTGGGCCGTAAGGCGATAGAGGTTGGCGGCCTCCAGTTCCTGGATGACGATGGCATCGGCCTGGCGCAGGGTTTCCAGCCGTTCCCAGGTGACGGGGCCAAGGATGCGGATGGCAAGCCCGGGGCCGGGGAAGGGGTGGCGCCAGACGATGCGTTCGGGCAGGCCCAGGGCCACGCCCAGGCGGCGCACTTCATCTTTGAACAGCAGCCGCAGCGGCTCCAGCAGTTCGAATTCGATGTCTGCGGGCAGGCCGCCGACATTATGATGTGTCTTGATCGTGCGGGCGGCTTTCTCGCGGCTGCTGGCCGCGCTTTCGATCACGTCGGGATAGAGGGTGCCCTGGGCCAGGAAGCGATAGGGCGCGCCGCTGCCGACTTCGGCGAGCTCAGTCGGGCCGTCGGCGAGGGCCAGCCGGGCGGCCTCGGCCTCGAACACACGCACGAAGCGGTGGCCGATGCGTTTGCGCTTCTCTTCCGGGTCGGCGACGCCGGCCAGATCGGTCAGGAAGGCCTCCACCGCGTTGACCGCTTCCAGGCGGATGCCGTGGCCGCGGCCAAAGGTGTCGATCACTTCGTCTGCTTCGCCCAGGCGCAGCAGGCCATGATCCACGAACACGCAGGTGAGCTGATCGCCGATGGCGCGGTGGATGAGGGCGGCGGCAACGGCAGAATCGACCCCGCCGCTCAGCCCGCAGAGCACGCGGGCCTTGCCCACCTGCGCGCGGATGGCGGCGACGCTCTCGGCGATGAAGTTGGCCGGGGTCCAGTCGGCGCTGAGGCCGGCCACATCGAAGAGGAAGTTACGCAGCAGATCCAGCCCCTGATGGGTGTGCTGCACTTCGGGGTGGAATTGCACGGCATAGCGCCGCCGCGCGGGGTCGCCGATGATGGCGTGGGCATCGCGCCGTGAGCGACCCAGGCTGATCCAGCCCGCGGGCAGGCGGCTGACGTGGTCGGAGTGGCTCATCCACACATGCAGGGTGGGGGGCAGGCCGGTCAGCAGGGGCGCCGCAGAGCTTAGCCCAAGAGATTGAAGGTGCGGGCCGGCGATCTGCACCTCGGTGTGGCCGAATTCGCCGGCGCTGGCCGCGTCCACCTGACCGCCCAGGGCCTGGGCCAGGGCCTGCATGCCATAACAGATGCCCAGCACCGGCTTGCCGCTATCCAGCACGATGTCGGGCAGCCGCGGGGCCGCGGGCGCGTAGATGCTGGCCGGCCCGCCGGAGAGGATGAAGGCGGCGGCAGGGGCCATCTGTTCAGCGGGCGCGTCCCAGGGCAGCAGTTCGCTGTACACGCCCAGTTCGCGTACGCGGCGGGCGATGAGCTGGGCAGTCTGCGAGCCGAAATCGATCACGGCGACGGTAGCATGGCGTCTGGTCATGGCCGGCCATTGTAGCGCAGCGGGGCAGTTTTCAGTAATCAGTGATCAGTATTCAGTATTCAGTGGTCAGTGGTCAGCGACGGGCGCGAGCATCCCCACCGACTACTGACCACTGAATACTGACCACTGAATACTGACCACTGACCACTGAATTGCTCCCTGGTGCAGGTTCAGGTACACTTACGCCTGTCTCTGTGCATTTTCTCCTTGCAAGGCTATTGGCTCATGAAGCATCGAACGTCGACGCGCATCTTCCTTCCGCTGGTTGTGGCGGCGCTGTTGGCGTGGGCCGGGATCGGCCATCACCCGCCCGCGGCGGCTGCCAGCCTGACTTGCAGCAACTTGCTGGTCAACAGCGATATGGAAAGCTCCTCCGGCTGGCTGTTTGGGCTATCCGGCGCGCAGGGCGTCTATTCCAGCGCGCAGGCGCACAGCCCCACCCGCAGCGCCCGCCTGGGCCTGGTGGGGGGCAGCAATATCGCCAGTTATTCCTCGATGCGGCAGACGGTGAGCGCGCCCGCGGGCGCGCTGCTGCAACTGCGCCTGCACGCCTACACCATCAGCCAGCCCTATGATGACGCCGATCGCCAGGAGATCCGCATTCTCGACGCCACCGGCACCACCACCCTGCGGCAGGTGTGGGCCGATGTCCGCAACGATATGAGCTGGCAGGCGCTCGGCCCCTTCGATATCAGCGAATTCCTGGGCCAGACGATCGTCCTCTATCTCAACGTCTACAACACCGGCAGCGGCGGCTTCACAGCCATGTATGTGGACGACATTGTGCTGGAAGTCTGCACCTCTACCGACACGCCCACGCCCACGCCCACCCTGGGGGATACGCCGACCCCCACGCCCACCCTGCCCTTCATCACCGCCACACCCACCCCGCTGGTGGTGACAAACACCCCCACGCCCACGGTGATGGTGGTGACGAACACGCCCACCTCTGGCGCAGCCACCGCCACGCCCACGCCCGCTTTCATCACCGCCACGCCCACGATGATGGTGGTAACCAATACGCCCACGCCCACGCTGATGGTGGTGACCAACACCCCCACGCCCACGCCCGCTTTCATCACGGCCACGCCCACGCCGCTGGTGGTAACCAACACACCCACGCCCACCCTGTTCGTGGTCACGAACACGCCCACCTCTGGGCCTCCCTTCGTCACGGCCACGCCCACCCCCACGGCCACCCTCCTGCTGCCCACGGCCACCTTCACGCCCACGCGCACGGTCACGCCCACGCCGATACCCATCGCCCCGGAGTGCAAGGAGTGTCTGATCAACACCGGCTTCGAAACCTGGGCGAGTTGGCAATTCGGCCGGGGCACACCTTTGCAGCCCGGCTACAACGCCAGCGAACCCTTCACCGGCGTGCGCTCCGTGCTTTTGGGCAGCCTGGGCGATATGCAGAATTACAATTCCTACTCCTCGGTGCGGCAGCGGGTGACGCTGCCCCGCCAAGGCTACCAGGCCGCGTATCTGGAGTTCTGGTACTGGCCCATCTCCGACCTGGAGGGGGATGATTATCAGGAGTTGATCATCCTTGACCGCCACCTGCGCCCCATCGCCATCGAGTGGCGGGCCAACGAAGACAGCTTCGACTGGCAGTACAAACGACTCGACCTGACCAAATACATGGGGCGTACGATTTATGTCTACTTCAATGTGCGCAATCGGGGGGGAAGCGGCCGCGCGGCCATGTATCTTGATGATGTCTCGCTGAAGATCTGCCCGGAGGGCTTTGCCGAGGCGACGTTTTATGATCCCTTCTTCGGCATCCCCCTTGAAGTTCTGCCCTTGGAACCGGAGATCGAGCCTACGCCGACCCCCGAACCGGAGATCGAGCCTACGCCGACGACGGAGCCGCTGCCGCAGCCCACGCCGACCGCTGTGGTGCAGGCCCTCGACGCCGGTGATGTGATCACCACCACCGCGGCGACGGATGGCCTTGTGCCCCCCGCGCTGGCCGATCTGGTCGCCGGCCTGCCCCGCTGGTTGCTGGGGCTGATCTGCCTGCTGGCGCTGGCCATCCTGCTGCTGCTGGTGCTGCTGGCGATGTTCTGGGCCACCCTGCGCCGCCGACAAGCGGGAGAGGGAGAGGGGGAGGAAGAGAAAGAGAAAGAGAAAGAGAAAGAGGGAGAGGGAGAGAAAGAGGGAGAGAAAGAGGGAGAGGAAGAGGGAGAGGGGGAGGAAGAGGGAGAGGGGGAGGGCGGGGCTGCCGATACCGACGTTGACCGCGAGTCGCCATCCTAGAGGGGCCGCCATGCGCATCTGTATGCTCAGCGTTCACACCTGCCCCCTGGCCGCGCTCGGCGGCAAGAAAACGGGCGGCATGAACGTCTACGTGCGAGACCTGGCCAAAGAATTTGCCCGCCGCGGGCACGATGTCCACGTCTTCACCCGCTCGCAAGATGTCTGCGCGCCCAAGCTCAGCCACGAATTAGGCCCCAACTGCGAGGTGATCCACATCCCCGCCGGCCCGGAAACCCCGATCGAGACCGACGACGTCTCCGCGTACCTGGAAGAATTCGCCGAAGGGGTGCTGGCCTTTGCCGCCGCGCAGGGCGAGGGCTACGATGTCATCCACAGCCACTATTGGCTGTCGGGGCTGGTGGCCGAGCGCCTGCGCGCAGCCTGGGGCGCGCCGATCGTGCAGATGTTCCACACCCTCGGCATCATGAAAAACGAAGTCGCGGCCTACACCGGCGAACAGGCCAGCGAGGCCCGCATCGCGGCGGAGCGGCGGATCATGGCCTTTGCCGACCGCATCACCGCGGCCAGCCCCCTGGAAAAGACGCAAATGGTGTGGCAGTACGGCGCCCCGGCCGACCGCGTCGCCGTCGTGCCCCTGGCCGTCAACCACCACCGCTTCCACCCCATCCCCCAGGAAGCGGCCAAACGCCATCTCGACATCGCCCAGGAGAAAAAACTGGTGCTTTTCGTGGGCCGTATCGAGCCGCTGAAGGGGGTGGATACACTGCTGCGGGCCATGCGCCGCGTATTCGATGCCTGGCCCGGCTGCCGGCAGCGCCTCTGTCTGGTGGTGATCGGCGGCGACGCCAATGTGCCGCGCGCACAGATGTCGGCAGAGATGGCGCGGCTGCTCGAGGTGCGCTCGCAACTGGGGCTGGGGGATCTCGTGGCCTTTTTGGGCCGGCGCAATCAGGAGATTCTGCCCTATTACTACTCCGCCGCGGATGTCGTCGTGGTGCCCAGCCATTACGAATCCTTCGGCCTGGTGGCGCTGGAGGCGATGTCCTGCGGCACGCCGGTGATCGCCACACGGGTGGGAGGGTTGAGCTTTACCGTGCTGGAGGGGATCACCGGGTATCAAGTGGCGGATGGAGATGACGAAGCCATGGCCGACCGCATCCTGCATGTGTTGCAGGAGGATGATCTGCGGCGGCGGCTGGGCATGCAGGCCCAGGAGATCGCGGCCTGCTACCGCTGGCCCGATGTCGCGGCCCAGTTGGAGGCGCTGTTCGTGGCCGCGGGCGCGGGCCGCGGGATCAGGCTTGCCCTGCCCCAAGCGGCGGGGGTGGCATGAGCGCGGCGCCTCCGTCCGCAGAGGCGCGGGTGGTGATGCGGGACGCGG
>JABWBG010000137.1 GCA_013360575.1 Caldilineales bacterium
CGTGCGGCCCTGACCTGGACCGAGCAGGCGCTGGCGCGGGTCGAACGCTGGCGCGGCCCGCAGCGCGGCCCCATGCTGGCCGATCTGCGTCACCGCCAGGCGCGGCTGTTGCGCAAACTCGCTCCCGCAGCGGCCGTCTGACCGCCTATCCCTGGCGCAGCGCCCGCAACTGCCGGAACAGTTCCTGCTCTTGCTCGCTCAGTGGCTCCGGTATCTGCGCGCTCACAGTCACGAACAGGTCGCCCCGCTGATCGGGCTGGCGCAGCCGCGGCATGCCCAGGCCGCGCAAGCGAAACACCTTGCCATTGGGCGTGCCCGCCGGGATCTTCAGCAGCACCGCCCGATCCAACGTCGGCGCCTCGATCTCGCCGCCCAGGGCCAGGGTGTAGATGTCCACCGGCAGGAGCAGGCGCAGATCATCCTCCTCGCGCGTGAACTGTGCGTGCGGCGCCACCTGCACCCGCAGGTAGAGATCGCCGCTGCCGCCGCTGCCCTGCGCGCCTTTGCCTGCCATCCGCACCCGCGACCCGGTTTTCACCCCGCGGGGGATGTTCACCTCGATCCGTTCCCCATCCATCTGCAACACCCGCTGCGCGCCGTGGAAGGCCTCTTCCAGGGTGATCTGCACCGGCTGTTCCAGGTCGCGGCCGCGGGCCGGCGCGCTGTAGCTGGCGAAGGGGTCGGGGCCGCGGCTGCGGAAGCCGCCCTGGCCGCCGAACAGGGTCTCGAAAAAATCGGAGAACCCGCCCAGGCCGCCGCCGAACATCTGGCTGAATTCTTCCGGCGAGACAGTGCGCGTCTGGCCGGGCGCGCCGCCCCACTGCCGCACGAAATCATCCATGTTGCCGCCCCCACGGGCGAAATGCTTCCACTGCGCGCCGAACTGGTCGTACATCCGTCGCTTTTCCCCGTCCGAAAGCACCTCGTAGGCCTCGTTCACCTCTTTGAATCGTTCTTCGGCGCTGGCGTCGTTGGGGTTGGCGTCGGGGTGATACTGCCGCGCCAGCTTGCGATAGGCCTGTTTCAGTTCCTTATCATCGGCATTCTTGGAAACGCCTAAGATTTTATAGTAATCTTTATATTCCATAGTCCGATGATTTTAGTGGTCAGTATTCAGTAATCAGTATTCAGTGGTCAGTAATCAGTAATCAGTAATCAGTAATCAGTAATCAGTGTTCAGTAATCAGTGTTCAGTAATCAGTGAACGCGTCTCTCACTGACCACTGAATACTGACCACTGAATACTGACCACTGAATACTGACCACTGAATACTGACCACTGAATACTGAATACTGACCACTGATTACTGAATCAAACCGGTCGGAAGTCGCCTTCGACGACGTCTTCCTCGCCGGCGGCGGAGCGGCCGTCGCTGCTGGGGCCGGGCTGGGCGCCGCCCCCTGCCTGCTGATACAACTGCTGGCTGAGGGCGTGGCTGGCCTGCTCCAACTGCTCGGTCAGGGAGCGGATGCGAGCGGCATCCTCCCCTTCCATCGCCCGCTCCAGGTCGGAGATGATCTCCTCGATGTGGCTGCGTTCGGCCGCGGGCACTTTGTCGCCCAGTTCCTTCAGGCTCTTCTGCACGCCATAGACCACGCCATCCGCGGTGTTGCGGGCGTCGACCAGGCCGCGGCGGGTTTCATCCTCCCGCTCGTGCTCCTTGGCCTCGCGCACCATGCGATCCACCTCTTTTTCATCCAGATTGGTGGAAGCGGTGATCTTGATGCTCTGCTCCTTGCCGGTGGCTTTGTCTTTGGCCATCACGTGCAAGATGCCGTTGGCGTCGATGTCGAAGGTCACTTCCACCTGCGGCACGCCACGCGGGGCGGGGGGGATGCCGTCCAGCCGGAAGTTGCCCAGCAATTTGTTATCGCGGGCCATGGGGCGCTCGCCCTGCAACACCTGAATGTCCACCGCGGTCTGGCTGTCTTCGGCGGTGCTGTAGGTTTCGGTCTTGCGGGTGGGGATGGTGGTGTTGCGGGCGATCATCACCGTCATCACGCCGCCCAGCGTTTCCACACCCAGGCTGAGGGGGGTGACGTCCAGCAGCAGCACGTCCTTGACTTCGCCGCCGAGCACGCCGGCCTGGATCGCCGCGCCCACCGCCACCACCTCATCCGGGTTGACGGTTTTGTTCGGCTCCTTGCCGGTGAGGCTGCGCACCAGATCCTGGATCATGGGCATGCGGGTGGCGCCGCCCACCAGGATCACCTCATCCAGGTCGCCGGTTTTGAATCCGGCATCGCGCAGGGACTGCTCGAAGGGGGTGCGGCAGCGCTGCACCAGGTCTTCGGTCAGCTGCTCGAATTTGCTGCGGCTGAGTTTGAGCTGCAAATGCTTAGGCCCGCTGGTGTCGGCGGTGATGAAGGGCAGGTTGATTTCCGTTTCCTTGACGCTGGAAAGTTCGATCTTGGCCTTTTCCGCCGCCTCGCGCAGGCGCTGCAGGGCCTGACGGTCGCCGCTGAGATCGATGCCCTGATCCCGCTTGAATTCGGCGATCAGCCACTTGACGATGCGCTCGTCCCAGTCATCGCCGCCCAGGTGCGTATCGCCGGCGGTGGATTTGACCTCGATCAAGCCATCGCCCACTTCCAGAACCGAGACATCGAAGGTGCCGCCGCCCAGATCGAAGACGAGAATGGTTTCGTCGTGCTTTTTGTCCAGGCCATAGGCCAGGGCCGCGGCTGTAGGCTCGTTGATGATGCGCAGCACTTCCAGGCCGGCGATCTTGCCCGCGTCTTTGGTGGCCTGGCGCTGGCTGTCGTTGAAATACGCGGGCACGGTGATCACTGCCTGATTGATCGGTTCGCCCAGATAAGCCTCGGCGTCCTTCTTCATCTTGCCCAGGATCATGGCGCTGATCTCCTGGGGGGTGAAGTGGCGGCCCATGACCGGGCTGTGCACGCGCGTGTCATCGTGCGCGCCGCCCTCGATCTTGTAGGAGACCATGCCCTGGGTGCGCCGGGTTTCGGCGTCGTCGATGCGCCGGCCCATCAGCCGTTTGATCGAATAGAATGTGTTATCAGCGTTGACAACGGCTTGCCGTTTGGCGGTGGTGCCCACCAGCCGTTCGCCATTTTTATTGAAAGCGACCACCGAGGGGGTGGTGCGTCCCCCTTCGGCGTTCGGGATCACCGTCACGTCGCCGCCTTCCATCACGGCGATGACGCTGTTGGTGGTGCCGAGGTCGATGCCTACGATTTTAGCCATGTGAGAGATGCCTCCTGGGAAGAGTGGGGTGGATAAGTGCAGATTCAGGGGTTCAGGCGCCGGAACGCGGCGAAGATGCGCGGTCTGCGCACAGGAACGAGTATAAATCAAGAGTATATGCTGGATATTAGACTTGTGTTAGCGAAGTATATGCGTGGGGCGTTTTACGTTTTACGCCCCACGCCCCACGCTTCCCCCCCGCGCCCACGGGCGTGCTATACTTCCCCTGTTCCCCCCCTCCTCCCTCCCCTTCACCTTTCCCACTGGAATGCGCCATGCCTACCATCGCCCCCCCTCTCACCCGCCCGGCCTGGGATCAGACCCCCGACCCGCGCGTGGCCCTGCGCCATGCCGACCCCGAATTGTTCGAAGCCATCGAGCTGGAACACCAACGCCAGCAGGATCATGTGGAGTTGATCGCTTCTGAGAATTATGTCAGCCGCACGGTGCTGGCTGCCACCGGTTCAGTGTTGACCAACAAGTACGCCGAGGGCCTGCCCGGGGCCCGCTATTACGGCGGCTGCGAGTTCGTAGACATCGTCGAACGCCTGGCCATCGACCGGGCCAAGGCCCTGTTCGGCGCGGATCATGCCAATGTGCAGCCCCACGCCGGCGCGCCCGCCAACGAGGCAGCCTACATGGCCCTGCTCGACCCCGGCGACCGCGTCCTGGGCATGAAGCTGGATCATGGCGGGCATCTCTCGCACGGGGCCAAGTTCAATGTCAGCGGCAAGACCTACGCCTTCTTCGCCTACGGTGTGGATCGCCAGACCGAACGCCTGGACTATGGCGTGATCCGCGATCTGGCGCACGAGGTGCGCCCGCGCATGATCCTGTGCGGGGCCAGCGCCTATTCCCGGCAGATCGACTGCGCGCCCCTGCGCCAGATCGCAGATGAGGTGGGCGCGTATCTGATGATGGATATGGCCCACATCGCCGGCCTGGTGGCCGCCGACTTGCACCCCGACCCCATCCCCCACTGCGATATCGTCACCACCACCACGCACAAGACGATGCGCGGGGCCCGCGGCGGCCTGATCCTCAGCCGGGCGGAGCACGCGCGCAAGGTGGACAAGGCCGTCTTCCCCGGCCTGCAGGGCGGCCCCCTGATGCACCAGATCGCGGGCAAGGCGGTGGCCCTGGGCGAGGCCCTGCAGCCCGAATTCCGTCGCTATGCCCAGGCGGTGATCGATAACATGGCTGCGATGGCCGCGGAATTGCAGGATCATGGCCTGCGTTTGGTTTCCGGCGGCACCGATAACCATCTGGTCATGATCGATGTCACCTCTTTTGGCATCGGCGGAAGCCTGGCCGAGGCCGCGCTGGGCCGCGCCGGCATCACCGTCAACAAAAACCTGATCCCCTACGATGAGCGCAAGCCGATGGATCCCAGCGGCATCCGCATCGGCGCCGCGGCCATGACCACCCGCGGCCTGGGCGTGTCTCAGTTCCGCCAGATCGCCCGCTGGATGGTGGAGATCCTGCGCCAGCCGCACGATGAGGGGCTGAGTCAGGCTATCGCCGCCCAGGTGCGCGACCTGCTGGTCGATTTCCCCGTGCCGGCTTGAACGTTGGAACGTTGGAACGTTTAAAACTGCAACCAGGTTCTGGCGGCTACCACGCGATAGCGCAAGTTGCGCACGAAGGTGTGCAGTTGCTCATGCCACTCTTGCCATGCCTGGCCGCCCATCGCCTCTTCCATGGTGTCCAGATCGGGCGCGTAGAGGACGATCAGGCGGATGGGGTAGGAGCCCCAGAGGGTGTGCATGACGTCCACCGGCTGTAACCCCAATTCCTGCATGCCCGGCAGCCACCGCTGGATCATGAAACGGCGGTATTCCAGCTCGCGGTGGGTCAGGGGGTTGTAGGTGATCAGGAGTTTGAAGCCGTTCATGCCGTGCGTCCACTGGTGAGGATGAAACTGCGTCGTCATTGTACCCTCCCGGCTTTCTTCGCGCCAATCTTGGTCAGGGGTCAGTGGTCAGTATTCAGTATTCAGTATTCAGTATTCAGTATTCAGTATTCAGTGGTCAGTATTCAGTGGTCGGTGATCTTTTTTTTCGTTCATGACTGAGGATTTGTTCGATCTACGTCGTCAGGCGCTGCTGGAAAAAGAGCAGCCGCTGGCCGCGCGCATGCGCCCCCGCACGCTGGATGAGTTCTACGGCCAGGAGCATATCGTGGGCCCGGGCCGGCTGCTGCGTCGCGCCATTCAGGCCGATCAGCTCAGTTCGCTGATCTTCTACGGCCCGCCGGGCAGCGGCAAGACCACCCTGGCCCGCATCATCGCCAATACCACCCGCGCCCATTTCATCGCCCTGAACGCGGTGCTGGCGGGCGTGGCCGATATCCGCAACGCCATCGCTGTGGCCCAGGAGAAGCGGGGCATGTACGGGCAGAAGACGATCCTGTTCGTGGATGAGGTGCATCGCTTCAACAAGGCGCAGCAGGACGCGCTGCTGCCGCATGTGGAGAATGGGGCGGTGATCCTGATCGGGGCCACCACCGAAAACCCTTATTTCGAGGTCAATAAGGCCCTCGTCTCCCGTTCGCGCATCTTTCAGCTCAAGCCCCTGGTCGCTGCGGACTTGTACGAGGTGGCCGCGGCGGCGCTGGCGGACTCCGAACGCGGCTATGGGCAGTGGCCGGTGCATCTGGCACCCGCGGCCCTGGATCACCTGGTGAATGTGGCCAATGGCGACGCCCGCGCCCTGCTGAACGCGCTGGAATTGGCAGTGGAGACCACGCCCGCGGGGGCAGATGGCCAGATCCGCATCGATCTGACGGTGGCGGAGGAGAGCATCCAGCGCCGGGCGGTGCTGTACGACAAGGAGGGGGACGCGCATTTCGACACGATCAGCGCTTTCATCAAGTCGTTGCGCGGCTCCGACCCGGACGCGGCGCTGTATTGGTTGGCGAAGATGGTCTACGCCGGCGAAGATCCCCGTTTCATCTTCCGGCGGATGCTGATCTTTGCCGGCGAGGATGTGGGGCTGGCCGATCCGCAGGCGATGGTGGTGGCCGCGGCCTGCGCGCAGGCGTTCGAGTATGTGGGTCTGCCTGAAGGTCGCTTTCATCTGGCCCTGGCCTGTCTGTATCTGGCTACCGCGGCCAAGTCCAACACCACGCTGAGCTTTTTCGATGCACTGGAGACGATCGCGCAGGAGCGAGAGGAGGAGGCGCCGGCGCATCTGCGCGATGCCAGCCGCGACCGTGAGGGCTTTGGCCATGGCGCCGGGTATCTGTATCCGCACGCGTTCCGCGATCACTGGGTGGCGCAGCAGTATTTGCCGGCCAGCTTGCAGGGCAAGGTTTTTTATCAGCCGGGAGATCAGGGGCATGAGGCGGCCATTGCCGCGCAGGTGAATCGCCGTCGCGAGGCGCAATTGGCGGCCATGGTGGAGGGGGATCTGCTGGCGCCGCCGGAGATCCTGACTTTCAGCGGCGCGCTGGTGGATCAGGGCAGCGATCGCTGGTTGCAGCGCACGCTTTCCACCGCGGGCGAGCGGCTGGGCCAGGCGCGGGATCAGCTTTTTGCGGCCGCGGCAGTGCAGCGGCATCATGTGTTGCTGGATGTGCATGCCGGCAGCGGCCTGATCACCTGGGAGGCTGTGCGCCGGCTGCCAGAGGGGGGCGTGTACGCGCTGGCCCGCACGCAGCAGGAGGCAGAGGCGCTGCGGCAGATGGCGGCGAATCTGCCGGAGACGCGGCGCCCGTTGATCTTGCAGGGGGAGGCGACGGATCTGCCGGAATTGCTGGCCGGCGAAGCCGCGGGGGTGCGGTTCGATGCAATTTTGGGGCGCAACGCCCTGACGCAGCACCAGGATCGGGCCGCGGTGTTGCGCGTGTTGGCGGGCCGGTTGGCGCCCGGCGGGGTGATCGTTCTGGCCGAGACGCTGCCCCGGCACACGCAGCGTTTGTATGAGTTGGTGGATCGCGCCCGGCTGGCGCCTGGGCTGGCCGCGGCCTGGGCCGCGGCGGAGGAGGCGATCTATGGGGCGGCGGCGGATGTTCTGACCGGCTGGGATGCGGCGGATCTGGCGCGGGCTTGCGCGGCCGCGGGTTTGCAGGCGGAGCTGCGGGAGGAGGTGCAGCATACGGAGTTGCGCGTCACGCCGGCGTTGCTGGATCGCTGGTTTGCGCCGGTGGGGGAGGGGGGGCGGCCCAGTTATGCGCAGCGGCTGGCCACGCGGCTGGCGCCGGAGCAGGTCGCGGCGATCGCGGCCCTTTTACGCGGCCAGTTGACGCATCAGATTGTGCCCTGGCGGGTGCGGGTGGCTTTTGTCAGCGCCCGGTTGGGGGGGGTGAGGCGTGATGCGTGATGCGTGGTGCGTGGGGCGTGGGGCGTGGGGCGTGATGCGTGGGGCGTGATGCGTGGGGCGTGGTGCGTGGTGCGTGGGGCGTGGTGCGTGGGGCGTGGTGCGTGGGGCGTGGGGCGTGGGGGGGATGAGGGATCAGGCGGTTTGGCAGTCGTCGATGGCGCGTTGGAGGGCAGCGATGGCGGCCTGTTCTTCGGCGATGGCCAGGAGGCAGTCGGCGCGGGCGGGGCCGTAGGTGCGCAGGCTTTCGGTTTCGAGTTGTTGCAGGCGGTGTTGGCGGCGGCTGAGTTCCTGGCGCAGGGCGGGGATGTCGGGTGGCTGCATTTGGGGCGGGATGGGGGGATGCTGTTGTAGCTCGGCCAGGAGGCGGGCGCGGGCCTGGCTGCGCTGCCAATCCGCGGGATCATCCCAGGCAAATCCATAGGTGAGCGTGTGCCGGGCCTCTTCGCTGTGCAGCAGCGCGTCGTGCTGGATGTAGACGCGGCGGGCAGCCTCATCATCTTCTGCGGCCAGAAAAGCGAGGAGGGCGGTGACGAGGGGCGGGAGGCCGGCATCGTCGCCGGCAAGCTGGGCGCGCAGGCTTGCCAGGGCGGGCAAGCGTTCTTGCAGAGCCTGGGCCAGGGCGGCCTGGCCGGCGGCCTGGGCCTGGCCGATCTGTTCTTCCACGGCCTGGGTGAAGCCCGGTTCGCTGAGGAAGGGAAAGCGTTCCGCCCACGCCAGCAGCGTGGCGGAATCGGGGATTTCGGCAAAATGCGCCAGCGCCCATTGTTGGATGGCCACTTGCACAGCCAGGCGCAGATCGGGATCGCGGGCGAGCAAGGCGTCAAGACCTGCCTGATCTTCGATGCCAGCCTCTTGCAGGCGCTGTTGGAGATCAGGGGGGAGGGAGATGGGGATGTTTGTGGGCATGGGGGGCAGGGGGGCGAACCGTTGGTCAGGGGACTGGGTAGGGACGGCTCTCACCACAGGTTCATGGGGTCGTCTGCATTGTTGCTGGCCTGGGCTTCGGCCTGGCGGCGGGCCTGGAAACCGTGCAGCGCGGCCAATGGGGTGTCGCTCTCTTCCAGGATGTCCCGGCTCCAGATGAACAGCAGCCGCCGCCGATCCTCCGGCGCCATTTTGTCGTAGCCGCCCTCAAACCACTGGCAGACATTGTGCATGAACATTTCAGCGCGGTGGGTTTGGCCGCGGGCGCGTTCACGCTGCTGGTAGAGGTCGTGATACCAGAGGAGCAACTTTTCGAAGTTGAAGCTGCGCAGTTGCGCCTCGGCGGCCTCCCGCTCCAGCTCGATGCCTACCAGGATCCCGCGGTAGACCGCCAGGTAGTAGCGCGTGGTGTATGTGTGACACGCGTGGCAGTAGAGATCATCGCCGACGATGCGGATTTCTTCGGCGTGGGCGATACAATCGCCGATGCGGTATTCTTCGAGCGTGCGCTCGAAGGCTTTGGTCTGATCCGAGCCGATTGCGGCCCCGCACCTGGGGCACGGGATCGGTTGGTCAAAGATAATGGTATCGAACATGCCCATAGACAGCCTCATGGATGGCGTGTGGGTGTAGGAACGCTCCTTGTGGAGTCAACGATAGCACGTTGGTTCGATGGCATCAAGTCGGCGGCGAGCTTGTGGGGGTGCGCCTGTTGACGATACAGACTTTGCTGCGGCGCGGTTCACCCCCACGCGTGTGGGGAATGCGGCGGCGCCGGCCCCAGGCCTTACCCCCTTCACTTTTAAGGAAACACGCAGAGAGTGGATCACTTTTCAACCATCATTTCCCCTCACTATCCGCCCTGGTGGATCACTTTTCGACTATCAAGTGGATCACTTTTCGATTGACAAACACAGAAGTCGAGTCGTTTGGGTGAGACGTGGGTGTGGGGTCGGTCATGGTGCGCTCCGTTTGTGTTTCAGTTCTCTCAAGTCGAGTCGTTTGGGTGAGACATCCTCACTGCCGTTCGCCGTCGTACTCCGCAACCGTTTCAGTTCTCTCAAGTCGAGTCGTTTGGGTGAGACATCTGGCTCGATTGCGGCTGGAGCGGCAGTTTGGTCGTTTCAGTTCTCTCAAGTCGAGTCGTTTGGGTGAGACCTGTGGGATTTGTATGGCTGTTTGCGCAACCGGGGCACGTTTCAGTTCTCTCAAGTCGAGTCGTTTGGGTGAGACCGGCGGAGAGCGGAGTCTGCACGTGGAAGGACAACGTGCAGTTTCAGTTCTCTCAAGTCGAGTCGTTTGGGTGAGACCCTGGCCGAAAAGGCGATCATCGACCTGCACTGGCAGTTTCAGTTCTCTCAAGTCGAGTCGTTTGGGTGAGACCCGCCGATGGTCTCGAATGTACCGGCGGGTAGGGTGAGTTTCAGTTCTCTCAAGTCGAGTCGTTTGGGTGAGACAAGCGCCGAGGAGCGCCCCCCGTTGCTTCTCATCCAGTTTCAGTTCTCTCAAGTCGAGTCGTTTGGGTGAGACCACGTTCATCCAGGTGCGGAGGGCGTACAGATGACCGGGTTTCAGTTCTCTCAAGTCGAGTCGTTTGGGTGAGACGCGGCGAGGGTGAGATACAATCGTCACTGTCCCAGAGTTTCAGTTCCCTGTGTGCCTATAATAGATGAGACAACTTGCGGGAGGAAATTAGAGTAGAATTCCACCTGACAAGGAGTCCAACATGCAAGTCAAACCGGCAGTAGC
>JABWBG010000138.1 GCA_013360575.1 Caldilineales bacterium
GGGCGTGGGTGTGGGCGTCGGTGTGCGGGTGGGCGTGGGCGTGGGTGTGGCGGTGGGCGTACGGGTCGGTGTAGGCGTGGGCGTGCGAGTGGGTGTGGGCGTGCGGGTGGGCGTGGGCGTCGGCGTGGGCGTCGATGTCGGGGTCGGCGTGGGGGTGGGTGTGGCGGTGGGCAGTTTGTAGGTCACTTCCAGGGCCGGGCGCGTGTTGATCGTGCCGAAATCGCTGCTGGCCAGGCTGGTGAGCTGGTTGACTCCTTCGGCGCGCAGGATCAGCCCCTGATTGGCGGTGGGGTTGGCCACCCAGGATTGCACGATCGTGGTGATATCGAAGAGCAGGCTGCCGCCGGGCGGGGCCGGCAGGGGCGCGGGGGCCAGGGGCAGCGATGCCGCATCCGCCAGGCCCAGAGCGCCGGGCAGTTCCCAGGGCTGGCCGGCGGCGGCGCGCTGGTGGGTGGCTTCGGTCTCTTGCCAGGGCCGCAACAGGGGGTAGACGCTGATGGTGTGCGTGTGCCCTCGGTCATCGATGCGGTGAAGTTGCAGGGTGGCGCGCTCGATGATGGCGTTTGTGGGCAGATCGCTGAGATCGAAGCGGAGTAGGGGCGATTTGATGCCGGGGCGCACTCTCAGGTTGGGTTCGGTGTGGTGGGCCAGGGTCGGCTCCCAGGCGGTGAGATAGGTGTCGCTGACCCCGGCATAGCCCAGCAGACCGCGCTGATAGCGACGAAACCCCGCATCGCTGCGCGGGGTGGGGGAAGGTGTGGGCGTGTGGGTGGGCGCGGGCGCGGGCGTGGTCGGCGTCAGACCGCCGCTGATGGGTGTGGGGGGGATGGGAGAAGTGGGCGTGGGGGTGTGGGTGGGCGACCGGTCGATGCGGCCACGCGGCGCGATCTGCACCATGTGGAAGTAATCGTCCTTGTTGTCATGCCGATCCAGGCGCAGATCGTAGCCGGGCAAGAGGCTGCTGCCCCGCAGAGGAGGCAGGCGGTTGCTGAATCGGGCGTCGGGCAAGTGGAAGAGGTGCTCTTGCCAGGTGTTCGTGCCCTGCAACTGCACGATCCCGGCCAGGGTTTCGCCCTGCGCGCCGTCGTAATAGAGGGCCCAGGCGCCGTCGGCGTGATCGAAATAGGTGACGAGCACCTCGACATCGGAGCTGCCGCCGAAGATGAATTGGTTGTCCACATCGAGGTTGAAGACCGGCCAGGTGGAGGTGGTGCGGCGGGCGTAGGAGCTGCGCCAGTCGCTGGCAGGGCCATGATCGAATACGCCGGTCTGGCAATCATAATTTCCTGACAACAGGGGCCGGTCGCTGCGGCCGCAGGCCATGTCGGCGTAGGGCATGGCTTCGGCGATGGGTAGATTTTCGTGTTCGGAGGTCAGATACCAACTGTAATCGAAGAGGTCTGGGCACCAGGTGCCGCCAGAGACTTTGGCCGCGCTGCGAAAAGCGATCCAGATGCCGGGCGTGTCGCCGGGGGTGCGGCCGGCAAAGCGATTGAAGAACGCCCACGCGTCCGGGAAGTCGATATTGTCCGGAGCGAAGGGGAGGACGTAATCCGCGCGTTTGTCCAGGCCGTTGAGCAGCGACCACCACACAAAGGCCGCGCGTTGATCCGTGGCGATGGCCTGGGGGTCTCGGAAATTGATATCGAAGCGGTTGTTGAACTCGAAGCCGATGGGCACGCGGCGGGCGTTGGCCAGCAGCGGCGCCCATTCCACCTCATAGGCGCGGGCCGCGTCCGCGGCGGTGTTGCTGAACCCGGGCCGCAGGATCGGCCACCAGCAGGTGTTGCTGAAGCCATGGTTGGCGAAGTAATCGGGCCGCAGCGAGCTGATGGTGAGGCCGACATTGTGGGTGATAGCGTGCTCGACCACCTCAGCGCGATAACTTTTGGCAAAAGCGGCGTTGACAAAAGTCAGCAGGTCTTTTTTGCCGGCGAAGGCGTCGGCATAGGCGCTGATCAGTTCTTTGTGATACTGCGCCCACACGGCTTCGCTGTAGCTGGGGTGGTTGCGATACGCGGTTTCCTGTTGGGGCCGGTCGCAGGCGCTGGCCGTGCCAGGATAGGGCACCGGCTCGGCCGAGTAGCCGACGCCGATCTCGATGGCGCTGACGCGTACGTGGTCACGATAGCGCTGGCCAAAGGCGGCGATGAAGTCCTTCTGTGCTTGTAGCACCTGCGGATCGAGGTAGTTGAGCCGCCGGGTGGGGGTGTTGGCCGGGCAGGTGGTGTTGCTGCTGAGATCGACGACCACCGGGTTGAAGTTCAGGGCCCAATCGGGCGCGCATTCATCTGCGCCGCTGGCATCGGGGCAGCGCAGCACCACACGCAGGATGGCTGTGCGCCCTCCGCCCAATTTGCTCATCACCTGGTCGATATCGGTCCAGGTGTAGGCCCCGCGGCTGCGTTCCAGCCGTTTCCAACTGAAGGTGAAATGGCTGCCCAGAGCGAAGTCTTTGCTGTTGGCCACCACGTTGCCGTCATAGGCGATGTACATGCCCGGCGCCAGGGAAACGATAGCTTTGGCCGCCACTTCGGGCGTGGCCGTGGGGGGCGCGGGCGTGAACGGGACCACAGGCGTGGGCGTGTGTGTGGCAAAGGGCGGCGTGGGCGTGGGCGCAGGCGCGGGCCGCAGGAAGCGCAGCCACAACAGCCCGCACACCAAAGCAAAAGCCGCCACCAGCAATGCCAGCAGGATCAGATAACGCCGGGAAGGGGGGGGAGTGTTCATTGCCAGCCTTGAAAGTCAGTGGTCAGTGGTCAGTGGTCAGTATTCAGTGGTCAGTATTCAGTGGTCAGTATTCAGTGGTCAGTATTCAGTAATCGATGTTTGGTAACAGTTCACCTGATATGTCATTGCGAGTGCAGCGAAGCAATCTCCAAGATTGTTCGTCAATTTTGCGGTTGTCAATCGGCATTGGGGATTGCTTCGGGGCTATCGCCCCTCGCAATAACAAAATAAGGTGAATTGTTACGACGTTTGAAATGAAAAGGCCCAAATCTTAAAGGTTTTTAAAACCTTTAGGGTTTTTGTCCCCGAATTTTTCATCAATAATCCATCCTTGTCAAGAAGCCGCCCAAAAACTGACCACTGACCACTGAATACTGAATACTGAATACTGAATACTGACCACTGATTACTGAATACCGATCCCCGTCCAGAAGTGAATGACGCCGAGGCTGCGCAGGAGAATGGTCAGGCCCAGGAGGAGCACGCCGGCGGCGATGAGCCAATGGTCGCGATGTTGATAGACCAATTCGATCACCCAGGTGCGCTTGTGGGTGCCGAACGCCCGCAGATCCATGGCGTCGATGATGTCTTCGGCCCCCAGGATGGCGCCGATGGTGATGGGGATGACCAGGGGCGCCAGGTTGCGGGCCTGTTGCGCCAGTCCTCCGCCCAGCCGCTCGACCTCGTACCCGCGCGCGCGTTGGGCGTCGAGCACGGTCTGGAAGTCGCGGCCCAGGGTGGGCACGAAGCGAAAGGCGAGATCGGTGGCGAAGGCAAATTTATCTGACAGGCCCAGGCCCTTGAAGGCGACGCCGTAACGGGCCGGGTGCGTGGTGAAGGGGATGAGCAGGCCAAGAGAAGCCATGCTCAGCATGCGGGCGAATTGGCTGGCCGCGAAGAAAAGCTGCTCGATGCTGATGCTGGGGGAGAAGGTGCGCCCGAACAAGATCCATGTCCCCTGCCAGAGGGGATGTTGCTCGCTGTAGGCCTCCTCGCCCCCGCGGCCGGTGAGGGCAGTGAGAATGACCAGAAAAGTGATGATCGGCAGCACCACCAGCCAGAAGCGCCGCATCTCTTTCCAGGTCAGCTTGGCCAGGCGCAGGCTGAGCAGGGCCAAAACCAGCCAGAGGAGCAGGATACGCAGATCCCAGGTGAGGATAATGGCCACAATCGCCAGCAGGATGAAGATCAGCCGAGCGCGGGGGTCCAACTTCTGGACGATCGTGTCCCGTTCTTTGTAATTCCAGTTGACGAGCATGGTTGTAGCAGGCGCCGGCGCATTCCGAGGAGGAGGAATGCGCCGGCGGAGTGCGTGGCTAGCGGCCAGACTGGGAGCGTGCAGCCTCCCAGGCGGCGTAGAGGATGGGCAGCAAGATCACAACCATGAAGAGGTTGCCCCCCGCCGCGGGCACGAATTCGCCCAGGATGGCAGTGGCGATGCTGTACCCGTTGACCCAGATGTCGGCGATGCTGGCAAAAGCCATGCCGATGATCACCCCCAAGGCTCCCCAGACCACGCTGGCCGCCACCACCCCGCGGCTGCGCAGCAGGAAGAAGGCGCCGACCACCAGGGCCAGCAACACCAACAGCAGGGGCCACCACTGCCCCGATGTCTGCCCGGCCCAGGGATGCTCCACATTCGGGAAGAGCAGGCTGAGCAGGGTGAAGAGCAAGAGAATGCCGCCGACGATGTAGAGTACGGTGTAGGTGGCTTTGCCACGGGCTTTCTCATCCCGGAAGGCCCAGATCAGGCCGGGCACCATGCCCATCAGCCCATTGCCCAGGTCCCAGACCGGGTAGACGCCCCAGCCGGTGATGGCATCGCCGAGGATGTTGCCCACCGCGCCGGTGAAGAATCCGACCACCGGGCCGAAGGCGAACCCGAAAAAGACGGGGATGACCACCGCCGGGCGCAGGGAGACCAGGCTGACCGAAGGCAACTGGATCACATTCGTGGCCCAAGAGAGCACGCCGTAGAGTGCGGCGCCGATGGCCATGTATACCACCTCGCGCGTGCCCACTTGCCAGATCGGCTTGTCCGCAAAGTAGAAGTAGATGCCCATGGTGATCAACGCGCCCACCACATAAAGCACCCAGCCACTCGTAGATGCTTTGTCGCCGGACGTGAGCAAATTGGCCAGGAAGAGGACGACGGTGGCGACGAGTACCGCGCCCAGCACTTTGGTGAGCGACATCGATGAATTGGCTTTGGCTGTCATGACGAGACCTCCAGAAAGGTTGGGGTGCGCATGTCTGCGCAGAGATGAAAGAAAGAGAACAGTGGTATATCTGCACGATCCCGCCCCTCCTCCGGCGGGGTCGGAGATGCTAGGAAGAGGCCAGCAGTGGGGCCAGGGCCTCGGCGCGACGATAGCGCCCGGTTTGGGGCAGCAGGCGGCGGTTCAGCCGCACCAGAGAGGAAGGCGCCACACGGCAGCGTTGCAGCAGGTCATCCGTGGCCAGCACCTCTTCGGGCGGGCCGTCCGCGGCCAGCCGGCCGTCGTGGAACAGCCAGATGCGGTTGGCATAGGCCACGGCCAGATCGATATCATGGGTGATGAACAGGACTGCCTGGAAGGGCGCAGCCCCATTGCCCTGTGCGCGCATGGCCAGGATGGCATCCATGAACCCGGTGTAATTGCGATAATCCTGCCCCGAGGTCGGCTCGTCCATGACCAGGATCTGCGAGCGCATGGCCAGGATGGCGGCGATGCCCACCCGCCGCTGCTGGCCAAAGCTGAGCGAGAGGGGCGGCGTCTCCTCCAGGCCTTGCAAATTCACCACCCGCAGGGCGTGCGCCACGTTTTCCGTCACCTCGGCGGCGGTAAAGCCGATATTCTGCGGCCCGAATGCCAATTCCTCGCGCACGGTGGGCGCGAAGAGCATGTGCGTAGGACTCTGGAACACATAGCCGACGGTGCGCGCGGTCTGCGCCGCGGTGACTTTGCGCGTGTCTTCATTCGCCACCAGCACCCGGCCCTGCCGCGGGCGCAGCAGGCAGATGGCATGCTTGACCAAGGTGCTCTTGCCCGCACCATTCGCGCCCAGCAGCGCGATCACATCCCCCGCGCGGATGGCGGCGCTGACGCCGTGCAACACCGGGCGCTCTGGCGTGTACCAGAAGTGCACATCCTCGAATTGCACCAGGGCCGGGGCCTGCGGATCGGCAGGGGGGACAGGCGGGGGCAGCGGTTGCTCCCGCGGCCGCGCCCGGCGGGCGGAATGCTCTGCCGGCAACTTCACCTGGGCCGGATCGGCCAGTTCCAGAAAGTCTGCAACCGGCCCGAAGAAGCGCTGCTCCCCCTCTTCCAGATAGAGCACGCGGTCGGGGGCGATGTGGAGCACATCTTCGACGCGATGTTCGATCAGTAGCACCGTCTTGCCGCCCTCCGCCAGACGGCGGATGACGCGCAGCGTCTCTTGCACACTGGCCGGATCCAGGCTGGCCAGCGGTTCATCCAGCAGCAGGATGTCGGGTTGCATGGCCAGCACCCCGGCCAGCGCCACTTTCTGCTTCTCGCCGCCGCTGAGGGCAAAGGTCTCGCGGTCGCGCAGGTGGCTGATGCCGAGATAGGCCAGGGTTTCATCCACGCGGCGCACGATCTCGGGGCGGGGAATGCCCAGGTTTTCCAGCCCAAAGGCTACTTCGTTGAGCACGTAGGAGCCGACGATCTGCTTTTCGGGGTCTTGCAACAGGGTGCCCACCAGTTGCGAGATGGCGGCCAGGCTCATCGCTGCAGGATCCTGACCCAGCACTTCGATCCGTCCCGCCAGTTCGCCCCCTTTGTAGGAACGGGGAATCAACCCATTGATGCAGCGCATCAGGGTGGTTTTGCCGCAGCCGCTGGCCCCGGCGATCAGGATGATCTGACCAGGGGAGGCGGTGAAGGTGCAGTTGTGCAGGGCCAGGGTCTGGCGGGTGCGGTAGCGATAGCTCAGATCCTGGATGATCAGAGCAGGTGTGGTCATGGCAGGGGGGCCGGGGTGGGGCATGAACACAGCGATGGGGGCAGTATACCGCAAGCGGGGTCTGCGCCCAAGTCACCGGTAGACGAGGTGGGTTATTCCAGCGGGCCGGTCACCGGCTCTTCGTACCACTCGTCGGTTTCAGGGTTGTGCAACAGCCGCCGCAGCTTGCCCGGCGTTTGGATGTGGTCGATGAACAGCACCCCTTCGAGATGGTCGATCTCGTGCAGGAAGATGCGGGCGAGGTAGTCGTAGGCGCGCACCCGGATCGGTTTGCCGGCCACATCCAGGCCTTTGATCGTCACCTGGGAGGGCCGCTCGACTTCGCCAATGTAGCCGGGGATGGAAAGGCAGCCCTCATCGCCCGCTGCCACCTCCCCCCGCGCCCGCACGATCTCAGGATTGACCACGATGTGCAGTTGGCCGGCCTGAGGATCCTCTTCGAAGCCTTCTTCCGGCATTTCCACCACGATCAGGCGTTCGTTGCGCCCGATCTGCGGCGCGGCCAGGCCCACGCCATGCGAGGCGCGCATCGTTTCCACCATGTCGGCGGCCAGTTGTTGCAAGTCGGCGTTGAATTTGCGGATCGGTTTGCTTTTGCGGCGGAGCCGGGCGTCGCCCAGCAGTACGATGTCGAGCTTGGCCATTGGGGGGGCAGCCTCCGTGGGATGAAGATGTCGGCGTCATTATACATCAGGGTGGGCGCAATCGCCGGGTCTGTGCTTTCTTGGCGCGGGGGAGGGGGCTGCGGTAAGCTGGGGGCATGTCTGCTCCCGCTTCTCCTCGCCGTCGCCTGCCCTGGCCCCTGCTGTGGGCCCTGCCCATCCTTGGCCTGGGCCTGCTGTGGGGCGGCGCGCACGGCCCTCTCGACCTGGCGGAGCATGTGGGCTATGCCATCTGCCATCAGATCCAGGTGCGCAGTTACGTTTTCGGCGATCTGACCCTGCCATTGTGTGCGCGCTGCACCGGGCAGTATCTGGCCTGGCCGGTGGTATTTTTGCTGGCCTGGCGGTGGCGGCGGCTGCGGGCCGCGGGCCTGCCCCCTCGCCCTCTGCTGCTGATTTTGATCGGTTTTCTGCTGCTGTGGGCGTTCGATGGCTTCAATTCCTATCTGACGTTGCTCCGGGGCCGGCCCTGGCTCTACGCTCCGCACAATCTGCTGCGGCTGATCACCGGGCTGGGGCAGGGGCTGGCTCTGGGTTTTCTCTTTCTGCCCCTGTGCAATCAGATGCTCTGGGCGGAGCCTGATCCGCAGCCCCTGCTGGGCCGGGGGCGAGAGTTGGCGCAGGCGGTGGGGCTGGCGCTGTTGCTGGCGCTGGCCGTTCATAGCCGCGTCCTGGCCCTTTTCTACCCGCTGTCCCTGCTTTCGACCCTCTCTGCTTTTGCCTTGCTCAGTTTGGTGGGGATGCTGCTGCTGATCGGGCTGCAAAATCGGGTTGCGGCCGCGCGACGGCCGCGCGATCTGTTGATCTTGCTGCCGCCGGGCATGGCCTTTGCGGTGCTGCTGTTGCTGGCTGCCAATCTCGCCCGCGCGTATCTGGAGCAGGTGGTGGGCCTGCCCCCCTTGGGCTGAGGCAGCGCGGGCGAAACTTTTTGCTGCCGCCGCCGTATAAACCGTGAACGGCGACCGCGGATCAGCGCCAGGGGGATTGTGACGCACCCCTGCGCCTCTGTTATAATCGCTGCAGACCTCCCTCTCTCCATCAAGACACCCTTTCACCCCTTTCGGAGGAAACGTAATGGACATTGGAAAGCCTTTCTCCTTCGTGTTCGAAGATGAAAATTGGCTGCAAAAACTGCTCATCGGCGGCCTGATCACCCTGGGCGGCATCCTTTTCTCGTGGACGGTCATCGGCGCGTTGGTGGCCTTTGGCCTGATCTATGGCTACATGGTCGAGGTTGTGCGCAATGTGCGCCGCGGCCACCCCAAACCCCTGCCCGAATGGGATGCGTGGGGCGACAAGACGATCAAGGGCCTGAAATTGATGGCCATCCAACTGATCTGGGCCTTGCCGATGATCCTGGTCGTCGCGCCTAGCGCCATCATTACCAGCCTGACGGAGAACACCAGAGTTGGCGAAGCCTTCGCCATCCTTTCCCTTTGCTTCAGTTGCCTCGCCACCCTGTACGGTATTTTCCTTGTCCTGGTGATACCGGCGATCACTATCCGCTTTGCCGAGACCGAGGAATTCAGCTCCGGCCTGAACGTGCGCGATATCCTGGCCTTCACCCGCGAGCATATCGGCGATGTGATCATCGCCACCATCCTGGTCTTCGCCGTGCAGATCATCGCCGCCATCGTCGGCGCCATCCTCTGCGGCGTGGGCCTGCTCTTCACCACCTTCTGGGCCTATCTGGTGCAGGGGCACCTGTACGGTCAGATCGGGCTGAAGCGGGGCGGCCAGGCCGTGGGCGAGACTGCCGTGGGCGAGACTGCCATCACCGCCGGGGCCGTGGGCGAGACCCGCAGCCATCGCTACGATCTTTTGCCTGAGGACATCATGCCCGGCGTGGGTGAGTTGGTCGATGACCTGGAAGCCAACGCCCAATCCGCGGTTGAAGAGATCGAAGATCTCGGCGACGCCCTCGATGATGTCAGTAAGGAGTGATGGTTGGTTGGTTGGTTAGTTGGTAGATTGGTAAATTGGTAAATTGGTAGATTCGACCGCTGATCACTGAATACTGAATACTGAATACTGACCACTGACCACTGACCACTGAATACTGACCACTGAATACTGACCACTGAATACTGACCACTGAATACTGACCACTGAATACTGATCACTGAATACTGACCACTGACAACAGGCCCCCGCCCGCTGCGGGGGTTTGTTGTCCTGTCTGCTATGAACACCCCTTCTGCTTCTTCCCTCTTCCGTGGTCTGGCCTGGGCGCTGGTCGCGCTGACGGGGGCCTTCTCGGGCCTGCAGTGGCTCGTGGCGTCGGCGGCCCCCCCGGAGCGGCGCTTCGACGGGGTCCTGGCGGACCTCGACCGGGACTGGTTCGGCGTGGACGTCCCCCGCTGGAGCGAGGGGTTCCTGACGGCGCCCGTGGCGGACGTCTTCATGGTCTTCTACGCGCTCTACTTCGCCATGCCCGTGGCCGCGCTGGCGGCGCTCTGGATGCGCGGGGAGCGGGAGCGGATCTACCGCGCGGTCTTCACCGTGGCCCTGGGGCTGCACGGCTGCTACATGCTCTACCTGCTCGTGCCCGCGGCGGGGCCGCGGCACGCCTACGTGGGGCTGTCGGAGCCGCTGCCGCGGGGGTGGATCACGGGCCCGGTCCACGACTTCATCCGGGACCTCGAGCCCCAGCCCTTCGACGCCTTCCCCAGCGCCCACGTGGTGCTCGGGCTCCTGTGCGCCGCCGTCTCCTGGCGGGTGGGCGGCTGGTTCCGCTGGACCATGGCGGTCGTCGGGGCCGGGACGGCGGCCTCCACGGTGGTGCTGCGGTACCACTGGCTCGTGGACGTGCTGGCGGGGCTCGTCCTCGTGGCCGTCGCCC
>JABWBG010000139.1 GCA_013360575.1 Caldilineales bacterium
TGTGTGGTTGATCATTGTCCTGTCCTCAGAATGCTGGTGGCTGGTATTGATAAACCGTCATTCTACTGCTTCCTCTTATATTCTGCAACGACTCTAATGGTGCGTGTTCCTGGCCACCCTCGATCCCGTGAGCGGATCGGAGCAGGGCGGTCGGCGTCCTGTCTTAGTTGTGAGTAGAGAGCGGATCAATCAGCTCTTACCGGTGGTGAATGTCATCCCCCTGACCTCGAAGAAATCGGCTGATCGGGCCATCTATCCTAACGAAGTTCTTTTACCGGCTGGAACAGCAGGTTTACTCGTAGATTCAATTGCATTGTGTTATCAAATTCGCACATTGGATAAGAATAGATTAGAAAGAAATATTGGTGAACTGGCTAGTTATGGACTGCGTCAGAAAATCATTGAGGCTATGCGTTTTCAACTAGACGTGTGATGGCGCGTCATTCTGCATAGTTCCGGGAAAACGTTCATAATCGTACCGGCTCACGAAAGACGCCGTACACGCCCTTGAGCACGCTCATGATCTCGCCCAGGGTGGCGTAGGCGCGCACGGCGGCCATCAGCGCCGGCATGGTGTTCTGGTCGGCGGCCGCGGCTTCGTGCAATTGGGTCAGGGCCGCGGCCACGGCCTGCGGGTCGCGCCCGGCCTTGACTTCGGCGGTGCGGCGGATCGATTCGGCGGCGTCCTCCACGCGGTAGGGGTGCATGGCCACCTCCCGCGCCTCCTCTTCCATGCGGTAGCGATTCACGCCCACCTTGGCGATCTCGCCCGACTGCATCTTGCGTTCGGTCTCGTAGGCCTGCCGCGCCACCTCGGCCTGGATGCGGCCCTCGCTGACGGCCCGCACGATGCCGCCCCATTGCTCCTGCACCCGCTGCATCTCGGCCAGCATCCGGTTTTCCATCTCGTTCGTCAGCCATTCGACATAATATGAGCCGCCCAGAGGATCGACTGTGTCGCCCACGCCCATCTCTTCCAGCAGGATCTGCATCGTGCGCAATGAGATCAGCGCCGCTTTTTCGGTGGGGATGGTGTAGGCCTCGTCGTAGCTGCACAGGGCCATGGTCTGCGTGCCCGAAAGGGCGGAGATGAGGGCGTAGTAGGCCCCGCGCACGATGTTGTTCTCGGGCTGTTCGATGGTCAGCCCGCCGCCGCCGCCGCCGGCGATCATTTTCATCTGCAGGGTGCGCGGGTCTTGCGCGGCGAAGTCCTCCTGCATCAGCCGGGCCCACAGCCGCCGCGCCGCCCGGAATTTGGCGATCTGCTCGAAGAAGTTGCCAAAGATGTCGAAATTGAAGGAGATCTGGCCGGCGAACTCGTCCACGGCCAGGCCGCGGGCCAAACCGCGGCGGATGTATTCCTGGGCGATGCAGAAGGCGTAGGCGATCTCTTGCACCGGGTTGGCGCCCGACTCGCGGATGTGGTAGCCGCAGACCGAGACGGGGTAGTATTTGCTGGCGTGGCGGGCGCAGAATTCGATCGTATCGCCGATCAGCCTGACGCCCGGCTCGACCGGGAAGACCCAGGCCCCGCGGCCGATGTGTTCTTTGAGGATGTCGTTCTGGGCGGTGCCACGCACCTGGGCCAGGGGCACGCCATGTTTTTCGGCCACGACGAAATACATGGCCATGATCGGGGCCGCCACCGCGTTCACGGTCAGCGAGACGCTGATCTGGTCGATGGGGATGCCGGCGAAGGCCACCTCCATGTCGGCCAGGGTGTCGACGGCCATGCCCACCCGGCCCACTTCGCCTTCGGCCAGGGGGTCGGCGGAATCCAGCCCCATTTGTGTGGGCAGGTCGAAGGCCACGTTGAGCGCGGTCTGACCGTTTTCGATCAGGAATTTGAAGCGTTCGTTGGTGGCCGCGGGCGTGCCAAAGCCGGCGTACTGGCGCATGGTGAAGGGGCGCTGGCGGTACATCAGCGGGTGGATGCCGCGGGTGAAGGGGAATTCACCGGGCCGGCCGATGCCAGGCGGCGCTTCACCCCCGCCGATCTCCTCCGGCCCGTAGACCGGCTTGACGGGGATGCCTGATTCGAGGATGACAGGGCGGGTTTTGGTTGACATGGTCAGTAGTCAGTGGTCAGTATTCAGTGGTCAGTATTCAGTGGTCAGTATTCAGTGGTCAGTATTCAGTGGTCAGTATTCAGTATTCAGTATTCAGTATTCAGTATTCAGTGTTCAGTGGTCAGTATTCAGTGTTCAGTGGTCAGTATTCGGTATTTAGTGTTCAGTATTCAGTATTTAGTATTTAGTGGTCAGGTTGCAGTCAACTTGACACTTGACACTTGACACTTGACACTTGACACCTGACACCTGCCACCTGCCACTCATCCCCTGCTGGCGATGAAGGCGGTGATGTCTTCGAACCGGCTGCTGCTGGGGAAGACGGCAGCCACGCCCAGGGCTTGCAGCGCGGGGATGTCGGCGGCGGGGATGTTGCCGCCCACCAGCACCAGCTTGTCGTCTACGCTCTCGGCCTGCAAGTGTTCCATCAGCCGGGCCGAGATGGGCAGGTGGGCGCCGGAGAGGATGGACAGGCCGATCACATCTACGTCCTCCTGGATGGCGGCTTCGACGATCTGCTCGACGGTTTGGTGTAGGCCGGTGTAGATCACCTCGAAACCGGCGTCGCGCAGGGCCAGGGCCACCACTTTGGCCCCGCGGTCGTGGCCGTCCAGCCCGGGTTTGGCAATCAGCACGCGGATGGGTTTGTTGGTCATGGTTGGTTGGTTGGTTGGTTGGTTTGTTGGTTTGTTTGTTGGTTGGTTGGTTTGTTTGTTTGTTGGTTGGTTTGTTGGTTTGTTGGTTTGTTTGTTTGTTTGTTTGTTGGTTGGTTGGTTTGTTGGTTTGTTTGTTGGTTTGTTTGTTGGTTTGTTTGTTGGTTGGTTGGTTTGTTTGTTTGTTGGTTGGTTTGTAGATTGGTGCGAGAAACTACCCCAATTTACCAATTTACCAATCTACCAATTTACCAACCAACCAACCAACAAACAAACAAACCAACCAACCAATCTACCTGCCACCCGCCAGGTCGCGGGCGATCATCGTGCGAAGGATTTCGGAGGTGCCGCCGCCATAGAGCAGGAAGCGGGCGTCGCGATAGTAGCGTTGGGCGTCGTATTCCATGGCAAAACCATAGCTGCCAAAGACGCGGGTGCATTCGTCGGCGATGAAATTGGCCGTCTCGGTGGCGAAGAGCTTGGTCATCGAGGCCAGGGTGTTGTCGCGGCGGCCCTGGTCGATGTCCCAGGCCGCCCGGTAGACCAGCGTCCGCGCCGCCTCCAGCCGCGTGCCCATCTCCGCGATCTTGTGGGCCACGGCCTGATACGTGGCGATGGGCTTGCCGAACTGCACCCGCTCGTTGGCGTAACGGATCGAGGCGTCGAGCGCGGCCTGGCCCAGCCCCAGCGCCAGCGCGCCCGTCATCACCCGAATCTGGGTGAGGATGGCGCCCAGGTTGCGGAAGCCCGCGCCCTGCGCGCCCAACAGATGGTCAGCCGGCACAAATACATCATCCAGGATCAGCTCCGAGGTTTCGGACGCGCGCACGCCCAATTTCTCGATCCGCCGGCCCACGCTCAGGCCCGGCATCCCCTTCTCCACCAGGAAGAAATCGATACCCTTGAACCCCGCGTCCGGGTCGGTCTTGGCGGCCACGCTGAAGAAATCGGCTACCGTGGCCGAAGTGATCCACATCTTGCGCCCGCTGAGCACCCAACCCTCGCCGCTGCGCTCGGCCCGTGTGGTGATCCCGCCCAGATCGGAGCCGAAATCAGGCTCGGTCATGGCGATGGTTCCGATCTTCTCCCCCCGCAGCGCCGGCTCGATCAGGCGGGCGCGGTGTTCATCCGTGCCAAAACGGAAGACCAGATCCGTGCCCATCAGCGTTTGCATGGCCACGATCGAGGCCAGGGCCAGCGAGCCGGCCGCCAATTCCTCGATCATCAGGCAATAGGTGAGGAAATCGGCGTCCATCCCCCCCACCGATTCGGGATAGCGCAGGCCAAAATAGCCGTTGGCCGCGCAGCGCCGGAACAACTCGTGCGGGAACTCGCCTCGCTCGTCCATCTCGCGGGCCGCGGGCGCGATCTCACGGGCGGTGAACTGGCGCACGGCCTCGCGAAAGCGGATTTGCTCAGTCGAGAGGGAAAAATCCATCAGATCACTCCTTCCGCCGCCAGTTGGGCGGCGTCCAGGCCCAGGCTGCCAAAGATGGCGGCGTTGTGCTCGCCCAGCCGGGGGGGAAAGGCCGCGCGCAGCCCCTGCTCCTGCAACTGGGCGGGGATGACCGGCGGCGGCGGGATGGCGATCTCCAGCCCGGAGCGGGGGTCGGTCGCCCGCACCATCCTGCCGGCCAGCAGAGGGTCGGCGCAGACATCGGGCAGGGTGTTGACGCCGGCCGCGGGCACGCCCAGCGCCTTGAAGGTCTCGACCCAGGCGGCGGTGTTGCGCCCGCGGGTGATGGCGGCGATCTGCCGGTTCAGCGCCTCCACATCGGCGATGCGGCCGGCGTTGCGGCTATACCCATCCTGGGTCAGATGGGCAAAATCGGGCAGATCGGCGATGGCCGCCCACTGCCGGTCGTTGCCCACGGCCAGATAGAGATAGCCGTCCGCGGTGGGATAGACCGACGCCGGCGCGAAGAAGGGGTGGGTGTTGCCGTGGCGGGTGGTGGGCTGGCCCAGGCTCTGGCTGAGCAGGATGGGCGAGTTCATCCAGGAGAGGGCGGATTGAAACATGGAGATGTCGATGCGGCTGCCCTCGCCGCTGAGGGCGCGGTGGTAGAGGGCCTTCATCACCTGGCCGTAGGCATGCTCGCCCGCGCCCAAATCCACCATCGGCAGCCCGAAGACCATGGGATCGCCCTCCTTCTCGCCGGTCAGTTCCATGAACCCGGCCCGGGCCTGCAAGACCGGGTCGTAGGCGGCCTCGTCGTTCTCTGGCCCAAAGCCGGTGATGCCCAGCCAGATCAGGTCGGGCTTGAGGCGGGCCAGGGTCTCGTAATCGATGCCCAACTTCTGGTAGCTGCGCGGGCGCTGGTTGGTGGCGAACACATCCACCGGCAGCTCGCGGATCAGGCGGTGGAGCAGGGCCTGGCCCGCGCGGCTGCCCAGGTTCAGGGTGATCGCCTCTTTGCCCAGGTTGTTGGGCAGGAAATAGGCGTTCATGCCGGCGTCGCCTGCGATCACCTCCGGGCCAACCCAGCGGTTGGGGTCGCCGCGTGGGGGCGCTTCCACCCGGATCACGCGGGCGCCCTCCAGGGCCAGCCGCAGGGTCATGAAGGGCAGGATGGTGGCCTGTTCGAGGGAGAGGATGGTGAGCGAAAGGGGGGTGATTGACATGACGGGAAGGGTTTGCGATACTGTGACTGCCAAAAATCGGTACGCCCGGTTTTGCCCACCCACCGAAAAGTCGCTGTTTAACGGCCTGTTCGACCTAGCGTCGAACTAGGTGGGTGGGTTTATTGTGGGGCCGGACGTTTCTCAGCCAGGTGGATGAGCACGCCGTAGGCGTCTTTGGGGTGGACGAAGGCCTCGCGCCAGACTTTGCCCTCGAAAGTGACGCCCTCGGCGTAGGTGTGGCGATAAGCGATGCGCCCTCCGCGGCGTTCCAGCTCGGCCACGGCCTCGTCCAAGTCATCCACCTCGAAGGTGATGTGGTGGACGCCGGGGCCGCCGTTCCGGGCCAGAAAGCGGGCCACGGGGCTGTCGTCGCGGGTCGGCTCCAGCAATTCCATGCGGCTTTCGCCCACCTGGAAGGGCCGGTAGCGGATGCCCATGTCCTCGATCATCTCCTCCGGCTGGAACACGGCCCCAAACCAGGTCTCGAAGAGGGCCTGCGCTTCCTCCAAATGGGGCACGGCCAGGGCTACGCGTTCGATATGCTTGACATAACTCATGTGCAGTTCCTCAGGCAGGGGGGGGCGGCCAGGACGGCAGCCAGGGCGGCGACGAAGGCGGTATTCTCGGCCGGGCTGCCCACGCTGACGCGGACGGCGTTGGGCATGCCGAAGCCGGCCATGGCCCGCACGATGAAGCCGCGGCGCAGCAGGGCCGCGGTCAGGGCCTCGGCCGGCTGGGGCGGGTCGACGAAGGTGACGAAATTGGCCTGCGAGGGCAGGCAATGCAAGCCCAGGCCGGTGAGGGCCTCGCGCAGATAGCGCCGCCCCTCCTGCACCGCCTGCGTCTGCCGGGCGATGAACTCGGCGTCGTCCAGGCTGGCCAGGGCCGCGGCCAAGGAGACATCGCCGGTGTGGAAGGGCAGCTTGGCGCGGGCAATGTAGCGCGCCAGCTCCGGCGGCCCCACCAGATAGCCCACGCGCAGGTTGGCCAGCCCGCCTACCTTGGAGAAGCTGCGCACGATCAGCAAATTGCGGCCCGCCAGCAGAAAATCCAGGCTGGCCGCGTAATCCGGGTCATCGACATATTCGTAATACGATTCGTCGAAGACGACCACGACCTGCGGCGGCACGTGGGCCATGAAGTACTCCGCTTGCTGCTGCGAGATGGTGTGGCCGGTGGGGTTGTTGGGCGAGCAGAGGAAGACCAGGCGGGTGTCTTCATCGATGGCGGCCAGCATCGCCTCCAGATCCAGGCGGTAGTCGGGGCAGGGCGGCGTGATGCGCGGCTCGCCATTGAACATGGTCGTGAAGATCTTGTACATGGGGAAGGTCGCCTGCCCCATCACCACATTGCCGCCGTCGAACACAAAGGCCTGCGTGATCAGCCGCAGGATGTCGGTGCCGCCGTTGCCGATTACAAACTGATCCTCGTGCAGGTCGGGATGCAGGCGGCGGGCCAGGGCGCGGCGCAGGGTGCGATCCAGGCTGCCCGGATAGCGGTGGGCGTGGCTGAGGAAGGCCCGCGCCGCCTCCACCGCCCGCGGGGAAGGGCCGATCGGGCTTTCGTTGGAGGCCAGCTTGATGATCTGTTCCAGCCCCAGCTCCTCCTTCACTTCGTCCACCGACTTACCGGCGACGTAGAGGGGGAGGCTGAGCAGGTTGGGATTCAGGCGGGGTGAGGTCATGCGCTCTCCAGGTCGCGGTGCAGGATGGCCGCCAACACCCGTTCGGGCGTCATGGGCAGCTCGGTCAGGCGGATGCCGATGGCGTCGTAGATGGCGTTGGCGATGGCGGCGGCGGTGGGTGTGCCGCCCATCTCGCCCACGCCCTTGGCCCCGAAGGGGCCGCCGGGGTCGTCGGTCTCGACGATGATGGTCTCGATCGGGGGCATGTCGGCGGCGGTGAAGAGGCGGTAGTGATGGAAATCGGGATTCAGCGCCTGCCCGTTGGCCACGATCAGCTCTTCCGAGAGGGCGTAGCCCAGCCCCATCTGCGCGCCGCCTTCGATCTGGCCCTCGACCGCCATGGGGTTGATCGCCCGGCCCACGTCGTTGGCGCAGGCCAGGCGCAGCACCCGCACCTGGCCGGTCTCGGTGTCCACTTCCACCTCGGCCATCTGGGCGCCAAAGCCGTAGGCGGCGGAGATGTTGCCTTTGTAGGTATCCTTGTCAACCATCTGCGTGGGCGGGTCGTACCAGCCTTCGCCAACCACGATCTGCCCGCCCTGGCGGAAGTGGCGCTGGCGCACGACCCTGGCCAGGGGCAGGGCCGACGTCGGCGCGCTCAGTCGGGGCGGCAGATCGGGGGCATCCGCCGCCCGAATGTGGCCTTCGCTGGCGATCAGGCAGTCAGGCGCGACGCCCAGCATCTCGGCTGCGGTCTCGAAGATCTGGCGGCGGGCCTCGAGCGCGGCCAGGCGGGCGGCGTTGCCGGCGATGAAGGTGGTGCGGCTGGCATGGACGCCCACATCCCAGGGCTTCAGGTCTGTGTCGGCGTTGATCACCGAGACATCTTGGGGGTGCACGCCCAGGGTTTCGGCCACGATCTGCGCCAACACGGTCTCCGACCCCTGGCCGATCTCGGTGGAGCCGGTGATGAGGGTGACGTGGCCGAAGTCATCCACCTTGACGGTGGCGCCGCAGCCATCGCTGCGGTAGATGCGGGCGCCGCCGCCGACGTTGAGGGTGGCGGCGAAGCCGATCCCACGTTTGTGGGCGCCGGCGGCGGGGTCGAGGCGACCGTGGATTGGCTCGACCGTCGTTTGTTCCCCTGGCCGATCCGCGCCCCGGTCGGCGGTGGCGGCCACAGCTTGCAGGCATTCCTTCATGCCGCAGGAGGTGATGACTAGGCCCTGCGGGGTGGCGCTGTTCGGCTCGTTGGCGTTGATCAGGCGGAACTCGACCGGGTCCAGGCCCAGCGCCTCGGCCAGTTGATCCATCATCGTCTCCACAAAAAAGGTGGATTGGGGGTTGCCGTAGCCGCGCATGGCCCCGGTGACGAGATTGTTGGTGTAGATGCAGTCGGCGCGGAAGCGGACGTGCGGGACTTTGTAGAGCGAGGCGGTGGTCTCCATCATCACCAGCGGCGTCACCGACCCCCACGACACGTAGGGGCCGATATCGAGTGCAGCGGATACCTCGCGGAAGGTGAGGCGGCCATCCAGCCGGGCGCCGGCGCGCAGGCTTACTTCGGCGGGTTGGCGGGCGGGGCCGGCCAGGAATTCTTCGCGGCGGGAGAAGGCCACGCGGACGGGCTTGCCGGCGCGCATCGATAGCAGGGCCGCGATCGGCTCGAAGGGGTAGATGTCCAGCCCGCGGCCAAAGGCGCCGCCGATGGCGGTCTGGATCACGCGGATGTGGCTGCCGGGGATGCCCAGGGCCTCGGCCAGGTCGCGTTGCAGCAGGAAGGGGATCTGGGTGGTGCTCCACAGGGTCAGGCGGCCGCCCTGCTGGTAGTGGGCGACGACGACGCTGGTTTCCATGCAGGCATGGTTGACATAAGGTAGGCGATAGGTGCTCTCTAGGATCAGATCCGATTCCGCTTCGCCGCGGGCCGGGTCGCCGTGCTCGTAGTGATAGGTCTGGAAAAGGTTGGAGCCATGCGCCGGGTGGATGAGGGGCGCGGCGGGGGCCAGGGCGGCGGCGACGGAGAAGACCGGGGGCAGCGGCGCGTACTCCACCTCGATCAGGCTGAGGGCGTGGCGGGCGGTGTCCAGGTCGACGGCGGCGACGGCGGCGATCTCATCGCGCAGGCTGCGGGCCACGGTTTTGAAGGGGGTCTGATCCTTGCCGTAGCCGAAATGGGTGGGGGGATTGTCGGCGGCGGTGAGCACGGCCTTGACGCCCGGCAGCCGTTCGGCGCGCGCGGTGTCCACGCGCAGGATGCGGGCGTGGGCATGGGCGGAGTAGAGGATCGCGCCGTGCAACATGCCGGGCAGGCGCACGTCGTGGCCATAGGTGGCCCGGCCGCTGGCTTTGTCCGCGGCGTCGAGTTTGGGGAGGCGCTGGCCGATGTGGGTAGACATTGGGGTCAGTGTTCAGTGGTCAGTATTCAGTATTCAGTGGTCAGTAGTCAGTAGTCAGTACGCAGTGGTCAGTGGTCAGTGGTCAGTGTTGAGTAATTAAAGATAGAAAATGGTATTTCTTGCTTTCTGTATGACAAAATAAGATGAAATATTACGAAAACTCAAATAGCAACTGAACACTGAATACTGAACACTGAACACTGAACACTGACTACTGAACACTGCCCACCGCCTCGACAATCTTGGCGTAGCCGGTGCAGCGGCAGAGGTTGCCGGAGAGACGGGCGCGGATGTCGGCTTCGGTGGGGTGGGGGTCGTCGGCGAGGAGGGCGAGGGCGTTCATCACCATGCCGGGGGTGCAGAATCCGCACTGGATGCCCCCTTTCTCGACCAGCGCCCGCTGCACCGGGTGCAACGCGCCCTCCTGGGCCACGCCCTCGATGGTGAGGATGTCGCTGCCGTCGTAATCGACAGCCAGAAGCAGGCAGGCGTTCATGGCCAGTCCGTCCACCTGGATGGTGCAAGCGCCGCAGTTGCCGGTGTCGCAGCCGCGGTGTGTGCCCATCAGCCCCAGCTCGTTGCGGATCACATCCAGCAGGCTGTGATGCGTGGCCACGTACAGCTCGCGGCGGTCGCCGTTGACGGTGAGGGTGATCGCCTTCTTCATGCGCCGCCTCCCAGGCTGGTGAGCGCCCGGCGCACCAGCACCTCGACCATGTGGCGGCGGTACCAGGCCGAGCCTTTGGCGTCGTCGATGGGCCGGCTTTCAGCGGCGGCCGTGCGGGCCGCGGCTTGGATCTGGTCTGCGGTCAGGGAGGCGCCGGCCAGCAG
>JABWBG010000140.1 GCA_013360575.1 Caldilineales bacterium
CGTTGCGCGCGGCGGAGCAGAGGGGCGTGGCCGCGGCCCCCGAGCAAGCCTGGCGCGGCGTCATCGGCTGGCGGCTGGCCTTGGGCAAGGCTTTGGAAGAGTACGAACAGGGTGAAGTGGATCAAGCTGCGGCCTGGCTGGCCGTCGCCGACGTCGAATTGGCGGCTCCGGTCGCTGCCGAGTACAGCCAACTCTATTTCTGGTCGTGCGAGATCCTGCGGGCGGCGGGACGGACGCGGGCTGCGCTCGCGGCCTGCGAGAAACTGGTGGCCGGCGATCCCGCCAATGCCGAGGCCTGGAATCAACTGGGGGCCAGTTTGCACCAGGCCAAACGCTACGAAGAGGCCTTGCAGGCGCTGGCGCAGGCGATTGCGCTCGACCCGCAGTGGACGCTGCCCCGCATCCACACGGGGCGTTCGCTCCGTGCCTTGGGCCGGCTCGAAGCCGCGGTGACCGAGTTCTCTCAGGTCTTGCAGATCGAGCCTCACAACGTTTGGGCCAGAGTGGAGCTGGGGACGATGGCCTTGGACGCCAACGACTGCGCCGCCGCGGCGGTGCACATCAAGGCCATCGCCTCGCAGCCCATTTCCTCCACCGCCCTGGCGCGGCGGGCCGACACATTCAGCAAGCGATATCGAGAAATGTGCGATTGATCGGCAGATATCGAAAGCGATCTTATGAAATTCTCTGTCATAACTGTATGTTATAACGCCGAATCCTTTATTGAAAACACCATACAAAGTGTATTGGTGCAAGATTATCCTGATATTGAATACATCGTTATAGACGGTGATTCAACGGATAAAACAAAACAGATAATCGAAAAATATCGTAATAATATCCATATTTATGTTAGCGAAAAAGATGAAGGCATCTACGATGCCATGAACAAGGCGGTGGCGCTGAGTACGGGAGAGTATTTATTATTCTTGCATGCAGGTGATTTATTTATTTCGCCCGATATATTGACAAGAATTTACAAATTTATTGTAAATAAAAAACTCGCTCTCTATTACGGCGACGCTATTATAGATTATAATAGCGAATATCAAATATACAGACATGCTGATATTATTAGCGGTTATGAATTGTATTACGGCAGATTTGTGCAACAAGCTGTTTTTTATCATAGGAATAACTTCATGACGCAAGCCGTGGGATTGTTTGATTGTCATTATCGCATTCGCGCCGATCAGGAATGGCATCTGCGTTTTTTTCGGCAGTATCGTGGAAGTTATCAGCATATCCCCCTGCTTATCTGCCGGTACGAAGGCGTTTCTGGATTTTCCCGCCGCCAGCAAGCAGCCGCTGATGCGGAACGGCGGGCGTTGCAGCGGCGATACCGTGGACTTTTTTCTGGGCCGGAACTGGGCCGCATCTATCTGAAGCGGCTGATCGTGAAAGTACAGTACCGGGCCGCGGCCCTGTTGCGCCGGTAAACGCCGCGCCGGCCCGCGCATCCTTCACCCTTTCTCCATGTCCCCGACCGAGCCATTTCTGCGCCGCGCCGCCGTCACCTTCAAGCCGCTGGCCGCGGCGGCCAAGCGCGTCCTGGCCGAACGCGAAGCGAGAGCGGCATTCGCCCATCCCGACCGCCCGCCGATCCTGGTCTATCAGATGGGCAAGGTGGGTTCGAGCACGATCTATCGGGCTTTACAGCAAGCAGCGCTGCCCAATCGCGTCCTACACCTGCATTTCCTTTCCGACGATTTGGTGAAATATCGTGAATTTCAATTGAAAGCAGGAAATTATCCCCTGCCATATCATATCTATTTAGGAGAATCTGTTCAGCGAATCATTCGTAAAAAATCACAAATTTCTTGTAAAATCATTTCATTGGTACGCGATCCAATCGCCTTTGTTGTTTCCAATTTATTCCATAATCCACAATTTGCCCAAGAAAACCTGCTCGACCGATCGGGGATGATGGATGTAGCAAAGACCAGGCAATATTTGACCAATATCCTTGAAAAAGAAAATACCTTTGATTATGTATACAATTGGTTTGATAGAGAATTGAAAACTGTTTTTGATATTGATGTTTTTTCTCGCCCATTCCCGCGCGAAGATGGGTACGCTGTATATCATCACAATACTGTTGCGGCATTGATCATTCGTCTTGAAGATCTATCCAACAAAGGCTCGGAAGTTTTGACCAGATTCCTGGCAACTCCTCAAGTAATCAGATTGGAAGCACAAAACACCAGGGCAGAATCTCGATACGGTTATGTCTATCTTTCCTTGTTGCATACGATAAAGATAGAATCGTCAGTTTGTCGTAGAATTTATTCTCATAAATTTTCCAGACATTTTTACGATGATGACATGATTGAGCGATTTGTTGAACGCTGGAGTAAATGATTTATTTTTTTATATTGTATGTCTGATAATAATTCTTCAAAAACTGTTATTATAGTTAGCTTTTTTTCGCCTTATCCAGAAATACGAGGAGGAAGGAGGGTTCTGAGCAATCTTTGTGAATTGCTCAGAAAGCAAGGGTATCGTGTGATTTTGGTGCTGCAGACTTTGTCTCTGCCCGCGGATCATGTTGCGGCGGTGGCAGAGAGGGTGGATGAATTGGTGCTTGTAAAGCGCCCACAAGAGCAGGGGGGAGTGGGTCGCCGCGCGGCGGGGGCATTTTTATATCCTTTTTTGCAATGGTTGAAGGGATTCGAATGGTTGAAACGATTTGCGCCGTCTAAGCTGCGCGCGTCGTGGATTCAGCAACAACGTTCGTGTTGGCCACAGACCCAACAGATCGTGAAAGAACTTGCGATGAAGCGCCAACCGACGGCAGTTATTGCGGAATATGTATATATGACGCCCTGTTTTGTGGGTTTACCCGATTCGGCGTTGAAACTAACTCACACTATCGATATGGTGTCGCGCGTGGGCCAGCAGGTGGCCGTGTTCGGCGGCGACGCCATTGGCCGCGAATTCACGGCCGCGGAGGAACGCGCTGCCTTGCTGCGCGGGGATGTGATCATCGCCGTGCAGCAGCGCGAGGCAGAGCTGTTTCGGGCGCTGGCGCCGGAGCGGCGGGTGATCGTGCTCGGTTATGCGCCGCCGCACATTGTCGCCGCCCCGGCGGAGCCGGTCGAGCAGGCGCGGGTGCTGATCGTGGGTGGCGAACATGAGATGAACCGCCGCGGGCTGACGTTGTTTTATCAGCGGGTTTGGCCGCAGATCCTCGCCGCCATTCCCGACGCGGTTTTGGCTGTGGTCGGCGAGGTGGGGCGCTTTCTGCCCCAGGGCCTGCCCCGCGTGCAGGTGTTGGGGGTGGTGGAGCGGCTCGATCTGGAGTATGCCAGGGCCACTGTCGTGGTCAATCCTGTCGATCTCGGCACCGGGCTGAAGATCAAGACTGTGGAGGCGCTCTGTTTTGGCAAGGCCCTTGTGTCCACGCCGGTGGGCGTGGAGGGCCTGGCCAGGGATGAGGAGCCGCCCTGTGTGGTTGCCGCGGATTGGGATGCCTTTGCGGCGGCAGTGATCGCGCTGCTGCGCGACGCGGCCCAGCGCCGGCAACTGGAAGCGCGGGCGGTGGCCTTCGCGCACCGCCATTTTTCTGAAAACGCGGTCTTTGCCGAGTTGGACAATTGTCTAACCGATCATTTCCGGCGGTTTGCGCCGCCTGTGGTATGAATTCCCCTGCTTATGGTCCCTGACGCTGCTGATCCAGTCTGTGTCTATGTCCTGATCCCGACCTATCGGGAGCTGTCTTTATTGCGGAAGGCGCTGGCCGCGCTGGCCGTGCAAACCTATCGCAATCTGACGGTTGTGGTCATCAACAGCCACCCCGCCGATGAAACCAGCGCTTTCCTGCGAGATCACTCTCTGCCGCTGCACATTATCGAGGTGGAGGCTACGGAGTATGATTTCTGGACCGGGGCGATCAACAAGGGATTGGCCTGGGTGAAACCGCGGACCGGCGCCGGCGACTGCGTCCTCCTGCTGAACAGTGACGTGAAGTTGCCGGCCGAGGGGGTGGCGCGCTATGTGGAGATGGCGGATCAGCATCCTCAGGCCCTGTTTTGCGCGGCCACTGTCAGCGATGGCCATTACCAATCCAGCGGTTGTCGTGTGCGGTCATGGGCCTGGGCGCTGACCGCGCATCCCCTGCTGGGCCGGCCCTTCCCGGCGACGGCGGTTCCCGATCTGATCCCGGTGGACATGCTGGCGGGGCGGGCCCTCTTTTTCCCCGCGCGGTTGTTGCAGCAGATCGCTCCTGTGGATGAGCGCTATCTGCCCCATTACGGCGCCGATTATGTCTTCAGTTGCCGGGCCAAGCGAGAGGCAGGATACGGACTTTATATCCTGTCCGGCCTTACTATCGAGGTGGACCGCATGCACACCGGCAATAAACTGTACCGCCCCGGCGTAGGCTTGCTTGCCCGGTGGCGGGCGCTGTTTCACATCAAATCTGCGGCCAACATCAAATACCGGCTGCGCCTGGTACGCGTTTGTTATCCCGGCTATGCCATCCCTACCGCCATGGCTATGACCCTGGTCAAAAGCCTGGTCGAAGCCTCGTTGGGGCCGCTGGCCTACAGGTTGTTCGGCAAGCGCTACCGCTGACGGCCCGGCCAATAAGCAGCGGGCGGCAAGGATGTGTTGACAGCCGCGCAACCCAGCACGTATGATGCGCCCCCGCCTGGACGCCTGCTACACTCACCCACCGATCGACCATGTACCGCCTACTTTTGCCGCTGCTGATGATTATCGCGCAGGCCCTAAACGTCTGGGGATATACCTCTCCCCGCGCGAACGCTTCCGCCTGCGCCGGCGCCTATCAGCCCACGATCAACTTGCCGCACACTTTTCGGGTGATCGAGCATGAGACCGCGCTGTTCGGGCAGGCGTTGGGCACAAATAGCGCCGATTACAGCTCATTTGGCCAGCCCGGCATAGAGCGACAGGCGCTGCAACTGCGCAGCGTGGGGTACGCCTGGGCAAGGGTCTACGCTCCATCGCACAGCGCCAACTCCTTCTGGCTGCAATTGGGCAATGCTAAACCGATCATTTGGAATCTGCCGGTAGCCGCCGCCTTCCAATGGGCGCTTTTGCCCATCGGCGTGGTGGACAACTCCCCCCTTGTGATCGCCAGCCGCGAATCGGGGACTTTGTTGGATACGGTGGCCGTTCTACCGTTGGGGTGCCCTCCTAAAGATGAGGACGCCTTGCAAGCAATCGCCGACACACCCTTCGACCCGAATGCCGGCCCGACCGGGCCCTGGGATGTGTTTGATCAATACTGGTTGGGTTATGGTCACGCCTTGCGCAGTTGGGCCCCGGCTATCTACTTTTGCGACACATCGAATCTGGCCACGGGCTGGTGGCATAATTGGACAGCACAGTTTGCCAATCCCGCAGACAAGACCTACGTGCCCATGCATTGGGGATATCCCGGCGAGCCCCTTGCCTGGTTGAGACCCTACAATGATGGCAGACCTCTGCTCCTTTTGAATGAACCTGACGTCCCTTCACAGGCGAACCTCTCGCCACAACAGGCGGCCGATAAGTTGAAAGGAGTAATCGATTTCGGCTGGCAGGGAGACATTTATTTTGGCGGATTCGTTTTTATCGATAACTTTGCTTACATAGATGCAGTTTACACGAGTTTTGAACAGCGATTTGGGCCAGTCCCTGCCAATGTCTACAATCAGATCCACCTGTACACCGGCACGCGCAGCACTGCCGAGATGTTTGGGCAATCGGAGGAGGCAGTGAATACTGTCAAGGCCTTCATTGCACACCAGCGCGCCCGCGACCGCTCCACCCGCACGCTGATCACCGAGTTGGGCGCCCTCTCCACAGCCAAATATCGGTCGGCCGATTATGCCGGTTTGCTGTTGGGGCTGACCGAGCGCCTGCGCGAAGTTCCGGAAGTTGTGGGCGTGGCCTGGTATGTCAGTTGCTATGGCTCCACCGATGCCGATCCCACCGGCATTGGCCGTGACAGCTCCCTGGTCGAACGCTTTTCCGATCGTTTGACCCCTCTCGGACGGGTGTGGAATCTCGCCGCCGATCTGTACCAACGGCCGCGCTAACCGCACTCCCTCCACCTTCTCCCATTCCGATGAGCACACCATGATCGTACGTGAATTTTTCCGCCTTTCCCTCAAATGGCTCTGGCTGATCTTCTGGCTAGGCGTGGCCGCAGCTTTGATCGCGGTCGCTGCCGGCGCCTTTGCCGAGCCAGAGTTGCAGTCACAGGCGGGCATCGTCGTCGTCCGCAGCGATCTGCAACTGCAGATCGAACCCAGATATCGCATCATCCAGGAAGACTTGATCCAGTTGGGCAGAAGCACCGATCGCATGCCCTTGCTGGTGGCGCTGGTGCGCAACGAGACCATTGCCGAGAGCGTTTTTCAGGAATTGCCAGACCCCAAGCCCTTCGGCGTCAAACAACCGCGGCAACTTTTGGGCTACATTTCTGGCCAGTTCGAGACCAGTATGATCAAGATCTTGGCCAAAGGGCCTGACGCCGAGGCCGTGATATTGCTGGCGGATCTGTGGGCAAAATACTACGCCCGCTTCATCAACGATCTCTATGCCAGCGATGTTTCTTTGCGGAACATCGAAAACCAACTAGCTTCTGCGCAAGAGCGGCATGACGCCGCTAACACTGCATTTGTGGAATTTGTAGAAAGCGGTGAAATAGATCGACTAGATCGAGAATATGATTATAAAAAGACGTTATTTGACAATATAGTTGAACAGAAAAGAATAAAATTAACCCGTGAATTTAATGAGATTAATCAACGTTTGTCACAAATGCAAACATTATTGACAGATGCCCAGATCTTGCAATTGACGCAAAGTGCCACTAGTACATCTTCAGCCAATGTTGCTGGATTGCTTTCGTTGCTTTTCTTGCAAACAGATGCGGTTAGGAGCTTTTCCGATCGTAGCGCCCTTGATAATACGTTTCAGTTTGTCCTGCAACCTGCTACACTGGATGAATTTGCCGGCGCCTCTGCGCTGGTGGCCGCGGATTTGAGCCGTCTGCTGGTCGTGTTCAACGACGAATTGGCCAGCTACGCCCGCCAGGCCGAGGCAATGGAAGCGGCGTTGTTGTCTCCCCCCAGTTTGCTTGAAGATGAAGCGATCTTGCAGGCGATGCGGGAGCTGGATGCGCTCCAGAGCCAGCGACTTGTTCTGCAAAACCGCAAACAGGAGTTGCAGGCCGAACGCGAGCGCTTGTGGAACAGCTATTCTTTGCTTCTGAACAAGCAAGAGGAGTTGCGCATCGCCGCGGATGTGGAGGAAAAGGCTGTGGTGCGCTACGCCCTGCCTGCTTCCGCCGCGCGCCGCCTCAGCCGGCCGGCATGGCAAAACGCCCTCTTGGGCGGGCTGCTCGGCGTCATGCTGGCGTTGGGCATTGCTTTTGTGCTGGAACTGAGCGATGACAAGGCGCGGTCGCATGAGGATTTGCGCAGTGCTGCGCACGCGCCCTATTTAGGCGGCCTGCCCCTGGCTTCGACTTTGCCAGAGGAGGAGAGCGCGGCTCCGCCTGGCGTGCGTTTTGTCGATGCTGTGCGTTTTCTGCGCGCCGAGATCGATCGCGCCCAGCCGCAGCCGCGGTCTCTGCTGGTCGCCAGCTTCCTACCGGGCGAGGGCAAGTCCACGGTGGCGCACCATCTCGCCCAGGTTGCTGCGGCCAGCGGTCGCCCCACCCTTCTGGTGGATGCCAATTTGCGTTCGCCGGCGCTGCATCTCCTGTGCGGCTGCCATAACAATGCCGGGCTGGCCGAGGTGTTGCTGGGCGAGGCGCGCCTGGCCGAGGCGCTGCAGCAGACGGCGACGCCTGGGCTACACCTGCTCAGCGCCGGCCAAAACAGGGCCAGAGCCCTGGATCGTCTGGCCGCAGCGGGCATGGGCGAGGTCGTCGCCGCGCTGGGCGAGGCAGCCGACCGGGTCATCATCGATACGCCGGCCCTGCATCGCTGCGCCGACGCTCTGGCCCTCAGCGCCTGGAGCGACGCCGCCCTGCTGGTGATCACGCCGGGGTCTACGCCGGTGGATGCGGTGCAGGCCTGCGCCGAGGGTCTGGATGGCGGGGCCGGGCGCTTCCTGGGCGTGGTCATGAATCGCATCCCCCCGCAGGATCTGAACGTATTCGGGGATCCGGCCATCGAGATCAGAGGGCTGCGCCGGTGGCTGGGCCTGGTGTTGCCGCCGCCCCTGGCCCGGCGCATCACGCGCGTCTAGCGTGTATTTTTGCCCACCTGCGATGTTTTTATTTACTAAACAGATCCATGCGGATTGTCTATCTCCATCAGTATTTCAATTCCCCCCAGCAAGCCGGCAGCACGCGCTCCTATGAGATGGCGCGGCGATTGGCGGCCAGGGGGCATGAGGTGCATCTCATCACCTCCGAGCGGGCCGCGGCCCGGCCCGCGGCCCGGGGCTGGCGCCGCGAGGTGATCGACGGCATCCAGGTGCACTGGTTGCCCGTGCCCTACTCGAATTACATGGGCTATGCCCGCCGCATGATCGCCTTCTTCCAGTTCGCCATCGGCGCCGGGCTGCGGGCCGCGGCCCTCCCGGCCGATGTGGTCTTCGCCACCAGCACGCCGCTGACGATTGTGATCCCTGGGGTGTTCGCGGCGCGCTGGCGGCGCGCGCCCATGGTCTTCGAAGTGCGCGACCTGTGGCCGGAGGAGGCGATCGCCATGGGCGCCCTGCGTGGGCGCCTGCCCATCGCCCTGGCCAACGCCCTGGAACGCTTCGCCTACAAACACTCGGCCCAGATCGTCGCCCTCTCGCCCGACATGCGCGCGGGGGTCGTCCGCTGCGGCTACCCCCGCGATCGCGTCCACGTCATCCCCAACGCCTCCGATCTCGCCTTCTTTACCGTCCCCGCCGAGGTAGGCATGGCCTTCCGTCATCGTCACGAGTGGCTGGGCCGCCGCCCGCTGGTGGTCTACACCGGCACATTGGGACGCAGAAATGGCGTCTCCTACCTGGTGCAGATCGCGGCGCGCGTACGTGCCATCGACCCGGAGATCCGTTTTCTGCTGGTCGGCGAGGGCTACGAAGAACCGGCGATCCGGCGTCTGGCCGCGGCGATGGGCGTGCCGACGCTCGGCCTGTTCGGCCCGAGCCGCGAGGAGCACTACGGTCCATGGGGCGCGCGGACGCGTGCCGTGCGCACCGACCTTTCCTACGACGCGATCCTCGCCAAGCCCGGCTACGACTACAGGCGCCACGATACGCACATGGAGACGCTGTCGGTGGACAAGGCCATGGCCGCGGCGCGCGATCTGCTCGCGCAGTGCGCGGAATGCGCTCCGGCATGACCGGCAACGCCCCCCGGCGCCTGTCGGCGCTCGTCGTCGCGCACAACGAGGAGCATCAGCTCGCGGAGTGCCTGGCGGCGCTGGCATTTGCCGACGAGATCGTCGTGGTGCTCGACCGCTGCACCGACGGCTCGAAAGCCATCGCCGATCGTCTCGCGCACAGGGTCATCGAGGGGGCCTGGGAGATCGAGGGGCCGCGCCGCAACACCGGTCTCGACGCCTGCACCGGCGACTGGATCCTCGAAGTCGACGCCGACGAGCGCGTGCCGCCGGCCTTGGCCGCCGAGATTCGCGCCGCGGCCGCGAACGCGAGCGCGCCGGCGCACTACCTCATTCCGTTCGACAACTACATCGGCAAACGGCTCGTGCGTTACGGATGGGGAGGATCGTGGGGCGTCTCGGCCACGACGCGCCTTTTTTCGCGCGGCGCAAAGCGCTGGGGCGATCAGCGCATCCATCCGGTCGTGACGCTCGCCGGGGAAAAGCGCTGGCTCGCGACGCCGATGATTCACTACGTGGACGCCGGCATCTCCGACATGCTGCGCCGGCTCGACCGCTACAGCAGCGCGCGCGCCCGCGACATGCGCGCCAACGGCACGACGGAGACTTTCGGCCGCAATTTGCGCCGCCTCTTCACGCGCTTCTTCAAATGCTACGTACGGCGCAAGGGCTACAAGGAAGGCTATTGGGGATTCCTCGTGGCGCTGATGGCGGCGTTGTGGCCGATGCTGGCTTGGCTGAAATACAAGCTCGAGGACGAGTGATGCGCCTGTTGGCGGCAATGGCCGGCGCCACGCACGGCGGCGCCGAGGCGTTCTTCGAGCGGCTGCTGCTCGCGTTCCGCCAGGC
>JABWBG010000393.1 GCA_013360575.1 Caldilineales bacterium
CTGGCCCTGCTGCGGCGGCTGCTCAGCCTGGAGGGGCTGCCCGACGCGCCCGCGGCCCGCGCCCGCAGTCTCTTCGCCGACGCCGAAACGCAGCAGTTTCTGGGCGTGAATCGCTTCGATGAGGTGCTGTGGTACAACGCCGAGGCTTTCACCGACCTGATCAACCTGCTGGCGCTGCGGGATATGCTGGCGCAGATCGCGGCCGCGCCTGCCGCGCCTGCCGATCCGCGTGCCCTGCCCAAGGCGATCACGGCCTGCCACGCCGCCCTTCTCGCCCTGCGCCAGGCCCACGCCGCCGCCGGCTACCAGATGGAGGCGTTATTTGAGGGGATGAGGCGTGGGGCGTAAAACGTAAAACGTAAAACGTAAAACGTGGTGCGTGATGCTTCCTTCGTCCTTCGTCTATCGTCTTTCGTCCTTCGTCTCGATGCTTGCAGCTTTTTACCCCACGGGATAGGTCATCACCGGGCCGATCACTCGCAGATCCACGGGCTGGCCGGGGAAAAATTGGTAATCGGGGCCGAGGCGGGCGTCGATCATGCCGCCGGGCAGCGCCACCTGGATCAACTGATCGTGGCCGAAGAAGATGACGTTGCGCACGCGGCCCGGCGCATCCGCCGCCGCTGGGCGCAGATCGATACTCTCCGGCCGCACCAGGGCCTCCACCGCGCCCCACATCTCCATTTGCGTGGGCAGTCGGCCCAGCCAGGTCTGCACCCAGCCCCCCTCTGCCTGGCCGGGCAGGAAATTAGAATCGCCCACAAAAGCGGCCACCGCTCGCGTGGCCGGTTGATAATACACTTGCCGGGGTGTGGCCACCTGCTCCACCCGTCCGTGCAGCATCACCGCCACCTGGTCCACCAGGCTCAGCGCCTCTTCCTGATCATGGGTGACGAAAATGGCGGTGGCATTGGCTTGTTTGAGGATGGCGCGCACCTCCGCCCGCACCCGCACGCGCAGGGCCGCGTCCAGGTTGCTGAACGGCTCATCCAGCAAGACCAGGGCCGGCTCCGGCGCCAGGGCGCGGGCCAGGGCCACCCGTTGCTGCTGGCCGCCGCTCAGTTCGTGCGGCATGCGCGCGGCCAGATGAGGCATCCCCACCAATTCCAGCGCCTGCTGCACGCGGCGGCCGCGGCTGGCATCCCCGCGCGGCAGGCCAAAAGCGATATTCTCGGCCACGGTGAGATGGGGAAAGAGGGCGTATTCCTGGAAGACCATGCCCACGCGGCGCTTCTCCGGCGGCGCGAACAGCCCCGGCCCTGCTGCCAACTCCCCCCCGATCTCGATCTCGCCGGCGTCGGGCCGCTCGAACCCCGCAATCAGGCGCAGAGTGGTGGTCTTGCCGCAGCCGCTGGGGCCGAGCAGGGCCAACAATTGCCCCTGTTCCAGCTCAAAACTGACGCCACGGGCTGCGCCTACGTCGTTGAATGCCTTCGTCACCCCGCGCAGGGTTAGGCTGACGGTCATGGCGACCTCTGGGCCGGCTCGCTGCCCTCTTCCTGGCTGAACAGGATGAAGATGCTGAGCGCGGAGATGAGCACGAGCAGGAGGGCCGGGGCCGCGGCGCGGACGAAAAAAGCCTCCTCTGCCGCGGACCAGATGCGTGTGGCCAGCGTATCGAACCCGGAGGGGGCCAAAAGCAAGGTGGCAGGCAGTTCTTTGATGGTGGTGAGGAAAACCAGGGCCGCGCCGGTCCACAGGCCGGGCCGCAGCAAGGGCAG
>JABWBG010000394.1 GCA_013360575.1 Caldilineales bacterium
GGCCGCGGCAGTGCAGCAGCAGCCCGGCGTCCAGGCCCTGCCTCTGGCCGCGGATGTGGCCGACCCGGCCCAGGTGGCGCAGGCGATGGCCGCGATCGACCAGCGTTGGGGCGGCGTGGATCTGCTGGTGAACAACGCCGGGGTGGGCATGCGCGGGCAGGTGGGTGCGCTCGACCTGGAATCGAGTCGCCGCGCCTTCGATATTAACTTCTGGGGGGCGCTGACCTGTATCGAGGCGGTGCTGCCCGGCATGCGTGCCCGTCGGGATGGCCTGATCATCAACATCTCCTCGATCATCGGACGCCGCGCCCTGCCGGGCAACAGCATCTACTGCGCCAGCAAATTCGCCCTGAACGCCCTCTCCGAGTCGCTGCGGGTGGAGGCGCGGGCGCACAATGTGCGTGTGGTCAGTTTCTATCCTGGCGTCACCGTCACCGCGTTCCTGCGCAACGAGTTGAGCGGCGATTCCAGCGGACAAAGCCGGGGGATCATGCCCGTCGTCTCTGCCGAAGTGGTGGGCCGGGCGATCGTGCGGGCGGCGCAGCGAGAGCCGCGCTCGGCCTATGCCACCCTTTTCGATCGCGGTCTCGTCCTCGCCGCCGCCCACTTCCCCACCCTCGTGGACTGGGCCTTGGGGCGGATGAGTCGTTAGGTATTGGATATTCGTCAATTATTAATTATTAATTATTAATTATTAATAATTAATAATTAACCCTTAACACCCATTATCACATGAGCACCCACCTCTATCTCATGGGCTGGAATGAGATCCTGGCCCGCATCTTCGAGGGCTTCGACGCCCAACGCAACGTCTCACCTGACTGGCTGATCAACCCCGCCACCCGGCGCAAGCTCAAGATCGACCTGCTCTACCCCGAGATCGGCATCGCCGTGCGCTTTGCCGGCTTGCTGGCCAAAGGCCAGGGCCGCAAAAGCGATTGGGAAGAGTTGGAAGATGAAAGCCGGGACGAGGTGCGCAAAGAATTGTGCCGGCTGCACGGCGTGGAGTTGGTGTTGCTGATGCCCTTCGCACCCTATCCGGAGGAGACGTTCAAGCGCCTGAGCATGGCCCTGTCCGCGACCTCGCGGCGCATCGCCACGCAGGGGCGCTTCCGCGGCAAAGCCGGCGTGATGGAACGCCTGGCCAACGCCCGCGACCAACTCGAGCAGTTGCGGCGGCGCGTGCAGCGGCTGGATGACCTGACCGGCTACGCCGAATTGTGGCGCGATCGGGAGGCGCGGATGGTTTCGACCCTGGAAAAGCCGGCGGAAAATGGCGCCACCCCGCGCCAGGTGGCGGCCGTGCGCACCCTGCAACCGGGGCAATGGGTCGAACATGAGCGTTTCGGCCGCGGGCAAGTGGCCGCGGTGGAGCCGGCAGAGGGGGATCTTTACCTCACCATCCAATTTCTCACCGCCGGCGAGCGCCGCTTCCTCGCCTCGCTGGCCGCGGACAAACTGCGCCCGGTGCGGGGGGGATAGCGATTACCGCGCCCGCCACTGATACCAGATCAACAGCGTCAGGATCAACAGGGTGAAGGCGATGACCTGGCTGAGATGAAAGCCATCGCCGACGAGGAGGGGAGCGGCGCGGAAGGCGTCGACGCCGAGACGCACCGCGTGATCGGCGGCACCATCGTCGGTCCGTCGGCCGGCGACATGATCGGCGAGGTGTGTCTGGCCATCGAGATGGGCGCGG
>JABWBG010000395.1 GCA_013360575.1 Caldilineales bacterium
ACCGGTGGCGCTGCCGCCGTCCCCGGCGCTGCACGCTACCCCGGCATTTCCCCGGCCCGCGCTTGCAGCCTCGCGCCCCCGCGCCCCCCTTGGCCCCGATCTCAGCATCCATTTCATCTCCCGCAGCCCGCGCTATCCCCGCTATTGCCTCGATTACAGCCGCGATCTGCCCGATCTGTGCGCGGGCAGCGAAAATGATCGGCATTTCCCCGCGCCTGGCGAACCGGTCACCTTCACAGCCCGGCTGGCGAACCAGGGGGATGAGGTTGCCGCGGCCACGCCTTTTACCTGGACGCTGGATGGCGGCGTGCTGGCTACGGGGCATCTGGCCGCGCTGGCCGCGGGCGAGACAGTCGATCTGACGTTGCCCTGGCTGTGGCAGAGCGGCAGCCACACCCTGACGCTGGCCCTGGCCGGAGAGGATCGGGAGATCAGCCGGGCCAATAATCGCCTGGACAGCCGCACCGACGCCCATTATCTGGAGGTGTTGGTGCATCCCTATTTCGTGCAGGCGTTCGTCCAGCGTCAAAACCTCGTCGGCAGCTACGCCTTTGCCGATTGGATTCAAGCGCAGTTCGCCCAACTGAACCAGCGATTGGCCGCGGCGGTTTATCCCGATCTGCCCGCGGGCCTGCCTGACCGCGTGCGCATCGACACGATCCTCGTCACCGAGGCGGTGGGGGGCGACACCGTCACCGGCGATCTGGCTTTCGACGGCCGCTGGAGCTTCCGCCCGGACAAGGATCTGAAACGCACGCCGGAAAATGAGGCCTGGGAATCGGCTCAGCGCTACGCCGCCCACTTTGCCGCCGGCATCGACTGGGGCCTGATCCACGAACTGGGCCACCAACTGGGCCTGATCGACCTTTATCAGCTCAACGTCTCGCCCAGCGCCGGCAATCTCGTGCACGATGGGGCGGGGCTGCCCTTGCTTTCCGGCTTCTACTGGCCGCAGTCCGGCCTGATGGGGGGGGATGTCAGCCCCGCCGGCGCCACCTATTTCAGCGAGCACAGCGCCCTGGCCCTGGCTGCCAACAGCGGCTTTCGCCGCGGCTATTTCGGCGAATACCTCTATGATCTGCCGGCCAAGATACGCGTGCGCGTGGGCGATAACGCCGGGCGTCCCCTGGCCGGGGTGCACATCGCAGCCTTTCAGACGCAGCGCAACGTGCTGCAGGCCGCGCCGGTGTTTCAGACGATCACCGGCGGCGATGGCGTGGCCCTGCTGCCCAACCGCCCGGTCTCGGCCACCCTGACGACAGCCACGGGGCACACGTTGCACGATAACCCCTTTGGCCGTGTGGATGTGGTGGGCCGCAACGGTCAATTGCTGCTGCATCTGCGCTACGGCCAGCAAGAGGCCTGGCGCTGGCTGCCGATCACCGATCTGAACAAGGCGGCGTGGCGGGGGGAGACGGCCCTGCGGCTGGATGTGGACACGCTCTTTTCCACCGCGGCCCTGCCCTCGCCCCGGCTCAGCCTGCGCACGGCCGGCGATCAGGCGCGCCTGACCTGGCAGCCGTTGGCGGAGGCCGCCGCCTACAACCTCTATCAGGCCGATTGGCCCCGCTTCGATAGCTTTCGGCTGCTGGCCGCGGGCATCACCACGACCACGGCCAGCGTGGCGCTCACGACCACGGCCCGCTTTGCCGTGGCCGCGGTGGCCGGGGATGGGCAAGAGGGGCCGCTCAGCCCCCCG
>JABWBG010000003.1 GCA_013360575.1 Caldilineales bacterium
CGGGTCGTGGCCGTGGGCGGCTGGAAGCTCTTCCTGGATCCCTTCGTGGCCGCGGCAGCGTACGACAACGCCCGGTTTTTCGAAAATCTGCGCGATTGGCTATTGGCAACCGCGGGCGAGCTGGCCATCCAGCCAGCGGCAACGACAAGCCCCGCGGCGCCGTCTGCCGCGCCCGCGTCCGCGGCCGAGATAGCCGCGATCGAAGCTGAGTTGCCGCGGCTGCGGGCCTTGCTGGCCAACGCCCGCACCCTGACCCTGACCGCCAGCGGTATGGAGCTGGCCCGCTTGCAGACCGCCATCGCCGAATTGGAGGAGCAGATCCGCCAACAAGAGGCAGAGCTGGACCGCCTGCACGCGGGGTAGACGATAGACGATAGTCGTTGATTGTTGATTGTTGATTGTTGATTGTTGAAACGCTTGCTCCCGGAGGTTCTAATGAAACAAAATCATTGGCGCCGCTTCCTGCTTTGGACGCCCAGAATCCTGGGCATCCTCTTCGCTCTTTTCATCAGCCTGTTCGCTTTCGATGTATTTGCCGAGGGATATGGCTTTTGGGAGACGTTATGGGCGCTACTCATGCACCTCATCCCCACGGCGCTGGTGGGGATCGCCACGATCCTGGCCTGGCGCCGGCCGCTGTGGGGCGGTCTGCTCTTCTGCGGCCTGGCCGCGATCTACGTGATCATGACCCACGGTCGTCTGGATTGGGCGCTGATCATCGCCGGCCCCGCCCTGCTGACCGGCTTGCTCTTCCTGGCCGATGCCTACACCCGTCGCAAGACGGTTTGACAGCCCCGGCCCCTTTCTATACAATGCCCCCACAATTGCATTCTTGATCGACTGCGATCCGGAGGAGTAGGTTGCCAACCATCGTCAGAGAGGCAGGGCCGCCGGCTGCAAGCCCCGCCCGATGCGTCCAACCGAACGTCGCCGGTGAGTCGGTGAGTTGAAGGTTTTGGTAGATTGCTAATTGGTAGATTGGTAAATTGGTCTTGAGTACGCAAAATTACCAATCTACCAATCTACCAATTTACCACTCTACCACCCTAAACCCACCCGGGTCAGCCCGTTACAGCGAACCAAGTGGGCGGCGAAACACCATCGCCGTCAACCAAGGTGGTACCACGGAGCCTTCCGTCCTTGTGACGAGAAGGCTTTTTTGTTGGATATTGGGTACTGGACAGTGGATATTCGGCGTACCGCCTGCACGCAATACCCACTATCCAATACCATGAACCTCCACTCCCATTCATGAGGCTCCATCCATGACACACTTCTCCCTTCCCAAAACCTATGATTTCGCTTCCACCGAGCGCCGGCTGTACCAGTGGTGGGAAGAAAATGGCTGGTTCAAACCCGAAAACAGCCGGGATCCTGCCGGCGAGCCGTTTGTGATCTCCATCCCCCCACCCAACGTTACCGGCGTGCTGCACCAGGGCCACGCCCTCTTCGTCGCGCTCGAAGACCTCATGATCCGCTACCAACGCATGCGCGGGCGGGCCGCGCTGTGGGTGCCCGGCACCGACCACGCCGGCATCGCCACCCAGCTCCAGGTCGAAAAAAAGCTGCGGGACGAAGGAACCAGCCGCGAGGCTATCGGGCGCGACCCGTTCCTGGAAGAGTGCTGGGCCTGGACCGAGAAATATCATGGCCGCATCGTCGGCCAGATCCGGCGGCTGGGCGCCAGCTGCGACTGGCAGCGCGAGCGCTTCACCATGGACGAGGGCCTCAGCCGGGCCGTGAACGAAGCCTTCGTGCGGCTCTATCGCATGGGCCTGATCTACCAGGGCGAATACATCGTCAACTGGTCGCCGGGCCTGCAAACCGCGGTCAGCGATGTGGAAGTGGAATACTGGGAAGAGCAAGGTACGCTCTACTATTTCAAATACCCCATCGCCGGGGCCAGCTTGGCGGACGGGCCGGGCCAGGGCTACATCCCCGTGGCCACCACCCGCCCCGAAACCATCCTCGGCGACACCGCCGTGGCCGTACATCCCGACGACGAGCGCTACCGCCACCTGATCGGCAGCACTTGCCTGGTGCCCATGCTCAACCGCACCATCCCCGTCATACACGACACCTACGTGGACAGGGAGTTCGGCACAGGCGCGCTGAAAATCACCCCCGGCCACGACCTGCACGACTTCGAGATCGGCCAGCGCCACGGCCTGCGCATCCTCAACATCATGCACAAAGATGCCACGCTGAACGACGAGGCCGGGCCGTACGCGGGCATGGAACGCTTCGCCGCCCGCAAAAAGCTGTGGGCCGATATGAAAGCCGCGGGGCTGGTGATCAAGGAAGAGGCGTACACCCTGCAAGTGCCCCGCGCTCAACGCGGCGGCGAGATCATCGAGCCGCTGATCAGCAAGCAGTGGTACGTGAATACCGATGGCATGGCCCAGCTCGGCCTCAGCGCGGTGCGCTCCGGGCGCATCCGCATCGTGCCCGACCGCTTCACAAAAATCTACTACCACTGGCTGGAAAACCTGCGCCACTGGTGCATCAGCCGCCAGTTGTGGTGGGGACACCGCATCCCCGCCTGGTACGGGCCGGATGGCCGGGTGTTCGTGGCCCGGTCGGCGGAGGAAGCCCAAGCGGCCGCGCTCGACCACTACGGTGAATCTGTTCATCTGGCACAAGACCCCGACGTGCTCGACACCTGGTTCAGTTCCGGATTGTGGCCCTTCAGCACCCTGGGCTGGCCCGACGACACCCCCGACCTGCGTCGTTTCTATCCCACCGATGTGATGGAAACGGGCTACGACATCCTCTTCTTCTGGGTGGCGCGCATGATCATGCAGGGCCTGCTCTACACCAACGACATCCCCTTCCACACCGTCTATCTGCACGGGCTGGTGCGGGATGGCGATGGGCGCAAAATGTCCAAGACCTATAACAACGTGATCGACCCTATCGAAGTCATGGACGAGTTCGGCACCGACGCCCTGCGCTTCACCCTGCTCACCGGCTCGACCCCCGGCAACGACATGAACCTGAGCATCGACCGGGTGCGCGCCAACCGCAACTTTGCCAACAAGATCTGGAACGCGGCCCGCTTTGTACTCGGCAACCTTTCCGCCGGCAACCTGCCCGACGACTTCGCCTACCGCGGCGCGCCCGACCCGGCGCAGCTTGACTTGCCCGACCAATGGGCGCTGCACCGCCTGAACGAGGTCATCGCCAATGCCACGCGGCTGTTCGAAAACTATCAATTCGGCGAAGCAGGCCGCCAGGCCTACGATTTCCTCTGGGGCGAATTCGCCGACTGGTACATCGAGGCAGCCAAGCCCCGTTTGCAATCCGCCGACCCCGGCCCCGTACTGCAAACCCTGGTGCATGTGCTCGACCAAACCCTGCGCCTGCTGCACCCCTTCATCCCCTACGTCACCGAGGAATTGTGGCAACACTTGCCGCACCCTGTCGGCGAAGCGCCGGCGCTGATCGTGGCGGCCTGGCCGCAGCCGGTGGCCGCGTTCGAAAATCGGCAAGCCGCCGAGCGCTTCGAACGGCTGCGCGACGTCGTGAGCCTGATCCGCAACGCCCGCAGCGAATACAACGTCGATCCCGCCCGCAAGATCGCCGCGTTCATCGCTGCCGGCGCTGCCGCCGCAGACTTCCGCGCCCAGGCCGAGGTGCTGTGCACCCTGGCCAAACTCGATCCTGACCGCCTCGTCTTCGGCCCTGCGCCCGCGGGCGAAAAAGGCGCCACGATCATCGCCGGCGACATCACCCTCTTCCTGCCCCTGGGCGGCATGGTGGATGTGGCCGCCGAGTTGGAGCGGCTGCGCAAACAGTTGGCCGAGACGGAAAAACACCTGGCCGGCGCCGCGGCCCGCCTTGCCAACGAGAATTTCACCAGCAAAGCCCCGGCTGCTGTGGTCGAGCAAGCCCGCCAGGCCCTGGCCGACTTGCAATCACAGCGCCAGAAGCTGGCCGCCCAACTCGCAACCCTGGCCTGAGGGGCAGGCCGAACCACGCGAAGGCACCGGCCCTCTCGCCAGGGGCCGGTGTCTTCACCGCTTGACACTCTCACTCCCGCTACCTTTCCAGCCAAGTGGCAGTTCCATGAGAAAAATTCGCCAATCGCTTCATGGAACTTGCTGAAAGAGCAACTGGCCGAGGCCAAACGGCAAGTTCCATGAGAAAAATTCGCCAATCGCTTCATGGAACCGAGGGGATCATAGCACAGTGAGCGTCAGGGAATCGTCAGTAAATTCTATTGTCCTTCATTAGTACAACACGCGTGAAAAAGTTCTCTTACTGCTGCGTCAGGGAATCGTCAGCCGCGCCTGCTCTAGCCGCAGGGGGAAGTTTGAAACGGCCCTCAAGTGCGCTAGAATAGCCGAAATCGGCGCCAACCGTGCAACGTTTCCTGCGGAGAGGCTTGATCAGAGTCCTGTCGCAGATCGGCGCCCCACATCTCATTGCCAACCGAAAACGTGGCGCCGGCCAACAGATCTCCGGGCAACGCGCCCCCCTGTATCTACTCATTCTGCCTCATGCATCCTTCTTCCCCTCTTGCGATTTCTCTGTTCGGATCATTTCTGGTTGCGGCGGACGGCGTTGCGCGCAACGGCTTCGAATCACAAAAGAGCCGGGCGCTGCTGGCCTATCTGATCGTCGAATCGGATCGCGCGCACAGTCGCGCCACGCTGGCGACGCTGTTTTGGCCCGATTTGTCTCCCGACGTGGCGCGCAAGAACCTGCGACAGGCGCTTTACAATTTGCGTCAGGTGCTCGGTGAGGGGGTGGTGCTCAGTTCCAATCGTCCAGACGTGCAGATCAACCGGGCCGGGGGGCATGAGGTGGATGTCTGGGCGTTTACAGCCTGGGTGGACAGGGTCAAGATGCACAACCATCGGCAGTCGGAACTTTGCCCTGACTGCCGTGAGCATTTGCACCGGGCGGCGCGGCTGTATCGCGGCGAGTTTCTCGCCGGCCTCTCGCTGCCTGATACCGATGAGTTTGAGATGTGGTTGCAGTTGCGCCGGAACCATTATCGCGCCGAGGTGATGCGCGCCCTGGATGATCTGGCGGCGCATTACGAACGTGTGCGCGCGTTTGATCTGGCACAGGAGTGTTTGCAGCAACAGCTTGGCATCGAACCGTGGCGGGAACAATCGCATCAAGGTTTGATGCGGCTGTTTTATCAGCAGGGGCGTGCGGGGGCTGCTCTTCGTCAGTACGAGGTGCTGAAGCTGGTTTTGCATCAAGAAATGAATGTGGCGCCTTCGACGGACAGCGATCTGTTGGCCGATCTCGTCCGCACGCATGGCATCCAGCCGCAGACGCTCGGCGACTCCAACCCCTACGTAGGGCTGAATGCGTTCAGCGAGGCGAATGCAGCAGATTTTTTCGGGCGCGAAAAGGTGGTGGACGATCTGATGGCGCTGGTACGCGCGCAGGCTTTGGTGGTGCTGATGGGTGCATCCGGCAGTGGCAAGTCATCGATCATCCAGGCAGGGCTGAGCCGGCGCTTGCGCGGCAGAAATGGCATGGCCCCAAATGGCGCTGAGCAGTGGCGGATTGCAACATTCCGGCCCGGCGCCGAACCGTTCCTGGCGCTGGCAGAAACGCTGACGCCATTGGGGACACTGGCTTTGCCGGCAAGCGAGATCGCCCCGCTCCTGCGCAGGGATGCGACCGCGCTGAGGCGGCTGCTCGGCGCAGCCAGGCAGCCGGGGACGGCTAAAACAGAGCAGGTGGAACGCACCCTGCTGGTTGTGGATGCATTCGAGGAATTGTTCACCTTGTGCCCCGATGCGGAGGCGCGGCGGGCGTTTGTCGATCTTCTGGCCGGGGACGCGGCGGCGGAGCCTGATGGCGTCAAACTGACCATTTTGCTCTCGCTGCGGGCCGATTTTGCCGGCGAAGCGCTGGCTTTCCGGGCGTTGGCCGATCAATTCCAGCACAATAGCCTGGTGTTGGGGCCTATGAATCGAGAGGAGCTTGAAACGGCCATCACGATGCCGGCGCGGGTGCGCGGCGTCCTCTACGAAGCGGGCCTGGTGCAACGTTTGCTGGACGAAGTCGGAAATGAACCGGGGAATCTGCCGTTGTTGCAGTTTGCCCTGACCTTGTTGTGGGAGGGTCATACAGGCGGGGTGCTGACGCATGCCCTGTACGATCGTCTGGGCGGCGTGCGCGGGGCGCTGGCCGGCTATGCCGAACAGGTCTTCGAACGGCTTTCCTTGTATGATCGCAAGCGCATGCAACAGATTTTCTTACGGGCTGTGCGCCCCGGCGAGGGCACGCCCGACACCCGCCGCCTGCTGCTGGCGGATGAGGTCAGCGCTGAGGATTGGCGATTGGTGCAGCGCCTGGCCACAGAGCGTCTGCTCGTCACCAATCGAGATGCAGGCGGGCGGGAGACGGCGGAACTGGCGCACGAGTCGATGATTCATCATTGGGGCCGCTTGCAGAACTGGCTGGAAAATGATTATCGCTTCCGTTTTTGGCACACGCGACTGCGCGCTGCGGTGGATCAGTGGCAGCATGCCAGGCGAGACAGCGGCGGGCTTTTGCGCGGCTCTGCATTGGCCGAGGCCGAAACCTGGCTGGAGGCGCGGGGTGAAGAACTCACCGAAGCGGAGAAAGCATTCATCCTTGCCGGCGTCGATCATCGCGATCGGCTGGAAAAAGAGGTGGAGGAACGCCGCCGGCTCGAACTGGCGCAGGCGCAGGCCCTGGCCGCGGCGGAACGTGCACGGGCCGAGTTGGCGGCGAGAAGCCGGCGGCGGCTGCGTTGGGTGGCGGCGGCGCTGGCTATTAGCCTGGGGCTGGGGCTGGCGGCTGCCGTGATGGCCTATCAACAAGCGCAAGAAGCCACGCGGCAAGCCGTGAAAGCGCAAGCCCGCCAACTGAGCGCCCAGGCCCAGAATCTGGCGGCCACTGAGCTTGACACGGCCCTGCTCCTGGCCCAGGAGAGTGCACGCCTCAACGCCGCGCCTGGCGATGTCGGCGAGTTGCTGCTGGGCTTTGACTACAGCCCGCTGGTCTCGACCATCCTGCACGGGGACGCCGCCCCCATGCACAGCGTCGCGTTCCTGGCCGGAAGCAGGGATCACGTGGTCGCGTCCGCCGAGGGCGCAACCCGTGTGTGGGATTTGACGGCAGGAAGGGAAGCAAAAACGCTGTTCGAAACAGAATCAGGGTCGTTTTCATTTGCCTGGCTCAGCCCAGATGGCCGCCGCGCCGCCGCGATTGAAGGAGCAGAGGTCATCCTTTGGGATGTAGAAACCGGCGCGGCGGAGAAAAGGCTGAGCGAACACGTTGATACAGTCGATTTCCTGTCCTTTTCCGGGGACGGTTCCCGGCTGGTGACAGGCAGTGTGGACGGCGCCCTGATCCTGCGTGACGCCGACACAGGCGCGCCGCTCAGTCAATTCGTGTATGACGGTTCCGGCGGCATGGCGCTGATGGCGAACGGCGAGAGGCTGGCGATGTTCGATGAATTCGATGATCGCATGGGGATCGAGATCTGGGATATGCAGCTGGGGGAGCGCGTGTCGGGGCCATTTTTCGGTCACGATGGCACGATTCACAGCATTACTGCCAGCCCTGACGGCTTGTTGCTGGCGACTACCGGCTTTGACAAGACGGTGCGGCTTTGGCATGGCCTGACCGGCGAACCCCTGGCTGCGCCCCTGATCGGGCATAGCGCGCGGGTCTTGTCGGCGGCGTTCAGTCCAGATTCGAAGCTGCTGGCCACCGGAGGCGCCGACAACAAGATCATCCTGTGGGATGTGGCCTCCAGGCAGGCGCTGGGGTCGCCGCTGGCCGGGCACGGCAACTGGGTGCGGGCGTTGGCGTTCAGCGCCGACGGGCAACGGCTGGCATCGGCGGACGCAGAGGGCAAGGTGTTTATCTGGGATTTGAGTAAGCGCCAGGTGTTGAGAGGGCATACGGATCGCGTGCGTGTGGTGGCGTTCAGCCCGGACGGGCGCGAGGCGCTGACCAGCAGTTTCGATGCCACCCTGCGCGCCTGGGACGCGGCCAGCGGCCAACCGACGGGCGAGTTCCCGGCCGGGCACGAGGCCGCCATCACCGCCATCGCGTACAGCCCGGATGGGCGCACCATCGCCTCTGCCGATGCAGACGGCGTGCTGCTCCTGTGGGATGCAGTCACCCGCCAACTGCGGACGCCCCCCCTGCTGGCGCACGAAGATCTGATCATCAGCCTGGCCTTCACGCCGGCGGGCGATCGGTTGGCTTCTGGCGATTTCGCAGGCCTGATCCATCTCTGGGATGTCGCCACCGGCCGCCGCCTGCAGGCCGCCACGCAGGCCCACGCAAACGCCTGGACGCTGGCGCTGGCGTTTAGCCCAGACGGAACGCTGCTGGCGTCGGGCGGTACCGACTCGAACATCGCCTTGTGGCGGGCCGCAAAAACCACCGAAGCGGCAGAGACGCCGCTGGAATCTGCCGGCGAGCCTCTGACCGGGCACCAGAATTGGGTCACCAGCTTGCTCTTCAGCGCCGACGGCAGCCAACTGATCTCGGCCAGCAGCGATCAAACCATCCGCCTGTGGGATGTGGCCAGCGGCGCAGCCGTGGCAGAACCACTGGTCGGGCATGAAGCGCAGGTGTGGGGGGTGCAATTCTACCCGCCGCATGGCGGCAAAATGCTGGTCTCCCTTGGCGGCGACGGCAGCATCCTCTGGTGGGACATGGCGACGCGCCAGCCCCTGCTGCCCCCCCTGCACACCCACACCGAGACCGAGTCCTTTGCCATCAGCGCGGATGGCAGCCGTTTGCTGATCGGGACGCTCGACGCCACCGCGCAACTGTGGCAGATCGATGCCCGGCCCTGGCCGGAGCAAGCGTGCAGCATCGCCCGCCGCGTGTTGAACGAAGCGGAGTGGCAAAGGTTCATGGGGGAGACGCCCTATGATCCGGCCTGTAGGTACTAAGTGAGTTGCACGACCGCCCAACGATTCAACGCGATAGCGAGTCGCTGCCGGCGGTCGTGCAACTCACTTGCGGAGGTACTAAGTAAGTTGCACAACCGCCCAACGATTCAGCGCGATAGCGAGTCGCTGCCGGCGGTCGTGCAACTCACTTGCGGAGGTACTAAGTAAGTTGCACGACCGCCCAACGATTCAACGCGATAGCGAGTCGCTGCCGGCGGTCGTGCAACTCACTTGCCGGCGATTCAGCGCGATTGTTCTCTCTCAGAATGGGCTTGGCCCTGTACCTTGGCGCCGGAACCAGTCCAGCTCGATATAGGCCAACCCGCCCCGCTCGTAGTATTCCACCACGACCTTGTGCCAGCCGGCGCCGACGCGCAGAAAGTGATTGCCCACGCGCTTGGCGTCGTCACTCCATCCCTGGATCACATGGTGGCCGGCAAGATAGAGGTTGATGCCGTCATCCACCTTGGCCTCGAAGAAATAATCTCCCGGTTCGAAGTAGAAAAGCCCTTCCCAGCGGGCTGACCAGTTATCGTTGGGGATGACGCCGGCCTGTGGGGAGCCGAGAGACCAGTTGTATTGCAATTGAATCTGCCCTGCCGGCTCGATGCGCGCCAGCGCCGGCTCGCCGGAGAGGGAGATGGTATCGTAATAGAGGGCGAGCCATTGCCCGCGCGGGGCCTCCAGCGGCTGATACCAGAAACGCAGCCAGGCATTGCCGGCCAGTTCCAGGAATTCCACCCGCACAGCGTGGCGGCCGCTGAGGTAGCGCGCGTGGGTGTAGGTCTCGGCGGTGGCCCCGCGCCACTGATCGATCACCAATGTTTCGTCGATCCAGACGCGTATCCCGTCATCGCCGCGGGCGCTGAACTGGTAGAGGCGGCCATCGAAATCGATAGTGCGCTCGAACCGCGCCGCGAAGAAATCCGCGGGCAGACCGGGCGCGGGCGCGCCGGCCCCCCAATCGAAAGCGATCTCCTGGGCCATGCCCCAGGCATCGGGCGCGCTGCGCAGGGTTTCATCCGCAAAATAGGAGACGCGCCAATGATCGAGTGGGGGCGCCTGCGCCGCCGGATCGGCCACACTCACCAGAGGCACAGAGGCGACATCGCCGGTGACGATGACAAGGTCGCCCGAGACCCAGCCTTCGCGGCCGTCGGCCGCGGGGCAGCAGAGGTACCACCAGGGCCGGGCGCCGGCGGAACGGCCCACGATCGGGAAGCGCTGGCCCTGCTGGATCTGGCCGACGCGGGCAGAGGCGGTGCTGGGGCCTGCCCGCACATTCAGCGCGGGCACGGCGACTTCGGCCATGGCCTGCTCGCCCCCGCGCGGGGGGTCGCTGCTGGACGCGATCTCGCTGACCACGATGCGGGGCAGATCGCCGGCTGCGGCTTGATACAGGGTTCCCCACACCTTGACCTGCACCTGCGGCCGCAGGTCGCGCAGGCGTACGATCTCCCGTTCGATCGTGGCGTTCATGCCGGCCAGGGCGTAGAGGGCGTTATCGGGCGTGCGCAGGCGGTTTTCGTAGGCCGCGCCGCGCGTCTGCTCGATCACGCCGATCAGAGCGTAGACCGGTTTACTCTCTTGGGCTGCGGCCGGCGCGGTGGCGCTGCCGGCGCCGAGGAGGAACAGAGCCAGGACAAGGAAAAGCTTGCAACGTCGGGCGCACATGGGATGGGGCAGCCGCGGCTTTTGGTGTACCGAGAGCGGGATGTGCCGGTATGTGAGACGCGGCCTTGTGTATTATAACACAAGGCTGGGGGTGGGAAGGGCAATGCATCATCCGTTCGATCCAGCCTTCTTGGCCAGGCCGCTTGGGCCGAAATCCACCTCAATGCCATTCTGCCAGCGCCTGTTCCGTTGCGGCCAGCGCCTGATCGACAGTCTTGAACCTTTGGTCGCTTTCCCAGATCATCCCGCCACTATCCAAGACGCGCACCAGAGAATAGCTGAAATCGTCCTGGCCCAACTCGATCCAGCCATCGCCGCTGAGGATCCACGAAGCCAGGTGGGGGTATTGTTGATCGAACATGTTGAGACTCCTGTCTGGATTGGAATTGGCACTTTCATACCTGTTCCAGATGCTGCTGATGAACATCCAATGCCGGCGAGTGGCGTAAGATCAGGCCGCGCCCGCCGGCAGATCCACCTGTAAACTGATGGAGGTTCGCCGGCCCGCGTTGCGCCGCACCGGGCTGATGGCTACCTGCTCATCCTCGTCAAAAACCCGGATATAGAGATCCGGCCCGCTGCTTTCCTTGTCGTCGTGCTTGAACTGAACTTGCGCAAAGCGGATGGTATACCGGCCATCCCGATTCGTTGTCGCCTCACCCAACAGATCGTCTTTGGAGCGCAAGTCCTGGTCATAGGCGCGGACGGTTAGCCCGGCCAGCGGCTTGCCTTGCCGGTCGACAATGCGTCCACTCAGCGTGTAGGTCGGGTTCAGTTTTGTAGCCATTGTTCATTCCTCCATCATATAGGTAGGGGGGCGGCTAGCTCTGCGCGACTTGCCGCGAGTCGACTAGGTTCTACAAGTCAATACGGATGCATCTCATCATCTCAGTTTCTGCAGAATCCGATAAAAAATGTCAGACAAACTACAGGCCAGACAGCAAGATATAAAAGACGCGCCTACATCCGACTTGCACCCCGTTTTGCTGCCAATCAGCCCTGCTGCACGGCGTCGCCCTGGCCCTGTGGCGCGAGATCAGGCCGCGCAGGATCGTGGCCGCGCCCCAGAGGTAGGATTCGAGTGCCTGTTGGGTGAGACAAGTTGTCATGGTCATGTTTGTAAGAAGTTCAACCTCTCGCAGAAGTTGAACGTGTATGCTCGCGCCAGTCATTGAGCCAGCGCACCTGTCCGGGCCACTCTTCGGCAGTCGTCTGGGTGAGCAGGTTGTCAACGGCAGCAATCAGGCCCGATAGTGTCCAGTCGTTTTGCCGGGCTAGGACAATGCCGCCGTGCGCCGGGTAAATCTGGACCAGCCGCATAAAATCGCCGATGTTGCATGTCAGGATGCACCGCCCGCGGGCGCTGGCTTGCAAGAGTTGCTGTTCATCGCTGGCGTCGAAGGGCATCCACTCGCAGGGCGTGCGCGTGACATCATGCCCGCGTTCGACTGACATCCTTTGCAGTGTGCGAAAGGAGACGTCGGCATCGAGATGCAGGCGTGGGTTAGCCATCCGTTTGCCTGGCCAAAACCGCTTCGTTGGCGATTTGCGAGTCAATCTCGGCGCGATGCGCGGTGAAGAAGTTCAGTGCTTCCTCGATTTGTCGCTGCGCCAGCCCATACTCCTCGGCAAGTTCTGCCTTCGTCATCCCCCAGGTTTCATGGGCGATTGCTACAGCCTGCACGCGTATGCCCGTACCCCGCAACACCGGCACGGGCACACCGCTGGCCCCGCGCCGGTAGGTAATCTGGGGAAACTCCGGGTCGTCGAGTTGTTGGTTGAGCGAACCGACTTTCTCGGCAGTTGCCCAGAGGATGAACTGATTAAGCGAGACGCCCTGCTTCTGCGCCCAGGCCTCTGCTTCCTGTTTCAATTGTTGGGGTAAGTTCAATGCATACCGTGCCATTCCGCACCTCTCAAAAAAAATGATGTTGTATAGCACATCATATCAGACATCCTCTTTTCTGGTCAACCCACCATCCACCCTCCTTCCACTAGGATGCGCCGCAGGATATGGAAGTGCGCCGCCGCCTCACCCACCTCACGTCTTGGCTATGACAGGGCGGGAAGGGGCTGGATACGGGTCAACACCTCTTGATGCCCGCTCTCCGATTCCCATAAATCCCGGGCCTGCTGCGCCCTGAGCCAGAAGGTCGCAGAATTCCCGAAAAGGCGCGACAGGCGCAGCGCCATCAGCGGCGTCACCGCGCGCTCCTCCCGCAGCAGTTCATGGATCGTTTGTCGTGACACACCCAGGGCCGCGGCCAGGCTGCTGGCCGTCAAACCATAATCGGGCATAAAATCCTCGCGCAGCATCTCGCCGGGGTGCGTCGGCGGAACCTGGCGCGGTTCGGTATTCGGGATCGACATGGTTTGTCTCCTAAACTCGAGTCACTTTGCAAACATGCGTCTCGCTTCTGGCGTGACGATGGACGGTAGATGATAGCGAATCCCCCATGCAGATGGGTGCATCATCCATTCACCATGGTCTATCGCCATTGACAAAACTAATGATAATCGGTGATCTCAACATCGTAAGCGTCGCCATCGATGAAACGAAAGCAGATGCGCCATTGGTCATTGATAGAGATAGCGTACTGCCCGGCGCGATCGGTTTTCAACTCGTGCAAGCGATTGCTCGGCGGCGCTTTGAGATCGCTCAAATCTGTTGCCAGGTCAACGTACTCCAACCTGCGCCGCGCCCGCTTGACAAGATCAGGCGGCAGCCGCCTGGATTTGCCGGTAACGAAAAGTTGGTGGGTATCTTTGTCGGCAAAGGTCTGAATCACCGGGGCATTGTAATCTGTCACGTGACAGTTGTCAAAACCATTCGGCCCGGTTATGGATACCGTCAAGCGCGGGATCCCCTTGGCCCACAGCCCGACTGGCATTATAATACCGCCAACCGTTACAACCCGGAGGCGAACCCATGACCCCATTCACCGAAGCCGATATCCGCGCTGGCGCCACCATGCAAGTGTTCGATCGCGGCGCCAGCTACTATCACAACGGCTATGTCTCCGGCATCGTCCAGCGCGGGGCCTTGCTCATGGCGCAGGTCGAGGGCAGCGAGGATACGCCCTACCAAATCGTCGTCACCCTGACGGCCGACGGCGGCATCAGCCAGGCGACCTGCACCTGTCTCTACGACTGGGGTGGCTACTGCAAGCACATCGTCGCCCTGCTGCTGGCCACGCTGCGCGGAGGGCCGATCACGGTCAAGCCGGACCTGGCGACGCTGCTGACCGGCCTGAACGAGGCCCAATTGCGCCGCATCCTCGGCGGGTTGGTGGAGGGCGATCCGGCGCTGATCGCGGTCATCGAACAGGAGGTCGAGTGGCTGACGGCCACGCCGGTCACACCGGCCCAGGCTCCGGTCGATCATGGCATCCCGGTCGATCTGGCCGCCATCCGCTGGGAGATCCGCAAGGGTTTGCGCAACGCCAGCGCATCCAGAGATTACGGCGACAGCTACTGGGACGATGATGAGGCCGGCCAGATCGACGCGGCGGAGATCCTGGGGCCGCACCAGGATCTGGCCGAGCGCCTGTTGGCAGCGGGAGACGGGGCCGCGGCCACGGAGGTGATCATCGCCATGATCGAGGCCTGGGGCAACGGCATCGCTGACCTGGATGAATGGGTAATCGAAAACAACCCGGATGTCCTGATCGAATCCGCCACAGACCTGGGCGCGCTGCTGGCCGAGGCGCTGTTGAGCCAGGCCCTGACTCCCGATCAGCGCGGTCAATGGCTGGCCCGCGTCGAGGACTGGGCCAATGACGACGTGGTCAATCTTGATCTCGTTGAGACCGCGCTGGAGCAGTGGTGGGATGCGCCCGCGTTGGTCGCGGCCATGCAGGGCGAGATCACTGAAAAGGGCGCGTGGGAGGGAGCCCCCCCCATCTACGCCGAAGAACTGACCCTGGCGCGGCTGCGCATCCTGGCGCGCCAGGGCCGAACGCAGGAATACATCCATCTGGCAGAAGCGGAAGGGCAGACCAGCCTCTACATCCACATGTTGGCCCGCGACGGCCAGGTGGAACGGGCGGTGGCGGAGGCGGTGGCGTATCTCCAATCCCCGACTGAGCTCCTTTCGCTGGCTCGCACGCTGGCCGCACAGGACGCGCAGCCTGCCGCACTCATGGTTGCTGCGCACGGGCTGGGCGTGACCGCGCAAGTGAGCAAGACCGAACTGGCGCGCTGGACCGTAGACGAGGCGCAAACGGCCGGCGACCGCGACCTGGCGCTGGGCGCGGCGCAAATCGCCTTCACCAGCAGCCTGGAGTTGGCCGATTATCAGGCCGCCGAGCGCCTGGCCGGCGCCGGCTGGCCAGCGATCAAGGCCAGGCTGCTGGCCCATCTGGCGCCCGCCTACTCCTCCCGCAAGGTGGACGTCTACCTCTACGAGAAGATGCTGAAAGAGGCGATGGCCGCGGTCGATGGATCGTTATATTACGACCACTACCTGGAGAGGGTGATCGAGGCGACACGCGCCGAGTATCCCGATTGGGGCATCGGCAAGTGCAAGCAACTGGCAGAAAGCATCATGAACGAGGGCAAGGCCAAATACTACGACACCGCCGTGGAGCGACTACGCACCGCTCGCGACATCTACGTGCAGCACAACCGGCAAGCCGAGTGGCTGACCTATCTGAATGGGCTGATAGCCCTTCACGGGCGCAAGTATAAGCTGGTGCCGATGTTGGCGCGGCTGCGGAAGTAGACGATTTCTGGCACACGCGCAAGGCCTCGCATCCAGAAAGGCGACCGTGACAGCGCCCCGCCGCCCTCACTTGCCATAGCTGGCGTAGGCGGATGGGCTGGACACTGCCGCCGGGCATGGCAGGGCAGGCAGGGAAGGAGGGCAACTGGCCGCGCGGGTGAGAAAGGATCGCCCCTGCGCCGCCGCCTCATCCGCCTCACGTCTTGGCCGGCGCCCGCTCCCGTTGCAAGGCCCTGGCCTCGCTGACGATGCCGCCCCCGCGCACGGTGGCGCCGAGGACGATGCCGGCGCTGATCAGCACCAGGTTCTTGATGATGTACTGGCCCTCCAGCGTGGGCGCGTAGGGAATGCGGGTGAAGACCTCCGCCGGGAAGAAAAAGAGGGGCGTCATCGTGCCCAGCATCTGCAAAAAGAGCAGCAGCAGGGTGGCGCGCATCCACACCCCGAAGATCAGGCCCAGGCCGATCAGGGTTTCCCAGGCGGCGAGGATGTAGATCGACAGCTCTGGCCGGATCAGGCCAAAGGTCATCACCTCGATGGTGCGGGTGGCCAGCGCCTCTGCCGGGCTGAGGCCGGGGAAGAACTTGAGGAAGCCGAACCAGAAGAAGGCCAGGCCCAGGCTGACGCGCAGCAGCACAATGCCGTAACGCGCCATCCAAGCGGTGATTTTGCTATCGATTTGGTTGAAGGTGGTTTGTAGATCGGTCATGGTGGCCTCACAAGAAGCGATGACAGGGGACAGTCGCTGCCTAAACGACTGTCAGCGCCTATAGAAAGGGCGCCGCGCCCTTGCCGACAATCAGCCGGGCGCCGCGCGTGCGGGTGACGTGGTTTCAGGCCCACTGTATCATCCCCAGCAGCTTGTTGTCGAACTCGATCAGATAGCCACGATCATCACGTTGGGCCGTTCCAGCCCTGCGTCCGGCGCTTTACGTCTGTGTTTGCAGGGCCAGCAGCCGGTCGAGATCGCCCTGCACTTCCATGCCCGCGTGCCGCCCTATGCCCGTGAACAACACCCGTCCCCCTTTCTCGCTCAGGCGCACCTCGACCGCGGCGTTCAGGGTTTCATCCACCCGCTTGTGCATCTCCTGGCGGGTGGGGCCGTAGAGCAGGCCCCCCTCCGCCCGCCGGGCCTTCATCTCCAGGCGATAGTCGCGGTCCGCCACCATCCACCAGACATGGTCATCCGCGATGAGTAGGCGCTCGATCACGGCCCCGGTGTAGGTGGCGAAGCGGTAGAGCCTGCCCTCGTGGCGCAGGCCGATGATGAAGCCAGGGAAAGCGCTGCGCCGCCAGGGAATGATGGCGATGGACGCGGTCAGCGAGACGCCAACCACGGCGAAATGATTGGTCTGCATCCAGATCCAGGCGGCGGGAAAGGATTGGCCCCAGTCCTTCTCGATGTAGCCGCGGCCGCCGCTGAAATCGAGGGCTGCCCCAGCGAAGGTCAGGCCGCCCTGCAACTCGTGATCGAAGCTGAGCACGCCGTGATAGCACTCCATGCCCGGAACCCAGGCATACCAGCCCATGATGCCGGGCGAGCGCCAGGTCACCGGCCACGGCGTCGTGCCCAGAAAGCGCACATCACCCCGCAGGCTTTGCCCATCCTGGTCGATCTGCAGGCTGATGGCATCGCTGCAGAAGCGGCTGGCCCCGATCTGCACCTCGAAGCGGTCTCTGGCTGCCCCAAAGGCCGCGGCCGGATACTGAAAATAGTGCGCCTGGCCGGTGCTGCCGTTCAACACCTGGATGAAGGCATGGCGCCGGGCCGGATCGGCGCTGATGAAGATGCCGGGGATGAGGGCGTAGCGGTGCTGTTCGGAGGCGTCGATCAGCTTGAAGTACCAGCCTTCGAAGAAGGGCGGTTTTTTATCGAAGCCGTGATAGCGGGCCGGGTGGCGGAGGGTGCGGAGGTAGTTGAACATGGACAGAGTGTAATGGGGCGGGGATGACTGCGCAAGTAGCCCTCATTCCCTTCTCTCTTTTCGCGACCGCTTGATCGCCCATACCCAACCGCTTTAGGCGGGGTCGTCAGGTTCCGCGCCGATGACTGCTCCTGGTCTCGCCTAGCCGCCGCTTGCTTTTCCGCTACTTCCTGAAGGCAGCGCGGCCTAAAACGCGCCCTGCCCCCTCGCGGCCCTTCCGCCATCCCCACCCACAAACCCGCCCAACTCAGCCACACAAACTGCAACCGAGCCCGCCAGTCCTTTGCCGATTTACTTTCCATCGTTTATCCTCTTTTTGAGATACAGTACAACATAACTGTCTCCCCTCTCCCCTCTCTCCTCTCCCTTCTCCCCTCTGCCCATGGAAATCCCAGCCAAATCCCACCTCCTCGCCGCCATCCGCAGCGAACGCGCCGAGCTCGAAGCTGTCCTCGACCGCGTCCCCGCCGCCCGGCTGAGCCAACCGCTCGCGGGCGATGACTGGTCAGTCAAAGACATCCTCGCCCACATCGTCGCCTGGGAACAAGTGCTGCTGCACTGGTGGCAAGCCGGCCAGAACGGCGAAACGCCCACCGACCCCGGGCCCGGCCTCAGCAACGACGATGTCGAACGCCTGAACAGCGCCTTCTACCAGGCCCATCGCCACCGCCCCCTGCCCGAGGTACAGGAGGACTTCCGCCGCTCCTACGCTCAGATCATCGCCATGCTAGAGGCGGCGCCCGACGCCGCCATCGAGCAGCCCGGCTACTTCCCCTGGGCCGGCAGCGCTCCCTTCGCCTGGTTCATCACACCCAGCACCTCCGATCATTACCAGGAGCACCGCCTGCAGATCGCAGCCTGGCTCGACGCCGCGGCGTGAACAGCAGCGCCCCCGCCCCGCCAACCGGACGCAGATCAGCATTGAAAAGGCCAACAAACCGCGCAAACTGCGCAATAACCGTCCGTTGGTTGTTAATCATTAATCATTAATGATTAATGATTTTTTCCCAAACAACAGGTGCAAAAATGGGCGTCACCATCCACTACCAAGGTAAATTGACCGACACCTCCCGGCTGCCGGTGCTGGTGACAGCCATCCAGCAAGCGGCCACGCAGCGAGGCTGGCCCTACACACGGATCGATGAACGCATCCTGGGCACGGCCGAAGTCCTGGTCAGCCGCGATCTGGGGTCGCCGCAGGGCCTCATATTGGACGACGACGCGACGATCGTGGTTGAGAGCACCCCCGCCCACTCCGAATACCACCCGGTCGATGATCGCTGGCGGGGGATCATCGTCATCCCGCCTGCCTGTGAGTCAATCTGGCTGACTTTTGGCCGCGACGGCCAGATGATCACCTATCTGCCTGCCGCCGGTTCCCACGCCCAGCCCGGAACCTATCTGGCCAACACCAGCATCTTCACCAAAACGCAATTCGCCGGGGCCGATATCCACATCGGCGTTTGCGAACTCCTGCGCTTGTGCCAGCAGCACGGCGTCGAACTGGAGGTAACGGACGAAGGCGGCTACTGGGAGACAGGCGATCGCCAGCAATTGGCCGAGCGTATAAGCTTTCTCGATGCCGCCATCAGCACAGTCAGCCAGCAGGCGGCGCAGATTCTCAACGCCGTTCTGGGCGAAGAGGTCGTGGGGAACGATCCGCGGATCGAGATCGGCAAAAACATCTCGCCCCCGCTGCCCGACTGGCGCCGCGACTGGGGCCGCAGCGCCCACGAGAACTGAGCGGGCGGGGACGCGTCCTTTTTCGCCGCCCGCCCGCAGCGGGCCACAGCCGAGAAGGCGACCACGACCGCCTTCTCGGTCATCTGGCGACAATTCAGGCTGCCAGCGCGGCATAGACCAGGGCGACAATCAGGCCGAAGACCAGGTGGCCCATCACCAGGCCCATCAGCCCGGCCATGCCGCCGCTGCTGCTGGCCGCGCCAGTCGCAGAGGAAGGCATCATGCGGGACATCATCGGCATCATCACGCCGGCCACGATACCGTGCACCAGGCCGAAGATCAGGCCCCAGATCACGGCAGCGGCGCCGATGCCCTGGCTCCACAGAAAGGCGTAGATCAAGGCAAAGACCACGCCCATCATGAAGTGCATGACCGCGCCTATGCCCCTGGCCCGGCCTGCGTCTCGGCTGACCATCGAGCCGAGCATGCCCATCACATCCATCTTGGGCATGCCCATGGCCGGGGCCAGCATCATCAATAGCGTCATGGCGGCGGTGCCGACCAATCCGGCGATTACGGCGGCGAATACGTTCATCGGTGTTCTCCTTTTTTTGAATGGGTAGTGTGTGTGTAACGGGTAGGGTGTGCGGGCGATGGCGGCGTCGTGGCGCCCTGGAGACGCCCGCTCGTTACCCGTAAGAGGCCCCGCCCCAATCAGGCCTTACCTGCGCACGTCAGACTGATCAAAATAGGCGACGCGGGTAAGGGAACCGGCTGCCGTCTGCTCTACAAGGGTATATGCGTCTCCGTATCGAACGCACAACTCTCTCACAGGAGCTGAATCATGTTACAAGCACTCTGGAATGGGGCCATCCTGGCCCAAAGCGACCATACCATCGTTGTCGAAGGCAATCACTATTTTCCCCCCGATTCGCTAAATCGCGCCTACTTCCAGCCCAGCCCCACGCACACCGTCTGCCCGTGGAAAGGGACGGCGAGTTACTACGACGTAGTCGTCGAAGGCAAGACCAACGCTGGAGCTGCCTGGTATTATGCGCAGCCCAAGCCGGCTGCCGCCCAGATCAAGGATCATGTCGCCTTCTGGCGCGGGGTCAGGGTGGTCGAAGCGAGCGCTTGATGTAGCGCGTGCTCGTGGCCTGACGCAACTGGCCAAAGACGCTGGCCTTGGGCGTGAGAGTCTCTACAAAGCGCGTACACCGGGCGCCCTGGTCGTCGGAATGACACCTTGACCTTTCGGGTCTGCGAAACCCAAAAAGTCTTCACACACAGGGGAACTGATGACCCTATTCGACACCGCCGAACATCAACGCCTGGCCGATTCCGAAGCACGGCAGGCTGACTGGAAACACTGGGGGCCTTATCTCAGCGAGCGCGCCTGGGGTACGGTGCGCGAAGACTACAGCCCGCACGGCGCGGCCTGGGAGTCCTTGCCCCACGACCACGCCCGCAGCCGCGCCTACCGCTGGAACGAGGATGGCCTGGGCGGCTTCAGCAACCGTTTCCAGAACCTGTGCCTGGCCGTCGCCCTGTGGAACGGCCGGCGGCCGGTGTTTGGCCAGGAACGGCTCTTCCAAGAGGATCCCCACTGGCGCGATCACCTGCTCTTCTACGAGTATTTCCACGGCGACACGGGCGCCGGCGTCGGCGCCAGCCACCAGACCGGTTGGACCGCGTTGGCAGCAACGCTGTTGCAAGAGTCGGGGAGGTAAGGCATCATGACCCCCCACTGCCGAGCGCCGGACATTGCCGCGTGCCCGGCGCCCAAACAACGCAAGGAGACGAACCGATGAAACAGTATGATGTGATCTGGATCGGCACCGGCCAGGCCACCGGCACGGTCGTGCCCCGCCTGACGCAGGCCGGCAAGCGCGTGGCCATTGTCGAGGGCGGCCGCTTCGGCGGCAGTTGCGTCAACTACGGCTGCACTCCCACCAAGACGCTGGTGGCCAGCGCCCGCGCCGCGCACATGGCCCGCCGCGGCCCCGATTTCGGCGTCCGCACCGGCGAGGTCAGCATCGACTTCGCGAAGGTGATGGCGCGGCAAAACGCCATGCGCCATGGCAGCAGCCAGGGCATGGAGCAGTGGCTGCGCGGCCTGGAGCATGCGGATATCTACCCCCACTACGCCAGCTTTGTCGACGCGCACACGGTGCAGGTCGGCGACCAGCAGATCAGGGGCGAGACCATCGTCATCAACGCCGGCGCCCGGTCGACCAGCCCGGCCATCCCCGGCATCGCGGGCGTCGCCTGGCTGGACAACGCCCGCCTGCTCGACCTGCAGGAGCTGCCCCAGCATTTGCTCATCATCGGCGGCAGCTACATCGCCCTGGAGTTCGCCCAGATCTTCCGCCGGCTGGGCAGCCAGGTGACGGTCTTGCAGCGCTCGGCGCAGCTCCTCAGCCGCGAGGATGCCGACATCGCCGCCCAGGTGCAGGCGATCCTCGCGGCCGAGGGGATCGACATCCGCCTGGAGACCAGCATCCAGCGGCTGACGCAGAAGGGGCCGCAGCAGATCGCGGTCTCCTTTCAGCAGGAGGGCGAGGAGCGCCAGGTGCAGGGCAGCCACCTGCTGCTGGCCTTGGGCCGCACCCCCAACAGCGATCGCCTCAACCTGGCCGCGGCCGGCGTCGAGATGGACCGCCGCGGCTACATCCGGGTGAATGAGGTGATGCAGACCACGGCGCCGCACATCTTCGCGGTCGGCGACATCAACGGCGAGGGCGCGTTCACCCACACCGCGGTCAACGACGGCGAGATCTTTTGGGACTTCTACAGCGGCGCGGACGACCGCACCCTGTCGCAGCGCCTGCCCACCTATGCCGTGTTCATCGATCCGCCGTTGGGCCGCGTGGGCATGAGCGAAAAGGAGGCGCGGGCCAGCGGCCGCAACGTGTTGATGGCTACGCGTCCCATGAAGCAGATCGCCCGGGCCCGGGAAAAGGACGAGACCGCCGGCCTGGTCAAGATCCTGGTGGACGCGGACACAGAGCAGTTCCTGGGCGCGGCCATCCTGGGCGTCGGCGGCGACGAGGTGATCAACCTGTTCACCCCCTTCATGGCCACCGGCCAGTCGTACAAGCTGTTTCGCAGGGCCGTGCTCACCCACCCCACCGTGGCCGAGCTGATGCCCTGGATCCTGGACGACCTGAAGCCCCTGAAGCCCCTGGAGTAGCTGCAATGGATACCTCTGAGATCACAACCGCCTACAACTACGACTCCTTCACGCCGGAAAAAGTGCTGCCCTGGCTCAACTTCGCCCACAGCCCGGCACTGGGCCAGCCTGCGCCCGATTTTCCCCTGTGGCGGCTGGACGGCGCGCCGACCAGCCTGAGCGAGGTCTGGTCGCAGCACCGGCTGACCGTCGTCGAGTTTGGCAGCTTCACCTGACCGTACTGCGGGCTGGCGGCGCCAGTCATGAACGAGATCGCCGAGCGCTTTGCGCCCCAGGGCGTCGGCTCGGTCTTCCTCTACACCCACGAGGCGCATCCGGGCGAATACTACCCGCACCTGACCTCGCTGGCGCAGAAATTCGATCACGCCCGCGCCCTGCGGGATGTGCTGGGCGTGGCCCGGCCCATCCTGCTGGATGCTCTGGACGGCGCCTGCCACCGCGCCTACGGCTCCATGCCCAACATGAGCTGGATCTTCAACCGCGGCGGCGTGCCGATCTACAAGTCAGACTGGAGCGACGCGGCCAGCATCGCCAACGCCCTGGAGTATCAACTCGACGTGCTGGAGCGGCGGCGCGGCAAGGAGCGGCTGGCCCCCTTCCACGTCGAACGACTGGACTACCGCACCAGCGACCGGCAGGGCTTCGCGGACGGGCTGGCCCGCAGCGGCCCCAAGGCCGTACGCGAATTCGCGGAAGCAGGGCTATGAGCCGCGAACAGCCCGCGCCTGGCTGATCGGCCCCTTTGTCAGCGCGCATCTGCGCGTTTACCAGGATCGGGCAGCGGCGAGGGCATTTCTGCTGCCCTTTATCCACCATCTCAGCGATCATGGGCTGGGCAGTATCAGCGAGATTTTCGACGGCGACCCGCCCTTCACCCCGCGCGGTTGCATCGCTCAGGCCTGGAGCGTGGCAGCGGTGCTGAGGGCATGGCAGGCTACCGCGCCTGACAGCCGGGTGTGACAGACGCCAGCCGCGCCTGGTACTTGTGGGAGAGGCTGCCGGGGATGGGGACGCTTGCAGTCTGGCCACGCGCTTGAATACGATTGCAAAATCATAGCATTCTCGCCCTAAAAATCGCCTGATTTTCGGCAAAAAACCCTTGACAGCAGGTATCTCCTGTGCTATATTGCATACGTATGCAAGCATGGCGAGAATAGAAGGCAGCGAACGTCTTGCAGACAGTCCCTCGGCCGCCTCTCCTCTCTCCTCTCCCACGACTTTCTGACGCGTACCTCTCCGTCCATGTCCCTCAACCCGCTGCGGGCGCTCTGGCAAACTGACCAGACGGCACTCAACGGCTGGCTGCACATCCCCAGCTCGTGGTCGGCCGAAGTCATGGCTCGCCAGGGTTTCGACAGCCTGACGATCGACCTCGAACATGGCTTTGCCGGCTTCGAGACGGCGCTGGCCATGATCCAGGCCATCGGCGGGGCGGGCACCGCGCCGCTGGCGCGGGCGCCGTGGAACGAGCCGGGCATCATCATGCGCCTGCTCGACGCCGGCTGTTTGGGCGTCATCTGCCCGATGGTGAACAACCGCGCCGACGCCGAACGTTTCGTCGGCGCTTGTCGCTATCACCCTGCCGGCTACCGCAGCCTTGGCCCCACGCGGGCGGGGTTGGTCTATGGCAGCGACTACGCCCGTTCAGCCAACGCGACGGTGATCACGCTGGCGATGGTGGAGACCGCCGAAGCCATGGGTCAGCTCGACGCCATCTGCAGCACGCCGGGTCTGGACGGCGTCTATGTGGGGCCAGGCGACTTGAGCCTGAGCCTGGGCGGGAAACAGCGGCTGGACAGCTATGAGCCGGTGATGGTTGAGGCGCTCGACGCCATCCAGGCGGCGGCGCGGCGGCATGGCATTGTCGCCGGCCTGCACGCCAACAGCCCCGACTACGCCCGGATGGTAATCGATAAAGGCTACCGTTTCGTGACGGTGATGACCGACTCCGGCATCCTGGCGGCGTACGCCAGGCAGTTGGTGCAGGCCACGCGCGGGGGCGCGGCCGCGCCGCCGGCATCGACCTATTGAGATAGCCCGCGCGTTTTGCAGACGCCCATTCCCGACTTTCATCCGCCTTCCCCCTCGTATCTCAGCTTTGGAGCAGCGCCATGACAGTACGCATCATCAAACACGGTATCAGCGAACAGGCCTCGAAAGAGGCCGACGCCAAAGTGCGGGCCACGGTCGCGGGCATCCTTGCTGATGTCGAGGCCCGCGGCGATGCGGCCGTAGCCGAGCTTTCGGCCCGCTTCGATAAATGGGCCCCGCCCAGGTTTCGCCTCTCCCCGACCGAGATCGAAGACCTGATCGCCAGCCTGCCGGCGCAAACGATCGCAGACATCAAGTTCGCCCAGGCCCAGGTGCGGCGCTTTGCTCAGGCGCAGCGCGCGGCCCTGCAAGATGTCGAGGTCGAAACGCTGCCCGGCGTCATCCTTGGCCACAAGAATATCCCGGTCAGCAGTGTGGGCTGTTATGTGCCCGGCGGCCGCTACCCCATGGTGGCCTCGGCCCACATGAGCATCGTCACCGCCAAAGTGGCCGGGGCGCCGCGGGTCATCGCCTGCACGCCCCCCATCGACGGCGCGCCGCCGGCGGCGACGGTGGCAGCGATGGCTTTGGGCGGGGCGGACGAGATCTACATCCTGGGCGGGGTGCAGGCCGTGGCCGCCATGGCCCTGGGCACCGAGAGCATCCGGCCGGTGGACATGCTGGTTGGCCCCGGCAATGCCTATGTGGCCGACGCCAAACGGCAGTTGTTCGGGCGCGTGGGCATCGACCTGCTGGCCGGGCCGACCGAGGTCCTGGTCATCGCCGACCACACCGCCGACGCTGAGATGTGCGCCGCCGACCTGCTGGGCCAGGCCGAACACGGCCCCACCTCGCCCGCCGTCCTCCTGACCAGCGACGAGACCCTGGCCTACGCCACCCTGGCCGAGATCGAGCGCCAGTTGCAGGTGTTGCCCACCGCCGACATCGCCAGCGTCTCCTGGCGCGATTACGGCCAGGTCATCCTGGTGGATACGGTGGATGAGTTGGTGGCCGAGGCCGACCGCATCGCCTCGGAGCATGTGGAGGTGCTGACCGAAGACCCCCGCTATTTCCGCGACCACATGACCAACTACGGCGCCCTTTTCCTCGGCCCGGAGACGAACGTGGCTTACGGCGACAAGGTGATCGGCACCAACCACACCCTGCCCACCAAAAAAGCTGCCCGCTACACCGGCGGTTTGTGGGTCGGCAAATTCCTCAAGACCGTCACCTACCAGCAGATTACGCCCGAGGCCAGCCTGCTGGTGGGCGAATACGGCTCACGCCTGTGCGAGCTCGAGCGCTTCTGGGGCCACAAAGAGCAGTGCGACCTGCGGCTGCGGCGTTATGGGTAGGTTGGTTTGTTGGTTGGTTGGTTGGATCACGTCTCTTCGTCCCTTCGTCTCTTCGTCTCTTCGTCTCTTCGTCCCTTCGTCTCTTCACGATGAAAAGAGCCACCTCCATCGATGTCGCCCGGCTGGCGGGTGTGTCACAGTCCACCGTCAGCCGTGTGTTCACGCCCGAAGCCAGCGTTTCGGCCGAAACGCGCAGCCGCGTGCTGGCGGCGGCGGCCGAACTGGGCTATCAGCCCAACGCCATTGCCCGCAGCCTGAGCAAGCAGAACACTAACATCATCGGCATTGCCATGGGTCGCATCACCAGCCCCTTTCATCCCTATGTGTTGGAAAAATTCATCCAGCATTTGCAGGAGGTGGGCCGGCAGGCGCTGCTGTTCAGCACCCCACCCGACCGCGAGGTCGAAGACGCGCTGGAACTGATCATGCAATATCAGGTCGATGGCTTGATCATCACCTCGGCCACCATTTCCACAGAGATGGCCGACGCCTGCGCCAACCTGGGTATTCCGGTGGTGCTCTTCAACCGCTATGTGCTGGGCGCCAGGGTCAACGCCATCTGCACCGATAATGTCGAGGCGGGACGGCTGGTGGCCAATCTCCTACTCGACGCCGGCCACAAACGGCTGGCCTATGTGCAGGGGACGGCCAACGCCTCCACCAATCTCGACCGGCAGAAAGGCTTTTTCGACAGGCTGCGCGAACGGGGCGCGACCGAGGTAGTCAGCGAGCCGGGGGACTACACCTATGAGGCGGGATTCGCGGCTGCTTGCCGGTTGCTCAACCGCCCGGATCGCCCGGATGCCATTTTTGTGGCCAGCGATATCGTGGCGTTGGGCGTGCTGGATGCCGCTCGCTACCGTTTCGATCTGCGTATCCCCGAAGACCTCTCGGTGATCGGCTTCGACGACATCCCCGCCGCGGCCTGGCCCTCCTACAATCTCACCACCATCCGCACGCCGGTCAACCGCATGATCGAGGCCACGATCGACCTGCTCCTGGCCCGGCTGGACGAACCCGCGGCCAACCCACAAACCCTGCTCTTCCCCGGCGCTTTGGTGACGCGCGGGTCCGCCCGGCTGCCGGCGCCCTACCAGGTTCATCCGCCACAACCTACGTTCGCTGCTTTCTGGGAGGAAGCGCTATGAGCACGCTGGCGACGATGCAGGGCAAGGTGGCTGTGGTCACGGGCGGCGGCGGCGGCATTGGCTCGGCCATTTGTCGCCGGTTAGCTGACGTCGGCGCGCACGTTGTGCTTACGTATTCACGCAGCGCCGAGCAGGCTGAGGCAACGGCGGCCAGCCTGGCCGGGGCCGGCCACCTGGCCGTGTGCGCGCCGGTGGATGATAGCGCCGCCCTCTCGGAACTGGCCGGGCTGGTGGCGGCGCGCTACGGACGGCTGCATCTACTGGTCAACAATGCCGGCGTCACCCAGCCGGTGGCGCACGCCGACCTGGACGCCCTGGACGATGAGCTCATCGACCGCATCTTTCGGGTGAACTGGCGCGGCTCCTTTGCCTGCGTGCGCGCCTTGCGCCCGCTGTTGGAAGCGGACGAGGGCGGCGTGGTGGTCAACATCTCGTCGGTGGCGGGCGTCACCGGGCTGGGCAGCAATGTGGCCTATTGCGCCGCCAAGGCGGCGCTGGATTCGATGACGCGCTCGCTGGGCCGGGCGCTGGCCCCCAAGATCCGGGTGGTTTCGGTCTCGCCGGGCTGGGTGTGGGGCGAGTACGCCGCCCGCATGCCGCAGGAAGTCCTGGCCGAGCAGATGGCGCGGACGCCGCTGCACCGGTTCGCCACGCCCGCCGAAGTGGCCGACGCCGTGCTGGCTGCGGCCACGCTGCTGACGATGACGACCGGTTCGATCCTCGCTGTCGACGGCGGCAGGCCGTTGGGGCAGTAGGAGCAGTGGTCAGTGGTCAGTGGTCAGTATTCAGTGTTCAGTGTTCAGTATTCAGTATTCAGTGGTCAGATAATGATGTCGTTTTTGAATGAGGGTGTCTTGGAGCAGTTGGCTACGGGTTTCGGGTTTACCGAAGGCCCGATCTGGCACGCGGGCGAGCGCCATCTCACCTTTTCCGACATTCCCGCCGACACGATGTACCGCTGGAGTGAGGCAGACGGGCTGGCTGTGTTCCGACAGCCGAGCGGCAAGGCCAATGGCAATGCCTATGATCGCCAGGGCCGCATCGTCACCTGCGAGCATCTGACCAGCCGGCTGAGCCGGTCGCTGGCCGACGGCAGCGGCTACGAGGTGCTGGCCTCGCACTATCAGGGCAAGGCGCTGAACAGCCCCAATGATGTGGTGGTGAAATCGGATGGCTCAATCTATTTCACCGACCCGCCCTATGGCCGTATCAACCCGCGCGTGGGCCTTATCCGCCCGCAGCAGCTCCCCTTCCAGGGTGTGTACCGGCTCGATCCAGCGGGAAGTGAACTGACTTTGTTGGTCGACGATTTCTACCGGCCCAATGGCCTCTGTTTTTCGTTGGATGAACGCCAGCTTTTTGTAAACGACAGCGCCCGCAACCACATCCGCGTCTTCGACGTGCAAGCGGATGGGACGCTGGCCCGTGGCCGGGTTTGGGCGACCCTGGCCGGGGATGGCCCAGGCCCCACCGACGGCATGAAATTCGACAGCGCCGGCAACCTCTACTGCACGGGGCCGGGCGGGATCTACATTTTGGATCGCACAGCGCGCGTGCTCGAACACATTCGCCTGCCCGAACAAACCGCCAACCTCTGTTTTGGCGGCGACGACCTGCGCAGCCTGTACATCACCGCCTCGACGTCGCTCTATCGCCTATCCGTCCTGATACCGGGCGCTCGTCAGACGCCACAGTAGCCGCGCCACAGGCAAATGGCCGTGGCCGGGCTGGTGGTGATGCTGCCGATCTTCCTTCTCTCCCTCTCGATCCGTCGCTATTTCATCGAGGGCATCACCCTGGGAGCAGTCAAGTGACTCCGATCCACGCCAACCCCGACCATCTGCAGGCTTTTGCCGCCGCACTGTTCACCCAGGCCGGGCTGCCGGCGCACGACGCCGCCTTCTGCGCCGAATGCCTGGTGACCACCAACCTGTGGGGCATCGACTCGCACGGGGTGCTGCGGCTGCCGTTGTATGTGCGCCGGGTGCGGTCGGGCGCGGTCAACCCCCGGCCCAACATCCGCCAGGCCGCGGGCGGGCGGGCGCTGCAAGTGCTGGACGGCGACCACGGCATGGGGTTCGTGGTCGGGCGTGCAGCCATGGCGCGGGCTATCGAGCTGGCCGGGCAGTTCGGCGTCGCCGCGGTGGGGGTGGTGCGCAGCAATCACTTCGGCGCGGCTGCGCTCTATGCGCGCATGGCCGCCGCGCAGGAGCGGATCGGCATCGTCATGAGCAATGTCATCCCCAACATGGTGGCGCCCGGCGGGGCCAGGCCGGTCGCGGGCAACAATCCCATCGCTATCGCCGTCCCCACCTTCGGCGAATTTCCCTTCGTGCTCGACATCTCGCTCTCGAATGTGGCGGGCGGCAAGCTGCTGCTGGCCAGCCAGAAGGGCGAGAAAATCCCCCTGGACTGGGCGACCGACCGCCAGGGCCGGCCCACCGATGACCCGGACGAAGGTTTCAAGGGCTTTTTGCTGCCGGTGGGCGGGCACAAGGGGCTGGGACTGTCGTATGTGGTCGATATCCTCAGCGGGGTGATCACGGGCGGCGTCTTCCAGCAGCAGATCAAGTCGATGTACAAGCAGCCCGACGAACCCAGCCTGACCGGGCATTTCATGATCGTCCTCGACCCCCTGGCGTTGATGAGCCGCGACGAGCTGGCCGAACGTATGCAGCAATTCGTCGCCGCCATCCACAGCTCGCCGATGTGGGACGAGAAGATGGAGATGCTGCTGCCGGGCGAGTTGGAACACCGCCGGGCGCAAGAGCGCAGGGTCACAGGCATTCCCCTTCCCGCCAGCCTTGTTCAGGACCTGCGCGCGCTGGCCGATGAACTGGACGTAAATCCGATAACCAATCTCCAATAACCCTCTCTGCAACAAGGAGCAAGCCATGACAACCGCAAAAGCCATCTGGTGGCAGAACCTCACCGCACCCGACCTTCTGGCCCATGCCAGGAAGGATGACATCGCCGTCCTGCCCATCGGCGCCATCGAGCAACACGGCCCGCACTGCCCCTGCGGATCCGACGATTTCAACGCCATCGGCCTGGCCGAACATCTCTCGGCCAGGACCGGCGTGATGCTGCTGCCCTGCCCGATGTACGGCTCCCACCCGTTCCATCATTGGGGCATGCCGGGCAACATCCCACTGCGCTTCGAGACGCACATCGCCTTGATCGAAGACATCATCAAAGGCGCCAAAGTGGCCGGCTTCAACAAATTCATCATCCTTTCCGCCCACGGCCAGGTCTCATCGACCATCGTGGCCGTGCACAAGCTGGGCCTGGCCAACATCTTCACGCTGTCGTTGCACTGGTACGATTTTCTGCGCGACCAGAAGACGATCCTGGAGACGGGGATGTGGCACGCGGACGAAGCCGAGACCTCGATGGCGCTCTATCTCTATCCTCAGTTCGTGGACATGAGCAAGGCCGACAAGGGCGGCGGCGCGCCCCTGGTGGACAAGCGCTTCATCGTCGGCCCCGGCATGCCCGCCGGCCCCGGCATGATGTATCACTTCGAGGGCACCTTCGCCCGGCCGGAAGTACGGGAACTGAAGAACGGTATCATCGGCGACGCCACGCGGGCCACGGTCGCGAAGGGCGAAGCGATGGTGACGACCGTGGTCGGCTACATGGCCGACCTGATCGAAGACATCCGCTCCAGGTATGCGCCAGGCGTCAACCCGCTGGAGACCGAGCCGCCGGCGGATAGTCCATGGACGAAGTAGCAGGAAGCGCGAGACTGCCATGAAACTCAAGGACAAAGTCGCGATCATCACCGGCGCGACCAAAGGCATCGGCGCGTCCCTGGCCAGGGAATACGCCAGGGCGGGCGCCAAGGTGGTCGGCGCCGGCCGGTCGGTCGAGTTGGGCGAGCAGATCGCCCAAGGAATCCGGGCTGCAGGCGGGGAGAGCATTTTCGTGCGCTGCGATGTCAGCAAGAAGGCAGATGTGGACCAGGTCATCGCCGAGACCCTGAATGCCTTCGGCACGGTCGATATCGTCGTCAACAATGCCGGCGTCAACCACGCTGCCGACTTCTTCGACATCACCGAGGCCGATTGGGACTGGGTGATGGGCGTAGACCTCAAGGGCGCCTTCCTGATGAGCCAGGCCGCGGCCAGGGTGATGGTGGCGCAGGGCAAACCGGGCTACATCGTCAACGTCTCCTCGATCATGGCCAAGATGGCGTTGCGGAATCAGGTGGCCTATTGCGCGGCCAAGGGCGGCGTCAACCAGCTCACCACCGCCATGGGCCTGGCCCTGATCGACAAAGGCATTCGCGTCAACTGCGTGGCGCCCGGCCCCGTGCTCACCGAGCTGATGCAGCGGGTGGTGCATAACCAGGAGAAGCATGACGAGCTGATGCGCCGCCTGCCCATCGGCTACATCGCCGCGCCCGAAGAGATCGCCAGCGTCTGCATCTTCCTGAGCTGCGATGAAGCCAGCTACATGGTCGGCCAGACGCTCTACGTCGACGGTGGTCGCGGCATCCAGGCTTTCCCCAGGGCGTTGGATCAATGAATCCGTGTTGCTTGGTGTGTGTCCCGAAATCATGAATCTCCCGCAAATCGGCCTCATCACCTTTGGCGATAACCGCGACCACGAATGGCAGGCCGTTTTCGGCCGCATGACCGAGCCGCGACACCAGCAGGCCATCGCCTGCTTGCGCCGGCTACCCATCGAACTGCACGCCGACCCGGCCGTGGCTCGCCAGAAGGAGGAGATCGACGCCCAGGTGGACGCGCTCAAGGCCGCCGGCGTCGAAGCCCTGGTCGCGCACACCCCCTGCTGGACCTCGCCCAACCTGGTGGTGCGCGGCATCCAGCGCCTGGGGTTGCCCACGGTCGTCCTCACCAACAAAAGCCCGGCCACACACGGCACCGTCGGCTTCCTGGGCGCGGCCGGCACGCTCGACCAGATCGGCTATCCCCACCTGCGGGTGCGGGCCGATCTCGAGGGGCAGGGCGCAGAGCAGATCGGCGCCTGCGCCCTGCCATACTTCCGGGCGGCGGCGGCTCAGGCCCGGCTGGCTGGCCAGACCTTCGGACTCTTCGGCGGGCGCTCACTGGGCATCGATACGGGTACGTTCGATCCGTTGCAATGGAAGCGGCTGTTCCAGGTGGATACCGAGCACATCGACCAACTGGAGATCATCCGCCGGGCGGACATGATCGATCCGGCCAGGACCGCGGCCATGATCGCCTGGCTGGAGCGCACGACCGCCCGCGTGGATTATGGCAAGGGCAAACTCACGCCCGAGAAGCTGGCCTTCCAGGCCAACTGCTACCTGGCCACCACCGAACTGATCGCCGAGCGCGGGCTGGATTTCGTGGCGATCAAGTGTATGCCCGACCTGACGAATTTCTACGTGCCGCAGTGCCTTTCGGCCGCGCTGCTGCCCGGCCCCTACGACGCCGACGGAGCCAAAGCGCCGGTGATGATGGCCTGCGAGGCTGACGCCGACGCCGCCCTGACCATGGAAATGCTCAAGCAGGTGTCGGGCGGCAAGCCAGTGCTGTTCATGGACGTGAGCTATATCGATGATGAGGCGCAGGTCTTCTACATGCCCAATTGCGGCGCCTTCTGCTCGTGGTATGCGGCTCGTGCGGACGACCCGGCCGAGAACCTGCGGCGGGTGGAGTTGCGGCCGGCCAACCGGCCCGGCGGCGGGGCCATCACCTACTTCACGGCTGCGCCCGGCCCGCTCACCTTCGCCCGCCTGTACCGGGTCGAGGGCCAGTACCGCATGGCCATCGTCCGCGGGGCCACGGTGAGCATCCCGCCCGAGAAATACGAAGCCTTCGTCGCCGCCCGCGGCCCCCACCAGCTCCCCACCGCCTTCGCCCGGCTGGAGGTCGACATCGACGCCTTCATCGCCAGCTTTGCCTCCAACCACATCCTGGCCGTCGATGGCGTGTATGTACAGGAGTTGGTGCACCTGTGCCAGTTGCTGAGCGTCAAGCCGGTGGTCTACGAGCGCTAGATTGGGGACTGGTGAATACCCAATCTGCCAATCCCCACTCCCCACTATCCAACACCATGAACCCACGCCAACGCTTCAACGCCGTCGTCAACCATCGCGAGCCGGATCGCGTGCCCATCGATTGGGGCCGCCATGTCGGCTCCATCCATCGCGCCGGCTATGTCGGGCTCAAACACCATCTGGGCGATGAGGAACTGCGCAACGAGGATGCCGTGCTCGACCGCATGGTGCAGAACGTCTACCCAGACGAAAAGCTGCTGCGCAAGTTCAACGTCGATTTCCGCTGGCTGGAGCCGCACTGGGTAGGTGTGCAAGAGGTCGAGGGCGAGGATGCCTACATCGACATGTGGGGCATCAAGTGGGTCAAGATGCTCAATTCCTACAGCCTCTACCAGTCGCCGCTGGCCGAGGCCGCCATCCCCGACCTGGACACCTTCCCCTGGCCCGACCCCTACAACCCCGCCATCTGGGCCGGGCTGGGCGAGCGGGCCAGATGGCTGCACGAGAACACCGACTACGTGATCGTGGCCGACAGCATCAAGGGCGGGCTGCTGACCAAAGCCCTGCAGATCTGCGGCTACATGCGCTTTTTCAGCGCCCTGGCCGGCGAGCTCGATTTTGCCGAGGCCGTGCTCGACAAGTTGCTCTGGCTATACAAAGAGATGTGGTCGGGCTACATGGCCGAGGTGGGGCCGTATGTGCAGATGGTCTATTTCACCGACGACATCGGCGCTCAGAACAACATGCTGATCTCGCCTCCCCTCTTCCGGCGGCTGCTCAAGCCGCGGCTGGCCGCGTTGTTCGACCACATCAAGGGCTTGGGCGATGTCAAACTCTCGTACCACACCGACGGCAGCGTGACGCCGGTGATCCAGGACATCGTCGAGATGGGCGTAGACATCCTCAACCCCATCCAGACCTCGGCCATGGGCATGGACACCTATTGGATGAAAGAGGAATTCGGCGACCGCCTGGTCTTTCACGGCGCCATCGATGTGCAGCAGATGCTGCCCTTCTCGACGCCGGGGCAGGTGCGCTATGATGTAGCCAAGCGCATCTGGGACCTGGGCCGCGGCGGCGGCTACATCCTCAGCACCTGCCACGACATCGGCGAGGATGTGCCGCCAGAAAACGTGCTCGCCATGTTCGCGGCCGCCTGGGAATACGGCAACTACCCACTCGACCTTGCATCTGTTCTCAAACCGGAAGATCTGCACCCCCTTGCTTCCAAACCTGACCTGGCGCAACAAAAAGCACCTATCGAGCGCCGCGTCCGGCCAAAAAGATAGATATTCGATATTTGATATTTATCCCTACCGAATACCCAATACCTGATACCCAATACCCAATACCTATGATTACAAAACCGACACAAGATGAAATCGATGCCGTACTCGATGGTATTTATGAGCACACACTCAACGGCCAAGCCGAACCGGTGGTCGCGCTGACCGAACAAGCTTTGGCCCTGGGCGTCGAACCCCTCGGCGTGCTGTTCGATGCCCTGATCCCGGCGCTGGAAGAGGTGGGCCGCCTGTTCGAAGCCGGCGAATACTTCGTGCCGGAAATGCTCGTCGCCGCCAAAGCCATGCAAGGAGCGATGGGCATCCTCAAGCCTTTGATCGCCAAAACCGGGGCCAAGCCGGTCGGCACCTTCGTCATGGGCACAGTCAAAGGCGATATCCACGACATCGGCAAGGATCTGTGCAACATCATGCTCGAAGGCGGCGGCTTCGAATTGATCGACCTGGGCGTGAACGTGCCGCCGGAGGTCTTCGTCGAGGCCGTGCGCCAGCACAAGCCCGATTTTGTAGGCATGAGCGCCTTCCTGACCACGACCATCCCCATGTTCAGGCCCACCATGGACGCCCTGGCCGCGGCGGGGCTGCGCGAGGGCGTCAAGATCTTTGTCGGCGGCGCGCCCGTCACGCAGGAATACGCCGATCAGATCGGCGCGGATGGCTACGCGCCCAATGCCAGCGTGCTGGTACGCAAATGCAAAGAAATGCTGGGTCGGGCATAGCACGACAGATGAGATGCGGGCTCATTGCAAATCGGCGCCTTATTTAAGGCCCCCCCAGAAAATTTCACTTGACACGAAATCGTTTTCGTGGTACACTGCGCCCCATACCGCTTGCAGCCCGTGGGGTCTCCTCTTCCAACCACATCCCTCATGCCGATCACCATTGACGACATCTCCCGGCAGCTCGGCCTCTCCGTCTCCACCGTCTCCAAGGCGCTCAACGACTACGAGGATGTCTCCCCCCGCACCAAAGAAAGGGTACGCGTCGCCGCTGCTGCCCTCGGCTACCACCCCAGCGCCGCCGCCCGCAACCTCCGCCGCCAGCGCACCGAAAAACTCGGCTTCTCCTACGGCTTTCCCACCACCTACATCGGCGAATTCGCCTCCCGCTTGATCAACGGCGCGGTCGCCGCCGCCGAACAGGAAGGCTACAACCTCACCCTCTACCCCCTGAGCGGCCAGCGGATGCACCAACTGGTGCGCATCGCCCGCAGTCGCGAGGTGGATGGCATCTTGCTCATGGGCGGCAGCGAATGGGAGGAAGCCGTTGACCTGCTTCGTCAGGAAGGGATGCCCTTCGTTCTGCTCAACCGTCGTTCCGAGGACCCCGCCATCTCTTTCGTAACATCCGATCATCTCGCAGCCGGCGACCTTGTGACGCAGCACCTGCTCGATCGGGGCCACCGCCGCATTGGCTTCGTCACCCGCCCCGAATTGAGCACCGGCATCGACCGCATTGCCGGCTATCGTCAGGCCCTGGAGCGCGCCGGCCTCCCCTTCGATCCGGCCCTGGTGACCGGCGCCCCCATCACCCCCGGCGCCGCGCACACCGCCGCCGCCCAGCTTCTGGCCTTGCCCGATCCTCCCACTGCCCTGATCGGCCTTACCGACCCCGTGGCCATCGCCTGTTTGCAGGCGGCGCAAGCTGCCGGGCGCCGTGTACCCGAAGATGTGGCCGTGGCCGGTTCCGACGACATCCGCGAGGCCCTGGCTGCCATCCCCCCCCTCACCACCCTGCACCCGCCTCTGGCTGAGATCGGGCGCCTGGCCACCGCGGCCCTGCTCGCCCAAGTCAACCACCCTGAACAGCCGCCGGTGCGCCTGCAATTGCCGGTCACGCTGGTGGTGCGGCAATCCACCTGAACGTCCATCCCCGGCGCAGGGCCGAGTTTTTCTTTCCTGGCAGCGCCAGTACCGCTGCTCTTTTTTTGACGCACTAACGAAAACGATTTCGACTACACCAACACTGCCATGACTCCCACGTCTTCCCCTGTAGGCCCGGCTCTCACCTTGCAGGACAAGGGCGATATCAGTCATCTGCTGGCTGCCGGCGGCGAACGCGGGCAGGCCCTGCCCGGATTCGCCGCCCAGTTCACCGATATCGTGCAGTACATCATCAAGATCACGCACGACATTTGGGAGGGGCAGGGCATCGGGTTGATCTACGATTATTACGCGCACAACTGCCCGGTGCACACGGCCGAAGGGGTGATCTACGGTCGCGAGGCGGTGATGGCGGGGACGATCGCGGCGCTGGCGGCTTTTCCCGATCGCCGCCTGTATGGGGATGAAGTGATCTGGGGGGAGGAAGAAACGGGGGTGTTCTACACCTCGCACCGGCTGACGCACATGGGCCGCAACAGTGGCCACAGCAGCTTTGGCCCGCCCACCGGTCGCCAGGTGCGCTACATGGCCATCGCCGATTGCGTGGTGCGCGAAAATCGCATCGTGGAGGAGTGGCTGGCGCGGGACAACCTCACCCTGGTGCGGCAGTTGGGCTTCGATCCGCTGGCGCTGGCCAGGACGCTGGCCGCGGCCGAGGCCGCGACAGGCTTGCGCGTGGAGGCGCCGGGGGAGATCGAGCGCGCGCGCGGCCAGGAGCCGCCGCTGCCGTTGCCGCCGGCCGCGGCAACGTTCGAGATCGAGCCATTTATCCGTGGGTGTTTGCATGAGGTGTGGAACTGGCGGCTGTTGAACAAAGTAGCGACCTATTACGCGCCCCATTACGTCGGCGAATTGCCATCAGGGCGCCGGTTGGCAGGGCGGGGCGATCTGCGGGCGTTTGTGTTGTCGATGTTGGCGGCGCTGCCCAATGCGGCTCTGCAGGTGCAGCATGTCTGCGCGTTGGCCGAGGGGCCGGAAGCGTATCGCACGGCGACCCGCTGGCTGTTGCAGGGGGATCATACCGGTTATGGCATCTACGGCGCGCCCACAGGCAAGCGCGTGACTATTCTGGGCATGTCGCATCACCTGGTGCGGGCAGGTCAGATCGTGCAGGAATGGACGGTTTTCGATGAATTTGCCGTACTTAAGCGTCTTTTTACATCGGACTCTTGAATACAAGGAGGTGTATCGATCTATAGAAAAAAAGTAGTAAATTAATTCTATCTTTGCTCAACTTTCTCATCACTCCTGGAGGAGAATCAGAATGTTCACACAAAAACACTCTTTATTGCTGATTGTTGTTCTGGCCGCGGCTCTGTTGCTGATCGCGGCTTGCGCCAGCCCCACGCCGGAGGTGATCACCGTTGTGCAAACCGTCGAAGTCGAGAAACAGGTGAAAGTAGTCGAGACGGTAGAGGTGGTGAAAGAGGTGGTGGCCACGGTGGAGGTGGTGAAAGAGGTGGTGAAAGAGGTGGAGGTGATCGTCGATCCGACCGAGTGCAATCTCGACGCCCCTGCCTCGCCCGTCGAACTCAACATGATCGGCTGGTCCTTCCCCATCACCGATTTCTACGCCGAGGAGTTGGAGAAGTGCAACCGCATCGCGAACCTGACCGTGAATACCAACCTGTTGGCCTCAGCGGATGCGCAGGAGCAGGTGCGGCTGGCCCTTTCGGCGGGCGGCAATTCGCCCTACGACATCGTCCACGGCGCCAACGCGCAGGTGGGCGAATGGGCCGGCGCGGGTTGGATGTTGCCGTTGAATGACCTGATCGAGAAATATCGGCAGCAATACGATCTGGACGATATCCCGGCCAAGGCCTGGGAAGGAGTCACGATCGATGGCCAGATCTATGGCGTGCCGATCGTGGGCAATACCCTGCACCTGATCTACCGCAAGGATGTGTTCGACGCGCTGGGCCTGGCCGCGCCCGATACCTATGATGAGGTGATCGAGGTGTGCAATGCCATCGGCCTGGACAATCCCGACTGGGATATGCCCTTCACCATCAATCTGTCCGCCGGCTGGTCCTGGGAGACTGAATTCTTCCAGATGCTGCGCGCCTTTGGCGGCGACTACCTGGACGAGAAGAATATGCCTGCCTTCAACGGTGCAGAAGGCGTCCAGGCTGTCGAGAAGCTGATCGAAATCGCCAACGCCTGCATGGGCGTCGATGGCTACTCGTTTGCTCTCAACGACCAGGAAGTGGCCATGCAACAGGGCACCCTGCCGGCCACCAACATGTGGGCCAGCCGCGCCGCCAACATGAGCAAGCCAGAGCGTACCGATCTGGGGGATGTCATTGCCTACGCCCCGGCCCCGCGCGCCGTTCCCGGCGGCCCGCGCGCTGGATCGGCCTGGAACGACTTTTACATGATCCCGGCCAACACAACCCATGACCCCGATCTGATCTTCCGCGTGATCATGGAAGCGTCGGACGCCCGCAGCCAGCGCGAGGCTGCGGAAGTGGGCATGACCACCCGCCTCTCCGCCAATTCCTATGGCGGGCCCTACCTGGCCGCCGCCAACCAGACCATCGCCGAAGGCATTGGCATCTACGATAAGAATCGGGCGGTCGGCATCGCCCGCTCCAAGCTGGGTCAGTTCCTGCCCCTGGCGGGCACAGGCGAGATGACCGCGCAAGAAGCACTCGACGCCGCGGCCAACGCCTACATCGAAGAAGCAACCGCCCAAGGTTTCATCGGCGGTTAACCGTTGCTATCTGCAGGATGGCGCCGGAACAGCGCCATCCTGCAGCCGCGCGCCGGCTTCTGGCTGGCGCAAGCAGAAGGAGGTGAATGATGAACCGCCGTACTTTTTTCCGGTTTACTGCGCCTAGTATCATCGTGATGACGCTGCTGATGGTTGTACCCGTGATTATGGCGATCTGGCTAGGAATGCATTTTATGACTTATGCCAACATAAAAGAGCCGCAATTCATCGGTCTACGAAATTATATTGATATTTTGCAAGATGCAAGATTTTGGCAATCCTTTCGATTTACCGCGCTCTACACGGGTATCGTAGTGCCTGCTACTATCTTTGTGGGTTTTTCGATTGCTTTGCTGTTGGATCAGGTTTCGCGATTCACCCGTGGCATCTATCTCTCCATCTTTCTGCTGCCTTTCGTCATTGTGCCCATCGTCGGCACCCTGATGTTCAAGCAGTTGTTCGAGCCGTCGGGACTTTTCACCTGGATCTATCAAACGATCCTGGACACGCGCTTCCGGTACAACGAGGCTACCGTGAAGGCGCTGATCATCATCTACGGCATCTGGCATGTGGCGCCGTTTGCGCTGGTGACCTATTTCGCCGGCTTGCAGACCCTGTCGCAGGATCAGATCGAAGCCGCCTCGATTGACGGGGCCACGCGCCTGCAAAAGATTCGCCACATCGTCATCCCCCATGTGCGTTCGCTGACGATCCTGATTCTGTTGATCTCGATTATGGATGCTTACCGCGTCTTCGATAGCGTCTTTGTGCTTTCGGAGATGAATCCGATCTACAAAGCTGATACAGTCATGACCTACACTTTTAAGACAGCAGTCACCGTGCAGCGTTTGGGAAAGGCCAATGCCATGGCAATTATTACGGTTATTGGCATTATGATCGTTCTGATCCCAAATCTGATTCAGTCGTACAAACAACAGATTGAGGAGCGTTAATCATGGAAAAGGTCAAGAGTCCGCTTGGACGGACAGGAATTCATTTGACGCTGATACTGTTTGCGATCTACAGCATCCTCCCCTTTTACTGGACTACGATGCAGTCTTTTAAGACCCTGAAGGATGCCAATGCGCGCACGCCGAAGTTCATCTTCACGCCCACCTGGGAGAATTATCGCGATCTGTGGCTACGCTCTACGCCGGAAAATGGCGCGACTATTGCCTTTTTCCTGTTGGCGGCGTTGGTGATCCTGTTCTGTCTGCTTCTCTTCGCCAGATACATCCCTGTGCGCAGCAGCGTGGTCTACGCGATCGTAGGGCTGGGGTTTGTCGGGCTGCTGTGGGCCATCCCGCGACTGGTGGATACGGCCAAGTTCTATGATTAGAGTCGTTGCTGAATAGCGGAGGAGGATAGAGTTCCCCTACCCCAGCGAGTTGTTATGCGGCCGCAGCCCGAAGCACTCGTTTCTGGATGCGAG
>JABWBG010000141.1 GCA_013360575.1 Caldilineales bacterium
GGCCGCGGGCGTGGCCCACCCGCCCCGTTTGCTGCTGCACCTGCTCGAGGGCTTCGTGCAGCAGCAGCCAGAGGTTGCGTTCACGGAAGCGGCGGGGCCGGCGCAGCGCCGCCTGCCACAGCAGGTCATCCTGGCCGGCCAGGCTGCTGCCCTGCCACAGGGCGATGGCCAGCAGCCATTGCAAGGCCCGCCGCTCCTCTCGCGAGAGTTCGGTTTCGTCCAGGATGCGCAGGGTCTGCCACAGTCCCCAGAGGTTGCGGGGGGTGTAGAAGCCGAGGGCCTGTTCGACGCGGGCGCGCAAGGGGTCTTCCACCGGCGCGACCCGGGCCAGCATCTCCCAGCGCAGGCTGGGGCCGGGCGCCACTTCTGCGGCCCTGGCTTGATCATCGGCGTCGGCGTGTGTTTCGCCCTGGAAGTCGCAGAAATCGCAGCGCACCTGTTTAGCGATCAGCGTCGGGGGCGCGCCCTGCCAGCGGTAGTCTTGCACCATGGCCGGTCGCCAGCAGGCGGGGCAGGAGGTGAGATAGAGGCTTTGTAAGTATTGGCCCCAGGGCCGGCCGCGGTAGGGTTGGGCGAGCAGGCGGCTGAGGGCGCTGGCGATCTGTGCTGGCGTTGGCCCGTGCAGTTGCAGGGTCAGGGCCAGCAGGGGCAGGGGGTTGGGGTCGAGGTAGAGGCAGGGGTGCTCGCCCAGCAGGGCCGGGGCGGCGCCGGTGGTGAAGAGCGCGACCATGCCTGTTGCCGGCGCCTGCTGCGCGGCCATGGCCTGGATCACCGGCAGAGCGAAAGGCGCGGCGATCACCGCCTCTGGCGAAGAGGATCGCCCAGGCGGCAGCGATAACCAGGCAGGCAACTCGGTGAGAAGTGTCAAGTGAGAAGTGTCAGGTGTCAGGTGTCAAGTGTCAGGTGTCAGGTGTCAGGTGTCAGGTGTCAGGTGTCAGGTGTCAGGTGTCAAGTGTCAGGTGTCAGGTGTCAGGTGTCAGGTGTCAAGTGTCAAGTGTCAAGTGTCAGGTGTCAAGTTTTTATTTGTATGATTAAAAATTTCCTAATTCACCAATTCACCAATTCACCAATTTACCAATCTACCAACCAACCAACCAACTAACCAACCAACCAACTAACCAACCAACTAACCAACCAACCAACTAACCAACCAACCAACTAACCAACCAACTAACCAACCAACCAACTAACCAACCAACCAACCAACCAACCAACTAACCCACCAAATAAATCGCATTAGAAAAAATCCATCCGCGCGGTTTGCCCCAGCGCGTCATCCACACCTCCACCCGGTAGGCGCCGGGCCGATCGGTGGCAAAGCGCAGCCGGTCGCCCTGTTGCGCGGCGACTACGCCCTGTCCGGCGCGGATCAGGCGGATGTGGCCCGGCCTGTCCAGGCGTACGGTCAGATCGACGGGGCCTTGCCCGTGCAACTGATCGCCCATCTGGGCCACGGCGCCGTCGCCCGCTTCGGCGTGGAAGCGGAAGCCATGGCTGGGCGCCACCCGATCGTAGCCGATCCAGGCCCGGCCATGGCCCAGCGCCTCGTACACCTGCGCCCGGTCGAGCGCCAGGTCGCCGGTCAGGGGCGTGCGGGTGAGGATGTAGGTGTTGACCGCGCGGAAGCAGTTCAGATAGGAAAGGAAGCGGCGGCGGATCGGGCCGAGACGGAACACCAGGGCGTGGGCGTCGGAGCCGCCGATGGCGGGCGTGGGCCGGCCCTGCAACAGCGTATCCCACTTGGCCAGCATCTCGGGGAAAGGCCCGGTGGTGAAATAGTGTGGGAAGAAGCCGACCAGCAGGGCCTGGGCCTTGCTGGTGGCGTAGGGCCGGAACTCCGACATGAAATTCCACAGCTCGACGCCGGTGTAACCTTCCACGTTCCAGGTTTGCCAGGGGTACACATCGGCGCTGAGCGGGCCTGGCTTGTCGATGGGGTGGGCCAGGAAGGTGAGGCCGCCCTGATCGCGTACCGCATCGATCAGGCCCTGCGGGTCGCGGGCGTGCGGGGTGACATCGTGGCGAAGGCCGAGGGTCAGGCAGTGATTGCCGGGGGGCTGGAGATCGTCGTCGTTGATCTCGCTGTCGATCAGGGTGAGGATGCCCTGTCGCCAGCCCTCTCCGCTTTGGTCGAGCAGGATGTTGTGATCGCTGAGGATGATGAAATCGAGTCGCGCCTTGCGCGCCGCGGCGATCAGATCTTCCACCTCGCCCGTGCCGTCGCTGTGGCGGGTGTGCATGTGGATGTTGCCGCGGTAGATGTGCATGGTCGATGGTCAGTCGTCGGCGTCGGTCGAGTCGTCGCTGGCGTCGGCGGTGGTTGGCGTCCAGTGGCCGTATTCGACGGCGCGGCGGCGTTGGCGTTTGTCGAACCAGAAATGGCGGTGCGCGGCGCTGATCTTGCGAGCGAAGACGAGAAAGCCGGTGTGCGCGATCATGCGGTCGTTGGGCCGCAGCCGGTCGGCTACCGCTTTCCAGGGCCGCAACAGCAGCTCCTCCACCCGGATTTCCACGAAATTGCCCCGCTGCAAGGCCTCGATCAGGGCGCTGACCTGGCCGGCGGTGGGTTGCAGGCTGCCGAACAGGCCACTCTCGGCCAGCGCGGCCTCGGCCTGGGGCACGAATTGATCCGCGTCGCGCACATCGAGGAAAACCGCGTCCACCTCTTGTTCAGCAAACCCGCCGGCGATGTCGGCCAATTTCAACTCTACGTGCGGCAGCAGGCCCAGCCGGGCAAGGTTGGCCCGGGCCAGGCGCTGGTGTTCGGGCCGCGATTCATAGCTGTAGACCTTGCCGCCAGGCATCACCGCCCTGGCAAAGGCCAGGGTGAGGCCGCCGCTGCCGGTTCCGGCCTCGATCAGGCGCTTGCCACTCCACAGATCCAGCTCCATCACCAACTGCGCCGCATCTTTGGGAAAGACGATCTGGGTGGTGCGCTTGAGGTGGCGAATGAGATCGGACGTGGTGGGGCGCAGGGCCAGGTATTTGTGGCCCAGGTGGCTGCTGAACACGCGGCCAAAGGGCTGGCCGATCAGATCGGCGAAAAGGATGTGCCCGCGGTGCGAGGCCCACATGCCCTCGGCCTGGACATGGAGGAGATAGCGCTTGCCCTCTTCGCTGATCAGGAGAATGGGGTCATCGGTCTGAATGGTAGGCACGGCAGCTCCCTGTTTGTGATAGAATGCAGGCGATGATAGCATGGCGGCGGGTCGAATCACAAGGTATGTTTTGACGTGATGTTGACAGGATAGAACATTTGTGCTATCCTGCCGGCAAGAATGCAGGCGATTTGACCGTGCATCTCCCCTTCCCTATCCCTTTTGCAGGAGTCTGACTGTGAGCACCAAGAATGGCAAGGGCCAAGCCCTGGATACCACCCTCTCCAACCTCAACAAACGTTTTGGCGATGGCACGATCATGAAGCTGGGCGAGGCCAGCAGCCTGCAAGTCGCTTCTATCCCCACCGGTGCGCTGCCGCTGGACATTGCCCTGGGGGTGGGCGGCCTCCCCCGCGGCCGTGTGATCGAAATCTACGGCCCCGAATCCTCTGGCAAGACCACGCTCTGCTTGCACGTGATCGCCGAGGCCCAGAAACGGGAGGGCATCTGCGCCTTCATCGATGTGGAACACGCTCTGGACCCGGCCTACGCCGAGCGCATCGGGGTGGATGTGAACAATCTTTATGTGGCCCAGCCCGATACCGGCGAGCAGGCGTTGGAGATCGCCGAGGCGCTGGTGCGCTCTGGGGCGATGGATGTGGTGGTGATCGATTCGGTGGCGGCGTTGGTGCCGCGGGCGGAGATTGAAGGGGAGATGGGCGATAGCCACGTGGGCTTGCAGGCGCGGCTCATGTCTCAGGCCCTGCGCAAGCTCAGCGGCGCCATCAAGCAGTCGAACACGATCATGATCTTCACCAACCAACTGCGGCAGAAGATCGGCGTCATGTTTGGCAACCCGGAGACGACCTCCGGCGGCATGGCCCTGAAGTTCTACGCCTCGGTGCGGCTCGACATCCGCCGCATCCAGTCGCTGAAGGCCGGGAATGAGACGATCGGCAACCGCACGCGGGTGACGGTGAAGAAGAACAAGGTGGCGCCCCCCTTCCGTGTGGCCGAGTTCGATATCATGTACAATGAGGGCATCAGCCGCACCGGCGCGGTGCTGGATCTGGCCACAGAGATGGATATCGTGGAAAAGCGCGGCTCTTTCTACGCATTCGAGGGCAATCGCCTGGCCCAGGGCCGGGAGAACGCCAAGGAATTCTTGCGCGAGCATGCTGATGTGCTCGAACGTATGGAGATGCGGGTGCGGCAGGAGGCAGGCCTGGGCAAGGGCATCCGCCTGGCCAGCAGCGAGGAGATGGAAGAACCCGCATATTCCGACGATTAACCCTATATCAGGACGAGGCGCCATCGTCCATCGTCCATCATCCCTCCATGCTCTTCCAACAGTTTCGCAAACCCCGCCTGATCCTGGCGCTGGTGGTCTTCCTCAGCGTCCTCCTGCTGCTGTGGCTGGTGCGCGGGGCGCTCTTTCCTTTCCTCCTTGGCCTGGTCATTGCTTATCTGATCACGCCGCTGGTGAACAGGCTGCAGGGCTGGATGCCGAACGCGCTCAAACGCCGTTATCTGGCCCGGCCCGCGGCGATTCTGGTCGTTTATCTGCTGGGAATCGGGCTGGCCGCGGGGGTGCTGGCCTTCCTGGTGCCCCTGATCGTCGATCAGGTCGTCAGCCTGAGCCGGGCCATGCCCGGCCTCTACGACCGTGGGCGGGAATGGGTGGAGGCGGCCCTGGCCCAATACCAGAGCCGCATCCCGGCAGAGACGCAGGCCATGATCGAAGAGGGGGCGCGCAATCTGGCCGGCAGCGTGCTGCGGACGCTGCGCGATGGCGCGCTGGCTACGTTCAGCGCGGTCAGCGGCACCATTTCCTGGCTGCTCGGCCTGATCGTTGTGCCCTTCTGGCTCTTTTTCATCCTCAATGAGGAGGGGCGGGCTACGTCTGGGGCCTTGAGCATCATCCCCAGCGATCTGCGATCCGACGTGGAATCGATGCGGATCATCGTCGATCGGGTGCTGTCGGCCTACATCCGTGGGCAACTGTTGCTGGGCCTGGCCGTGGGTGTGATCAGTTTTATCGGATTGCTGACGCTGGGCGTGCAGTTTTCACTGCTGTTGGCGATTATCGCCGGCATTCTGGAGTTGGTGCCCTACATCGGCCCCATCTTGGGCGCCATCCCTGCCGTGATCGTGGCCTTTTTGCAGGATCCGCAGTTGGCGCTGTGGGTGATCGTGCTGTTCGTGATCATTCAGCAGGTGGAGAATGTGCTGCTGGTGCCCAAAATCACGGGTGAATCGGTGGCGCTGCACCCGGCGATCATCATGGTGGCGCTGGTGGTGGGCAATGCTTTGGCCGGGATCGTGGGCATGCTGGTGGTCGTCCCCCTCACCGCCATCCTGCGGGATGTGGTGCACTATCTTTACATCCGCGCTGGGGAGGGGGAGGTGGAGCCGTTGCTGGCCTTGCGCGCGGTGGGCTACGCCGACCGGGCCACGCCCCTGTTGCTGGCCGCGGCCACGCCGGCGGCTCGGGCGCAGCTTCATCCCCCGCTGGAGGAGGAGGAAGCGACGCCAGAGGCAGCGTGATCAAATGATTCCGGTCATCTCATTTCAGCGGCGGGCGCGAGGCGTTAGCGGTCGGAGCGCTACAAGCGCTCCGACCGCTTGATGCTCCGCCTCACGCGGTCAACTGTTCCAGTCGGTCGATGTATTCGCCCATGATGGCGAACGTTTCCTGCACCGGCTGCGGCGAGGCGAGATCCACGCCCGCAGCTTGCAGGGCGGCGAGGGGATAGAGGGCGTTGCCGGCAGAGAGAAACTGGCGGTAGGCCGTGGCCGCGGGCGCGCCCTCGCGCAGCACGCGGTTGGCCAGCGCGTGGGCGCCGGAGATACCGGTGGCGTATTGGTAGACATAATAATCGGCGTAAAGATGGCCGAACATGGCCCAGGTTATGCCCAGCCGTGAGCGGTCGAACGCCATCTCCGGGCCGTAGGCCTCGGCGAACAGGTCGGCCATGCGCTCGATCATCATCTCCGCGGTCAGGCCCTGCCCCTGCTCCACCCGCTCGTGCATTTCCAATTCGAAGCGGGCCAGGGTGGGCATGATCAGGAAATAGCGATGGAAATTGGACATCGCTTCCTCGATCAGGTTGATCTGGAAGTTGGGATCGCTCTGGGTTTGCAGCAGGTGCGCCCGCACCAGGGCCTGATGGAAGTTGGAAGCCACCTCGGCCACGAACAGAGAGTAGTCGCTGTAGACCACCGGCTGCTGTTGCCAGGTGTGATAAGAGTGCAGCGAATGCCCCAACTCGTGCGCCAGCGTGCTCAGATCGAAGAGCGTGCCGCCGTAACTCATCATGATGAAGGGATGCGTGCCTTTGACGCCCCACGAGAACGCGCCTTTGCTCTTGCCCTGGTTGGGGTAGACATCGATCCAGCGCTCTTCCAGGCAGCCGCGACGCACGATCTCGACATAATCCTGCCCCAACGGGGCCAGCCCTGCACAGATCCAGGACACGGCTTGGGGAAAGCTGACCCGCGCTGGCGCGGGGGTGAGGGGCGCCCAGATGTCGTAGGGTTGCAGCGTGTCGTAGCCCAGGGCCTGCCGCCGCACCCGCCAATAGCGATGCCAGGTGGGCAGATGCGCCTGGAAGGTGTCGATCAGATTGTGGAACACGGCCACCGGGATGGCGTGCTCGAACAGGGAGGCGGCGAGGGTGGACTGATGCCGGCGAGCGCGCATCTGGAAGACATTGGCTTTGATCGAGGCCTGCAAATTGGCGGCGAGGGTGTGTTTGTGCGCCAGGTGCGCATCGGCGTAGCTTTCCCAGGCCGAGCGACGCAGCGCGCGGTCATTGCTGCCTTTCAGCAGCGTGTCGTAAGTGCTCTGGCTGACGGTGTGCGCGTGGCCCTCGCTATCCACGGCGGGGGCGAAGGTCATGTCCGCGTTGGTCAGCTTGCTGTTGATGTCTTCGATGCCGGCCAGCGGGTCGGCCAGCAGTCCGAGTAGCTCCTCCACTTCGGCGGAGCGGACGTGCGCCTGTTTGCGGAAGAGATCTTCCAGGTAATGATCGTAGATGGCCAGGGCCGGTTCCTGCGCCAGCCAGGTTTGCAGGGTTTCCTGGCCGATGGCCAGCAGTTCCGGCTCCACGAACGCGGTAGCCGCGCGCACGCGGCCATACAATCCGCCCGCTTCGCTGGTCATCGCCGATGCTGCCGGGTCGGTGGTATCGACGTTGGTGCTGAAGGCGGCGTAGAGATAGATCTTCATCACTCGCAGGCGCAGTTCCTCGGCCAGGGCCAGGCCCGCGGCCAGGGTGGCGGGGTCGCTGTGCAGTTGCCCGCGGTAACGCTCCAGCGCGGACAGGTCGGCGAGGATGGCGGCCAATTCCTGCTGCCAGGCCGCGGTCGAGGGGAAGACGCTTTCGGCGTTCCAGGTGTATTGTGGGTCGATCTCGGCACGGGTGGGGAGTGGTGGGGTGGTCATGATAAGCTCTTGTGAGTGGATAGGTGATGGGTGTTTGGTAAAACGTAATGCGTAAAACGTAATGCGTAAAATGTAAATAAACATCACGTAACACGTTTTACGTTTTACGGAATTATTTATTTTTAGTAAAGAAACATCGGTTTGCCCTGCACGTGTGCGACTCTGGGCCGGTATGCTTCCGTGTCGTAAAACTCGGCCACGTCCACCCGTTTCACCCCGCGGGTGATGTAATCGGCGGCGACGTGGGTGTAGCGGCCCTCGCGCAGGGCCACCATGCGCCCGGTCAGCCCGCGCGTGGCCAGATCCACAGCCATGGCCCCGTAATTGGCGGCCACGATGTGGTCCAACGCGTCGGGCGCGCCGGAGCGCATGAGATAGGCGAGGTGTTGGTAAATGACATTCTGGCCGGTGAGACGCTTCAGGGCCTGGGCAGTGGCGTTGCCGATGCCGCCCAGTTTGCGGCTTGACTCGGCGTCGCCCTCGCTCCAGGCCGGCGCAGCTTCATCGACCATGCGCGCGCCCTCGGAGATGGTCATGATGCAGTAGTTGTTGGGGCTGGCGGCCTTGTCCTGCATCAGCAAATCGGCCAGGCGCTGCACAGCGAAGGGCACTTCGGAGATGATGGCGCGATCGACCTGCGCGCAATAGGCGCTGATCAACGAAGTTTCGCCCGAATTGCGGCCAAACAACTCCACCACGCCGATGCGCTCGTGCGAACTGACGGCGGTGCGCAGGTGGGTGATGTATTCGACCGAGCGGGTGACCGCGGTGCTGAAGCCCAGGCAATAATCGGTGCCAAACACATCATTGTCCATCGTTTTGGGGATGGAAATGATTGGGAAGCCCTCGTTGTGCAAGCGGGCGCCGTAGCCGAGGGTGTCATCCCCGCCGATGGGGAGGATCACATCGACTTCCAACTGCGTCAGGGTGTGCAGGACTTTGGCTGTGGCGTCGATCTGGCCGTTCTCGTGGCGGGGGAAGTCCGTCTGGTTCAGGAAGTCGGGCAGCGTTTGCGGGGGGATGTGGCTGGGCTTGACGCGTGAGGTGTGCAGGAAGGTGCCGCCCTGGCGATCGATGCTGCGTACGCGTGGCTTGTCCAGGGCTTCCACCCATTTGCCCCAACTGGCGGGATCGTCATGATTGTAGTTCAGCAGGCCGGCCCAGCCGCGGCGCACGCCCAACACGCGCCAGCCCTCATCCACCGCGCGGTTGACGACCTGTTTGATGCAGGGATTCAGGCCGGGCACGTCGCCGCCGCCTGTCAACACGGCCACTGTTTTTGTTCGGGTCATAAAGGGTCTCGGATCGGGGTGCGCAAGGGTGGGGGATGGGGAACGTCTGCGCTTCCTTATACACGATTTCCCCCGCCCACGCCACTCGCAAGAGGGGGCGCAGAGGGTTTGCGCGGCAGGTGCTTCTGCGCTAGACTGCGGCTAGAGTCGTCTTTCATCTTTCATTTTTCGTCTTTCGTCTTTCGTCTTTCGTCTTTCGTCTTTCGTCATAAGCGGCAGAATCCCCCTCTAATCTCGCCAACGGCACGAATAGCACATGACCCTTTCCTTTCCCACAACCTGGCTGCATGAATTGGATGCGCTGGACGCGGCCTGGGCCGGCGGCGATGGCATCTCGCCCGCCCAGATCGCGGAAGCTTTGGCCGAGTGGCGCGTCCGCCTGCACAAGCCCGCCCATCCTGCCGAAGAATGGTTCGACATCGTCGATGGCGGCGGCGAGCCGTTGGGCCTGACCGCGCCGCGCTGGTTTGCCCACCTCACCGGCCTGCGCCACCGCGTCGCTCATGTTTATCTGACTACGCCCCAGGGCCTGCTGGCCCTGCAAATGCGCGCGCACGACAAGGCTGAGTGGCCGGCGCGCTTCGATACCACCGTGGGGGGGCATCTCAAGGCCGGGCAGGACTGGGCCGCAGGGGTGTTGGCCGAGATCGAGGAGGAGATCGGGCTGCCGGCGCCGGCGTCGGCGCGCTGGCTGGTGGACGGGGGCTTGCAGCGCGTGGGCGCGCCGTATGAACGCTACGGCGTAGACGAAGACCGCGTCCTGCACCTGCGCAACCGTCAGATCAACCAACTCTTCAGCGGCAGGCTCAGCGAATGGGGTCTGGCGCACGTGCATTTTGCCGACCGGGAGGTGGCGGGGCTTTATCTTTGCCCACCCGCCGAAGTCCAGCGCATGGTCGAGGCGAGTTTCCTGACCGCGCCGGGCTTGCGCCATTCCTTCGCCCGCTGGTGGGCGTGGTATGAGGGGGGAGACGATAGTCGATAGTCGAAAGACGAAGGACGAAGGACGAAGGATCGTTGTCCAACAATCAACAATCAACAATCAACAATCAACAATCAACAATCAACAATCAACAATCAACAATCAACAATCAACAATCAACAAT
>JABWBG010000396.1 GCA_013360575.1 Caldilineales bacterium
GACGAAACTGCGGGCCGCGGCCAAAATGCCGAGGGGATGGCGGGGCCAATCGCCGGCGGCGGCCTGGGCGCAGAGATGGCGAAAGGTGCTGTGCTGGCGCAGGGCGGGCAGCAGGCCGCTGAGATCGAGATCGGGAGCAGGATCGGGGGTCATGCGGCTTCGCTATCGCTGTTGAACGCGTTCATGGTCGCGGCGCTGCCCTCATGCAGCCAGAGCAGGATCGCCTGCACCGCTCGCTCACGCACCGGCGCCATGATCTCTTCCTCGGCGGCGGAGAAATCGTGCAGCACGTAATCGGCGGCATCCATACGGCCTGGGGGGCGGCCAATGCCGACGCGCAGCCGGGGAAAGGCCTGGGTGCCGAGGCGGGCGATGATCGATTTCATGCCGTTGTGCCCGCCGGCGCCGCCAAAGGGGCGGAGGCGGAGGCGACCAAGGGGCAGATCGAGGTCATCGAAGATCACCAGCAGCTGGGCTGGGTCGACTTTGTAGAAGGCGGCGAGGGGCTGCACGGCCTCGCCGCTGCCATTCATGTACGTTTCCGGCTTCACCAGCAGGAGGCGGCGGCCGGCGATGTGGCCGGTGGCGATCAGGGCCTTGCTCTGGCGCTTGCCAAAGCTGAGGCCGTGGGCGTGGGCGAGCGCGTCGAGGATCTGGTAGCCGATGTTGTGGCGATGGCGGGCGTAGGGGGGGCCGTGGTTGCCCAGGCCAACGATCATGTGCATGGGGGCGTCAGGGGCCGGCGAAGAAGCGGTAAACGAGCCAGGTGAGGAGGTTCTTGACCGCGAAGAAGAGGCCGACGAAGAGAAAGGCCAGCAAAACCAGCCGGGCGCCATCGAGGAACGCGGCGGCTGCGCGCGGCCCCAGATCGGTGAGGGGAGCATTGCCCCCGTCATCTGTCGAGGATGCGGCGGGGCCCGGCGCGTCCGCGGCGACAAGGGGGGTGGGCGTGGCCGTGTTGGCCGCGGCGAGGGTGGGTGTGGGGATGATGGGGGTGAGCAGCACCGGCGTGGCGGTGGCGGGGGGCGGGGTGGGCGTGACCGTGGGCGTGGGGCTGATCTCTGGGGTGGGTGTGGCCAGGGGCGCGCTGTTGGCGACCAGCACCCGCTGCACGGTGTATTCGTCGTAGTTGCCATCCCGCTTGACGATGCGGATGCGCAGGGTGTAGGTGCCATCGGGCACGGTGCGCGTATCCCAGCGGCCCAGCACGTTGTTCTGCACCGGCGTCTCGCTGACACCGAGGTTGAACCAATTCTGTGTGCCAAAAGCGGCGGCGGCGAGCTCATATTTCCAGAACTCGGGGTGCATGGCGGAGCCCCGGATCTCGATCATGCCCCGCACCATCTCGGTTTCGGGGGGATAGCTGATCGGGCCGCCCTGAGCGTGGGTCAAACGGGGCAGGATCAGGGTCAGGGCAAGCAAACAGAGGGCGGGCAACAGCCGCCGCAGGGTGTGGGACATAAGGATCAAAGCGTGTGTCACAGGGGCAGGGGCAAAGGGGAGGGGAGGGCGCGATCTGGCAGTTTAGCACAGGCGGCAAAGGGGCCACAAAAGAAAAAACCCGCCCCAGGGTCGGGGCGGGTGGGTGGGCGGCTGTCTCTTCTGGCCCGGTTCAGGCGGAGGCGGGCGCGGGGGGCGCGCTGGGCGCGCCCTGTTCGCGGCTGGGGCTGGGTTTGGCC
>JABWBG010000142.1 GCA_013360575.1 Caldilineales bacterium
AGCCGCCGGCGACGACGCTGGCGCAGGCGGCCAGTTGGGCGGCGTGGCAGTCGCAGGCCCGCGACCAGAGCAAGGCCGCGGTGCTCTACACCGAGCGCCGGCACCTGCGCAAATTCAAGGGGGCGCGGCCCGGCCAGGTGCGCGTGTTGCAGCACAAAAGCCTGACTGTGACGCCCGCCCCGCCGCCTCAAACTTGACACCCGCCGCCCAATCCTCGACACTGGAACCCCCACACTGCCGCGTCCTTCCCCCATCCTGCATGACCATGCCTACCCCAATGCTGCGCCAGATCGAAGAAGATAAACACTGGTGGTTTGCCACCCGCACCCGCGCCATCCTGGCCCTGCTCGACCGGTACGCAGGCGAGGGCAAGCAAGGGCGTAGCGTGCTCGATGTGGGCGCGGGCGCCGGCAACATGATGCACCATCTGGCCCATTTTGGCGACGCGATCGGCCTGGAATTCAACCCCAAGCCGATCCCTGTGGCCCACGCCCGCGGTTTCGATGTGCGCCAAGGTTCCGCTACCGACATGCCTTTCGCCGACGCCAGCTTCGACATCGTCGCCCTGCTCGATACGGTGGAGCACATCGCCGAGGAACGCGCCGTCTTTGCCGAGAGCTTTCGCGTGGCCCGCCCCGGCGGTGTGTTGGTGGTGACGGTTCCCGCCTTCATGTGGCTGTGGAGCCAAAACGATGTGATCAACCTGCACCAGCGGCGCTACACCGTGCCCGAACTGACCGAGAAGCTGAAGGCCGCGGGCTGGCAGGTGGAGTATTGCAGCTATAACTTCGCCGCCATCTTCCCCCTCTCCGCCGGGGTGATCCTGCTGCGCAAACTGTTGCACCGCGAGCCGCAGATGGCCTCGCCCCACTTCGATGAGGACGCGTATCAGGTGGAGATGGAACCCGCGCCGGCGCTGCTCAACGGCATCCTGGAAGGGATAGGCAAGGTAGAGGTGGCGCTGCTCAAACGTATGCGCCTCCCCGTCGGCACCAGCATCATCGCCATGGCGCGTAAATAGCCGCGGCAAGGCCCTCAAGCACACCCATGACCGATCCCACTCCCAAACCGGACGATTTCTCCTGGGAACGCTGGCTGTTCGACGGCTTGAAAGCTTTGCGTCGCATGCTGTTCCGCTATGATTTCGGCCTGCCCGACGATTTTTGGTATCACCTGGAGCGCGCGGCCCATGAATTGCTGACCGCCGGCCGCATCCTGGTGAAGACCCTGTTGCAGCGCCGCCGCGGCCGCCAGAGTGACGCGCCGCGCGGGGAGATCGAGATCGAATGGGAATGACCAGGGAAATAACTAATAACTAATGATTAATCATTAGTTATTAGTTATTAAATTGTGTCGCGAGCGATGTATTTTTGTAACAATTCACCTTATTTTGTCATTGCCAGGGGCGATAGCCCCGAAGCAATCCCCAACGCTGATTGACATCCCCCAAATTGACGAACCACCTTGGAGATTGCTTCGCCTTTTTAATCCTTAATCTTTACCGGAGTTGCTTCGATGACCTACCCACGCCAACGCACCCTCATCCTCGGCGCTGCCGGCCGCGATTTTCACAACTTCAACACCAGCCTGCGCGGCGACGACCGCTACGAGGTCATCGCCTTCACCGCCACCCAGATCCCAAACATCGCCGGGCGGCGCTACCCCGCGGCCCTGGCCGGGCCACTCTATCCCGCCGGCATCCCCATCTGGCCCGAGGCGGAACTGGAGCAGATCATCGCCGAGCACAGCATCGCCGAGGTGATCTTTGCCTACAGCGATGTCTCGCATGAGTACGTGATGCATCTGGCCGCGCGCAGTGTGGCCGCGGGCGCCAATTTTCGCTTGCTGGGCGGCCAGGCCACGATGCTGGCCAGCAGCAAACCGGTCATCGCCATCACCGCCGCTCGCACCGGCAGCGGCAAGAGCCAGACCACGCGCTATGTCACCGATGTGCTGCGCCAGATGGGATTGAAGACGGTGGTCGTGCGCCACCCCATGCCCTACGGCGACCTGACCCAGCAAGTGGTGCAGCGGTTCGCGGCGTACAGCGATCTGGACAAACACCACTGCACCATTGAAGAGCGGGAGGAATACGAACCGCACATCGACCGGGACATGGTGGTCTACGCCGGCGTCGATTACGAGGCGATCCTGCGGCAGGCCGAGGCCGAGGCCGATGTGGTGCTGTGGGATGGCGGCAACAATGACCTGCCTTTCTTCCGCCCCGATTTGCAGATCACGGTGGTGGATCCGCACCGCGCCGGGCACGAGACCCGTTATTGGCCCGGCGAAGCCAACGTGCGCATGTCCAGGGTGATCGTGATCAACAAAGTGGATACGGCCGATCTGGAAGACATCGCCGCGGTGCGGGAGAATGTGCGGGCGCTGGCCCCGCAGGCGCAGATCGTCGAGGCCGCGTCCCCCATCTTCGTGGAGGATCCCGCGGCGATTCGCGGGCGTCGTGTACTGGTGGTCGAGGATGGTCCCACCCTGACGCATGGCGAAATGAGCTATGGCGCCGGCGTGGTGGCGGCGCGGCGCTTCGGCGCTGCCGAGATCATCGATCCGCGGCCCTGGGCGGTGGGCACGATCGCCGACACCTATCGCAAATACCCCACCACCGGCGCGGTGCTGCCGGCCATGGGCTACGGCCAGGCGCAATTGGCCGACCTGGAAGCGACCATCCGCCAGACGCCCTGCGACCTGGTGATCGTGGGCACGCCCATCGACTTGCGCCGGGTGATCACCATCGACCAGCCCAGCCAGCGCGTGCGCTATGAATTGCAGCCGATCGGCCAGCCCGATTTGCAGACGATCTTGCGATCAGAGGATTGGTAGACTGGTGATGCAAAGGTGCGTCTTGTGAATTCTTTTAGACGGTATATTCTGGCAATGTTGCGTCAGTGGCCATTTGCCATTCCTTTGCTTTTCCTCGCTCTCTTCTTTTTCTATCCCCTTATCGCTATTTTTCGCCTCAGCCTCTTTGAGGATGGGCGTTTGGCCCTGACGGCGCTGCGCCCGCTGATCGAAAAACCGTATTACGTCGGGGTGTTGTGGTTCACCACCTGGCAGGCGGCGGCCAGCACCGCCGGCGCGCTAGGCCTGGGGCTGCCCGCGGCTTTCATCTTCGCCCGTTTCCGGTTCCCCGGCAAGACGCTGCTGCGCGCGTTCACCACCCTGCCCTTTGTCATGCCCACGGTGGTCGTGGCCGCGGCCTTCAGCGCCCTGCTCGGCCCGCGCGGGCTGGCCAATGACCTGCTCGCCGGCGTGGGCCTGCCCCCGCTTGCCCTGCAAAACACGATCTGGATCATCCTCATCGCCCACATTTTTTACAACACATCGGTGATCATCCGCATCGTCGGCGGGTTTTGGGCGCACCTGGACCCGCGGCTGACCGCGGCTGCGGCAGTGTTGGGGGCCAGCCCCTGGCTGCGTTTTCGCCGCATCACCGCGCCCCTGCTGCTGCCCGCCATTGCCGCGGCCGGAGCGCTGGTTTTCCTGTTCAATTTCACCAGTTTCGGCGTCATCCTCATCCTCGGCGGCCCCGGTTTCGCCACCCTGGAGGTGGAGATCTACCGCACGGCCGTGCGTTTGTTCAATCTGCCGGTGGCTGCGGCCCTCTCTCTGCTGCAAATGCTCTTCACCCTGGGCTTGATGGCGCTCTACACCCGTTTGCAAGCCCGCCTGGCCGCCCCGCTCGAGTTCCGGCCCGCGGCCCACACCCAGACGCCGCCGCGCGGCCTGGGTCAGCGCAGTTTTCTGTTTGGGACATTGATCCTGCTGGGACTGTTCACCCTCAGCCCCCTGCTGGCCCTGCTCTGGCGCAGCCTCAGCCTGGGCGGGCAGATCGGGGTACAGCACTACGCCGACCTTTTTGTCAACCGCTCCGATTCGGTTTTCTTCGTCACGCCCATCATCGCCGCCCGCAACTCCTTGCTCATTGCCCTGGCGACGGTGTGCCTCTCGTTGATCGTCGGCCTTTCCGCCGCCTATTTGCTGGCGGGGGATCGCAAACGCCGTCCCCTGGCCGCGCTGCTCGATCCGATCTTCATGCTGCCCCTGGGTACCAGCGCCGTCACCCTGGGCTTCGGTTACATCATCGCCCTGGATCGGCCGCCGCTGAACCTGCGCGCCAGTGTGGCCATCCTGCCCATTGCCCACACGCTCATTGCCTTTCCCTTTGTCTTGCGCGCGGCCCTGCCGGTGCTGCGCGGCCTGAATCCGCGGCTGCGCGAGGCCGCGGCCCTGCTCGGCGCCTCTCCCGTGCGCGTGTGGCGTCATATCGATCTGCCCATCCTGGCCCGCGCCCTTGTGGTCGGCGTCATCTTCGCCTTCACCATCAGCATGGGCGAATTCGGCGCCAGCCTGCTGATCAGTCGCCCCCAATTCCCCACCCTGCCCGTGGCCATCTACCGGTTTCTCGGCCAGCCTGGCCTGGCCAATTACGGTCAGGCCCTCGCCCTCAGCGTCCTGCTCATGATCACCACCGCGGTCGGCTTCCTCGGCATCGAAAACCTGCGTTACGGCGATATCGGCGAGTTTTGAATAATAATTAACAATTAACAATTAACAATTAACAATTAATGCCTCCCCCCTTTCTCTCCGCTCTGGATATTCACAAGGCTTTTGGGCCGATGGCGGTGTTGCGCGGCATCGATCTGCATGTGGCCGCGGGCGAGACGGTGTGCCTGCTCGGCCCCTCCGGCTGCGGCAAGACCACCTTGCTGCGCATCATCGCCGGGCTGGAGCGGCCTGACCGCGGTCAACTCTTCTGCGCCGGGGCCGAGATCACGCACACGCCCCCGCACCGCCGCGACTTTGGCCTGATGTTCCAGGAGTATGTGCTCTTCCCGCACATGACCGTGGCGGCCAACATCGCCTTCGGCCTGGAGATGCACGGCTGGGACGCGCCGCGGCGGGCGGCGCGGGTGCGCGATCTGCTGGAAATGACCGATCTGGCCGGATTCGAAGCGCGGCGGGTGTATGAACTGAGCGGGGGACAGCAGCAGCGCGTGGCATTGGCCCGCAGCCTGGCCCCGCAGCCCCGGCTGCTGATGCTGGATGAGCCGCTCGGCTCCCTCGACCGCGTGCTGCGCGACCAGTTGCTCACCGACCTGCGGCAGTGGCTGCAACACCTGGGGCAGACCGCGCTCTACGTCACGCACGACCAGCAGGAGGCCTTTGCCATCGCCGACCGCGTGGCCCTGATGAACGCAGGCCAGGTGGAGCAGGAAGCGACGCCGGTGGCCCTGTATCGCCGCCCCGCCACCCCTTTTGCCGCCCGTTTTCTCGGCTTCAAGAACCTGCTGCCCGCCAGAGTTGCAGCAGCCGCCCCGCTGACGCTGCACACCGAGATAGCCGAACTGCAACCGCAGGATCAGACGCTTCCGCGCCCGCAGGCCGTGGATGTCATGGCTCTGATCCGCCCGGAGGCGGCGCGGCCCGCGTCCGATGCGGCGCCGGCAACCAACCGCCTGCGCCTGCCCGTGCAGTTCTGCTCCTTTCGCGGCAGTCATTGGCTGGTGCGCCTGGCCGCGCCCACGGCCGACCTGGCGTTCGAGATCCCCGGCCCTCTCCCGCCCCTCGCCCCCGGCGACTTCCTCACCCTCGATATCGATCCTGCCGGCATCGTTGTGTTATGATCCGGCGCCCCGCCTCACCAAGCATGAACGATGAACCATGAACGACCGTGACCGCATCCGCCTCACCAGCCTCGCTTCCTGCGCGGGCTGAGCGAGCAAACTGGCCGCCGAGGCCTTGACGCAGGTGCTGCGTCCTCTCAAAGACACCCTGGCCGGGCAGGTTTACGCCGATCTGCTCGTGGGATTGGACGCGGCCGACGACGCCGCGGTCTATCGCATCGACGAGAGGCTGGCGCTGGTCGTCACCCTCGATTTCTTCACCCCCATCGTGGATGATCCCTACGCGTATGGGGCCATTGCCGCGGCCAACAGCCTCAGCGACCTCTATGCCATGGGCGCCACGCCGATCCTGGCCCTGAATGTGGCGGCGCTGCCCAAAACCCTGCCCCTCGACATCTCCGCCGAGATCATCCGCGGGGGCGCGGAAAAGGCGCGGGAGGCGGGCATTCCCGTGGCCGGCGGCCACACCGTGCAGGATGCGGAGCCGAAATTCGGGTTGGTGGCGCTGGGGATGATCGATCCGGCGCATCTGACGCGCAAAGGCGGGGCCGCGGCCGGCGATATCCTGCTGCTGAGCAAGCCGTTGGGCGCGGGCGTTGTCACCACGGCGCTGATGCGCGATCAGGCCACCGCGGCGGAGATCGCCGCGGCCACAGCCAGCATGATGCGCCTGAACCGGGAGGCCGCGGCCCTGGCCCGCGAGTTCGCGGCCACGGCCGTGACCGATATCACCGGCTTCAGTCTGCTGGGCCACGCCTGGGAGATGGCCGAGCAGGGCGGCGTGGGCCTGCGTTTTGCCTATCACAGCCTGCCCTGGCTGCCGGGGGCAGAGCGGCTGGGCGCGGCCTGGGTTTATCCGGGCGGCGCGCATGATAACCGCGCCTTTTTCGGCCCGCACGTGCGCTTCGACCCTGCCCTGGCGGAATGGCAGCAGGTGCTTTGCTTCAGCCCCGAGACCTCCGGCGGCCTGTTGATGGCGCTGCCCCCGGCCCGCGCTCAGGCGGCGCTGGCCGCGGCCCAGGCCCGCGGGATCGATCTCTGGCGTGTGGGCGAGGTGACGGCGGGGCCGGGGATGGAGGTGACGGCATCTCTGCCGACGGTGGAGGATAGAGGATAGACGATGGACGATGGCGTGATTTTGATTTCGTCTCAAGGACGCTACCGGGCACTGGCCGCGCGGGCCAGCGCCGGCGCCAGATAGTCGCGGGCCACCACCTCCCAGCTCATGCGCGCGCCCACTTGCTGGCCCAGGTCGAGCAGGGTCTGCGCTTCGGCGGCGGTCAGGGGCAGGCGGGCGGCGAGGGTCTCGGCCACGCCGCGGCTGTTGTGCAGTTCGATCATATCGCGGCCATAGGTATCGATCCTGAGCGCGTCCCAGGGGGTGTGGAAGCGCCAGTTGGGGGGCGTCGTGACATAATCGGCGACGATCAGGTTGGGAAAGGCGGCGAGATCGGCGCTGGCCCGGCTGGCAAAGCCCACGCAGCCGCAGATGTTGGAGGGCACGCACAGCGCCCCAAAGCTCAGCGGCTCCACCTGGGCGATGCCAAAGGGTTCGTAGATGCTCTGGCCGAATTCCACATCTGTCCCCTGGCGCAGGTGCATGAAGGTCATCTGCGCGGGCATGCGGCGGCCGCAGCGTTCCTGGCTCCAGCCGAATTGGTTGATCAGCACGGCTTTGATGGCGCGGCTGTGGCGGTTGAAAGGCTCCAGGGCCTGGAAGAAGAAGCTCACCTCCTGGCCCAGCAGGTCGCCGTTATCGGCGCGGTGCCCCACCGGCCAGCCATACTGCGCCTCCCAGGCGTGCACCTGGCCGGCGGTGCGCCCGGTCGGCTCCGAACTGGAGAGGATGAAGAGGACGCCGCTCTTGCCGGCGCGGGCAAAGATGCGATCCAGGTGTTCGAGCACGCGCAGATCGCGCCACATGCCTTTGCTGGCGACGAAGCGGGTGACATGGCTGAAGATGAAGTCGGGCGTGAAGCCGAGCAGGGTGTGGGCGTAGGTTTGCAACAGGGTTTTGGCCTGCGTCTTGGCCGCCAGGGTCAGGGGCTGGCTGGGCACGCCGTTGTAGACCAGATCGATCGGTTTGTGGGTGAAATAGCCGCCGAGGAAGCGCAGTTCTTCCACCACCAGGTCGCCCACGGCCAGGATGCCATCGCAGGCGGCGGCGCGCTGGATCAGGGCGTGCTTGAAATAGAAGCTGTGGTCGCCGAAGAGGGCGTCGAGGGTGTGGCCCTGTTGCCGGGCCAGGCCGAGGGCGTTGTAGAAGCGGGTGTCGTGGCCGGGGTGTTCTTCCACCAGCAGGCGGGCGGTGGCGACTTCGTGGGCGTAGAACAGGGTGCGCCACTGGCCGGGGTCTTTCATCAGCGCGGCCAGGGCCAGGGGCAGGCCCATCCATTCGTGGGCGAGGAGGAGATGCGGCCCCTCTGCGCCGGCGGCGAGGTGGTAGAGGGCGGCGTACGCGGGTTCGGCCAGGTGCACGAAGTCGCGGAACTCGGCGTCGAAGGCGTAACGGGCGAAGTCGAGCCCATAAGTGGCCCAGAGGAAGTATTTGAACTGGCTGACCGCGCTCTGGTTGATGTGGGCCACGTCCACCAGCAGGATTTCGTGCTCGACGCCGTGGAAGGGGCGGCGGCCATAGTACAGAGCCACGTCGTAGGTCTGCTCGATGGCGTGGAAGTGGGCGCTGAGCGGGGGATCGAGGGTGTCGATGCCCAATCCGGCGGCGTAGCGCAGTTTCAGGCCATTTTTGGGATCGAATAGCCGCTCCATTTCAGCGGGGTTGCGGCTGTTGAAGGGGCCGACGACGATGCTGCGGGCGATGGCCTCGGCATAGGCGCGGGCGCCGAGCAGGCCATCGAGCACCGCGCCGATGCCGCCGACTTTGACGCCGGCTTCGTGGGTGACGTGGACAAGGAGTGGGATGGGCATGGGGCAGTATTCAGTGGTCAGTATTCAGTGGTCAGTATTCAGTGGTCAGGGGTCAGGGGGGGTTATTCGCGGCGGTAGGGCTGGAGATAGGCGCCGGGGTAGTTGGCGTTGCGCCCGGCCAGGGCCAGGGCCAGGATGGTGACCAGATAGGGCAGGGCCAGGAAGAGTTCGTAGGGCAGATCGAAGCCCAGGGTCTGCAAACGCAGTTGCAGGGCAAACACGGCGCCGAACAGCAGCGCGCCGGCCGCGGCGCGGGCCGGGTCCCAGCGGGCAAAGATCACCAGGGCAATGCACACCCAGCCGCGGCCGGCGATGATGCCGGGCGAAAACGCGCCCAACTGCGCCAGCGACAAAAACGCCCCGCCCACCGCCATCAGGCCGCCGCCGATGATCAGGGCAGCGTAACGCAGGCGGAACACGTTCACGCCCGCTGCGTCTGCGGCTTCGGGGTTTTCGCCCACCGCGCGTAGCGCCAGCCCGAAGCTGGTGCGATAGAGCAGCCACGCGGCCAGGGGCAGCAATACCAAAAAGGCGATGTAGGTCAGCAGGTATTGTTTGAACAGGGGGCCGAGGATCGGTGTTTCGCCGAACGGGGTAAGCTGCGTGAAAGGATCGACCGAGGGCAGCACCGAGCGTTCGCCGAACACCAGCCGGAATCCGAACAGCGACAGCGCTATGGCCAGCAGGGTGACGCCCAGCCCCGAGACATGCTGGTTGACGCCCAATGTGACCGTCAGCACGCCCATGAGCAGGGCCATGATCACGCCGGAGAGGATGGCGGCCAGCAAGCCCAGCCACAAATAAGCGGCGATGCCGGCTTCGTGGCTTTTGGCGGCCACGGCAAAGCCGACGAACGCGCCCAGGAACAGGGTGCCCTCGATGCCGAGGTTGAGGATGCCCGCCCGCTCGGTGAACACCTCGCCGATCGTAGCATAGACCAGCGGCGTGGCCACGCGCAGGGTGGCGGCGATCAGGCTGACCAGGAAGATGATGAGGGGTGTGTCTTGCATTTGGTATTCAGTGGTCAGTGGTCAGTATTCAGTATTCAGTGGTCAGTATTCAGTATTCAGTATTCAGTATTCAGTGGTCAGTATTCAGTATTCAGTATTTGGTATTTGGTATTGTGGGGATGAAAACCCTAAAGGTTTCTAAAATCGTAACAGTTCACCTTATTCTGTCATTGCGAGCGCAGCGAAGCAATCTCCAAGGTGGCTCGTCAATTCTGTGGATGTCAATCAGCGTTGGGGATTGCTTCGGGGCTATCGCCCCTCGCAATGACAAAATAAG
>JABWBG010000397.1 GCA_013360575.1 Caldilineales bacterium
CGTGGGCGCGCTGGCCGCGGCCGGCGCTGGCGGATCGGCTGGGGGCCGGGGCGCAAAACTGCCGCAGGCCAGGCTGAACAGGGCCAGGATCAAGCCTGCGATCAGGGGGGAGGAGGCTGAAAAGGGCGAAGTGTGCACGCGGGGTGAGAGAAGAAGGGGCGGATGGCGCAGGCAGCATAAACATCCCCCAAAACAAATGCAAGAATTCGGCCCCGATTGACATAGATAAGTGAGCACGCTGTTGAGCGCTCATGGGCGTGCATCTCTTCTGTGGAGGTGCCCCCGATGCTATCCAACCTGCCGTGGTATGGGCTGCGCAGTGTGGACGCCGGTCAGAATGAACCGACCGATCCACCCTGGTGAGTCCACCAGACCCAAGAGGAGGGCCGGCACTCCTCCCCCGGTCTGGCAGGTCAGGCTAGCCCGATCAGCGTGAATGCACCCCAGGCCAGAGGCGAAGGCGCTTCGGCGGCGAGGGCGCGGCGGGCCACTGTCAGGGCCTGGGCGGGGGATGCGTTTTCTGCAGCCAACGCCGTGTAGAAAACATCGAAAAAATGGGCCGTTGCCGCGTCTGCCACCGGCCACAGGCTGGCCAGCAGGGCCTTGGCGCCGGCGATCAGGAAGGCGTGGGCCAGCCCCATCTGCTCATCTCCGGCCTGCACATGGCCCAGCGCCGTGTCGCAGGCCGCCAGCGTCACCAGATCCGCGCTCAAGCGCCAGGCCAGGATGTCGGGCAACAATAACTCGCCCCCGTGCAGGATGATGGCTGAGAGCGCGGCCTGCGCGGCATTGAACCGGGCGTGCGTGGCCAGGTGCAGCAGATCGAAGGTTTCCAGCCGGCCGGCGTCTTGCAGCGCCGCCAACTGCGCGGGCGTGGCCGCGGCGTCGCGCAGCACCAGGCTGTCAGGCCCCACCAACCGGGCCAGCCGTTCCGCCTCTGCCGCCACCGCCGGCAGTTGCGGCAGGGCCTCGGGCCCCTCGAACCCTGCCAGCGCGCAGATCAGTGCTCGCGTCGCGGCCAGTTGACGGGCCGGGCCATCGCCGGAGCGCGCTGTCAGTGCCTGCAACAGGGGCAGCGAGGGCGCCTGGCTGAGATGGAGTTGCCATCCCAGGAAGGACTCTGCCAGCGCCAGGGCGGCGAAGGGAAAGCTGGCCAGCGGCCCAGAGGGCAGGATGTAGAGCGTTTGCCCCGGCTGCAAGCGCCGGGCGATCGTTTCCGGCAGCAAGGCTTCCTGCACCCTGGCTCTGGTCGCGGCCGCGGCGGGGCTGAAGAAATGGCGGCGATAGGAGAGTTCCGGCCGGCAGGCCAACTCGATCAGCCGCCGCGTCTGCGCGGTCAGCGGCGCCGGCCAGGCCTGCAAGGTGTCGCCATCCCAATAAAAACGGTGCAGCACGCGCGGGGCCGCGCCCACCCAACTGTAGGAGAGACAGGCCCAGCCTCCCCGCCCATGCCGGTGGTCGAGCAGCGCGCCTGTCTGCGCCAGATTCAGGGCCGGCGGCGCGTACAGGGCGGCGTGGGGCGCATTGAGCACGGCCAATTCATCCACCAGCCCCTGGAACTGCTGCTCCAAGGTCTCGGCCTGCGCCCATTGCTCCGCGCTCGCGGCCGCGGCAATGGCGGCGTGCAGGGCCTCCAGCCGGGCCACGCGGGCGGTGAGGGCGGTGGGC
>JABWBG010000398.1 GCA_013360575.1 Caldilineales bacterium
CCGGGCGTGGCGTGCCCCCCATCCCCGGCGATCGTCTCCGGCAACGCCAATTCGGTCATCGTCGCGACCCCAGCGGTCGGAGCGCTGGGCGCAACGAAGGTGCGCATGCGCTCCGACCGCTTGACCGCGTCCCCCAATGCCCCGCCCCTACTCACTCATGATGAAACTGGCCAGGATCTCGTCCGCCGCCTCGAGATCGGCATCGGTCAACATCTGCACCATCACCACCGCCAGATAGCCCTGATCCGCCGGCCGCGCGGCCAGAACCAGCATCATCGCCTCGCTGGACCCGCAATCGTACCAAAAATCATACGATCCGGTGTAAACTGCATCCTCATAGGGCCGGCGCTGATCATAGGTACAATCCTCGTTGTAATCGAAATTGTCCAACACTTCTGCCACGGTCAGATCGATCTGATCGGTGACGCCGAAAAACACGCCCGGCGTTCCCCACGTCTGCTGAAAATCATCGATATTGGGCGCGGCTGTCAACGAAAGACCGATCGCCTCCCCATCCCGTTGCCAGGCGGAGCCATCCACCTGCCGCCACTGGCTGGGCGCATCCATCTTCAGATACCCCGAATCATCGGCGATGGTGACGTAGGTGTAGCTCGCGGCCTCGCCCGAGGAGGGCGCGGCCCCGGCATCTTCCGCCACCTCGCGGGCAAAGGAGAAGGAGAGCGCCAACGGGCGGCCATTCAACTGCCCGGCCAGCACCTCTTCGGTATCGAAACGCAGCACCTCGAGATTCAGCGTCTCCTCCGCCTCATGCGTGCGCAGAATGTCGCAGTAATCGCTCATCGTGCCATCGGTAGACAACACCAGCCCCTCCAACTGCGTGATGATATCTCCCGCCTTCACGCCTGCGGTGTCCGCCGGCGAGCCGGACTTCACCGAAGCCACCCAAATCCCCGACAACCCCTCCCCGGTGTTGATGGCGCGGCCATTCACCCCGATGGAAAGGTAATTCTGGCGTTCTTGCAGCCGCTCGATCACCGGCAGGGCCTGCTCGCGGGCGATGGCGAAATACTGGCTGGCGCTGGGGTCGCCGGCATAGTTCACTGCCACCACGCGACCGTCGGCGGTGATCAGGGGGCCGCCGGAATTGCCCGGATTGATGGACGCGTCGTGCTGCACCACGCCATCCACCGAAGCCCAACTGCTCTCCCCATTGGCCCGCGCCTTGGCGATGATGCCCCGCGTCAGCGTGTACTCTGGATCGCCCAAGGGGAAGCCGGCGGCGTAGACATCCAGCCCCACATCGATGCTGCCCTCGTACCAATCCAGATAGGGATAGCCCTGCCCGTCGATGTCGATCACGGCCAGATCGGCGCATTCCGAAACGCCCAGGATGCGGGCATTGCGCGGCGCGCCCTCGCCGCCCACCCACACCCGCAGCAGGGCGGCGCCGGTGACGACGTGATTATTGGTGACGGCAATGCCGCTGGGATCGATGATGAAACCGGAACCGCGGCCCGCCGCGTTGTACAGCGTGCCCACCTCGGGGTCGCGGAAGGTGCCCTGCGCCTCGATCTGCACGACGGCGGCCTTCACACCGGTCAGATCGCTGACCACGAGTGAGGGCGTGGCCGTAGGCTCTGGCGTGGGCGGGACAGGCGTGGCCGTGGGCGGGACGGGCGTGGCCGTGGGCGGCGCGGGCGTGGGGGG
>JABWBG010000143.1 GCA_013360575.1 Caldilineales bacterium
AATCAACAATCAACAATCAACAATCAACAATCAACAATCAACAATCAACAATCAACAATCAACAATCAACAATCAACAATCAACAATCAACAGTCAACAGTCAACAGTCAACAGTCAACAGTCAACAATCAACAATCAACAATCAACAATCAACAATCAACAATCAACAATCAACAGTCAATGTCTATCGTCTATCGTCCATCGTCCATCGTCCTTCTTCCAATCTAAATCGGCGGCCAGGGGTGGTTGCGGCGATTGGGATCGGGATAGGGATAGCGCCCTGTTTGCAGCAGCGCCTCCACCCGCCGGCGCAGCGCCTCCACCTCGGCGGGGCTGAGCAATTCCAGAAACGCTGCTTGCGTGGCCTCGCCCGGGGTCAGGGCCGCGTGCAGGCGCTGCAAATCGTGCAGCCACGCCTCCTGGATCGCCTCCCCCGCGAACTCCCAGATCACCGTGCGCAGCTTAGGCTCGGCGTGGAAGCAGATGCCATGATCGATCGACCAGATGCTCCCCTCCCCGTCCAGCAGACAATGCCCCGCCTTGCGATCCGCGTTGTTGGCGATCAGATCGAAGAGGGCGATGCGCCGGAAGGCAGCGGCGTGATCCGGATACAGGGTGAAAAAATGCTTTTCCGGGTCGCTGTCGATATAGATCTGCCAGGAGCCGGGGCCATAGGGGCCGGCGCGCAGCAGGGTGGGCGGCACAATCCCCCAGCCCAGAGTCTCGGAGAGGAGATAAGCCGCCACCTCGCGCAGGTAGAGGGTGCCGACGGGAAAATCCCACAGCGGGCGCTCCCCCCGCCGCGGCTTGTAGATGGCCAGCCCCTGCTGATCGTCCTGGCGCAGGGCCAGCAAAATGGCGTAATTCGAACTCCAGGGGATCACGCCCTGCTCCTCCCACACGCCTTCCCGTAGCAGACGCAACGCCGTCGTCGCATCCAGAGGGGGGGCCGGGGAGAGGGGCGCGTTCATTGCACGTAGCTGCGCGTGTGCCCGTTCGAGCGGGTGCAGAAATGCCCTTGCGGGTCGATCGGCTCGCCGCAGAAGGGGCAGGTGGGCCGCCCGGCGCTGACCACGCTGAGCGCATGGTAGGCGAACGCCTCGGCATGCGCGCGGGTGAGGGTGAACCGCGCCACCTCGGCTACTTCGCCCTCTTCCACCAACTCTTGCACGACCACGATCACCCGATCGCGCTCCTCATCGTAGCCCACGCCCAATTGCGCAATGCGCCAGGCCGGGATCACCGGCTCCACCAGGCCGAACTCGTAGGGTTTCGCTCTCTCGCGGTGGGGGGGATGGTAGATCTCCTCGACCTGTTCCAAGAGGGAGAGCAGGCCCTCGCTCAGGGCCCGCATCTGTTCTTTTTCGCAGATCATGCTGACGAACTCGATGCCGCGGCCGGCCTGCAAAAAGAAAGTGCGCTGGCCCGGCTCGCCCAGGGCGCCGAGGGTGAAATGATCGGTGGGGTCGAAGTCGAAGTAGAAGTCACTCATCGTTCTTCTCAGGATCGGGCGGGGCCGGGGCGGCAGGGGGCGGCGGCAGCAGGCCGGTATCGTTCACCCGCAATACCACCGGGCCTGTGCTCTGCAACACCACCACGCTGACCGAGCCGGTGCTGATGTGGATGCGTTGAAAATGATCGAAATGGCTGCCCAGAAAATGCGCCACCGCCGCCTTGATCAGATCGGCGTGCGCGCAGATGGCTACGACTTGATCAGGATGGCGTCCGGCGATCTCGGACAGGGCGGCCAGCATGCGCTGCTGCATCTGTTGCAGGCTCTCGCCGCCGGGAAACTGCGCCAGACTGGGCGTGCTCTGCACCACCCGCCACAGGGGATCGTGCAACAGCGGCGCTATCTCCCGGCCCTGCCATTCGCCATAATCGGTTTCCAGCAGGCCGGGATGATGCGCCACCGGCAGGCCATGGGGCGCGGCCACGATGAGAGCGGTCTCGTGGCAGCGCTCCAGAGGGGAACTGTAGCAGGCGGCCAGGGGCCAGGCGGCCAGGCGAGCGGCCAGACGGCGAGCCTGGCCGCGGCCCTGGTCATTCAGGTGGATGCCGGGCGTGCGTCCGGCCAGCTTGCCGCTCTTGATCCACTCGTTGTCGCCGTGGCGGATGAGGAGAAGGGTTGTTGCCATCCGCTCAGGCGCTCATCAGTTTGCGGATGCGTTCCACCGCGCGTTCCAGATCGGACTGGGCGGTGGCGATGGAGAAACGCACATGCCCTTCGCCAGAGCGGCCAAACTCCACGCCCGGCGTGCAGGCGATGTCTGCCTGCTCCAACAGGATGTTGGCGATCTGCATCGAATCGGTGCTGAGGCCGGGGAAACGCACGAAAAGATAGAACGCGCCCTCTGGCGGGTCGCACTCCACGCCGGGGATGGCGTTCAGGGCCGCCACCATGGCATCGCGGCGGGCTTTGTAGGAGAGGCGCATCGCCTCGATTGCGTCCTCCGGCTCGTTCAGGGCTGCCGCGCCCGCGGCCATGGTGAAAGAGGCAGCCGAGGTGACCGATTGGCTCTGCAACTTGGCGGCCAGATGAATCACCTCTTTCGGCCCCGCGGCCCAGCCCAGCCGCCAGCCGGTCATGGCATAGGCCTTGGAGTGGCCGTTGATCGTGATCGTGCGCTCGGCCATGCCCGGCAGCGAGGCCAGATTGATATGCTCCCCCTCGAAGATCAGCTTTTCATACATTTCATCCGACATCACGTACAGGTCATGGGCGATGGCGGCCTGGCGGATCGCCTCCGCCTCGGCGGGGGTGAGCACGCGCCCGGTGGGATTGTTGGGCGAATTGACCAGCAGCACCTTGGTGCGGTCGGTGATGTGCGCTTCCAGGATCTCTGGGGTGATGGTGAAACGGGTCGCCGCGGGCAGGGGAACCGTCACCGGCGTGGCGCCCACCAGGAGGGCCATTGGCTCGTAGGAGACCCAATAAGGCTCGAAGATGATTACCTCATCGCCGGGGTTGGTGAGCGCGGCCAGGATGGCGTAGATCAGGAACTTGGCGCCGGGGCTGACCAGCACCTGCGTGGCCGGGTCCACCGTCAGGCCATATTCCCGCGCCAGTTTGGCGGCAATGGCTTTGCGGATGGCCGGGGCGCCGCTGGAGGGGGGATAGTGGGTATCGCCGGCCTGGATGGCGGCGAACGCGGCCTGGGTGATGTACGCGGGTGTGTCGAAATCGGGGTCGCCTCCGGCCAGGGAGATGATGTCGCGGCCCGCGGCCTTCAGCGCCTTGGCTTTATCGCTGATGGCGATGGTGGCGGAAGGGGGAATGCTGCCCAGCAGGGTGGAGAGTGGTTTCATGTGTTGGGTATTGGGTATTGGGTATTGGGTATTGGGTATTGGGTATTGGGTATTGGGTATTGGATATTGGATATTGGGTATTGGAGATGTAAACGCATCAATACCCAATACCTAATATCCAATACCCAATACCCAATACCCAATACCCAATATCTAATAACTAAAGATGGTACAGTTCGCCGTATTTGGCTTGGAGGTAGGCGACGAGGGGTTCGTGGCTGGGTTCGGCGCCGGAGATCTTTTCCACCAACTGCCGGGAGCGGTAGCGCTTGCCCTGGCTGTAGATATTTTCTTTCAGCCAGGCCAGCAGGGGGCTGAAATCGCCGCGGCGGATGTGGGCCGGCAGGTCGGGCAGGGCCTGGCGGGCGGCGGCGAAGATCTGGGCGCCGTAGAGGTTGCCCAGAGCGTAGGTGGGGAAATAGCCGAAGCCGGCGAAGGACCAGTGGATATCTTGCAGGCAGCCCTGGCTGTCGTCGGGCACGGCAATGCCCAGATACTTGGCAAAGGTCTCATTCCAGGCGGCGGGGATGTCGGCGATGGCCAGATCGCCGCTGACGATCGCCTGTTCGATCTCGAAGCGCAGCATGATGTGCAGGTTGTAGGTCACTTCGTCTGCCTCGACGCGGATGAGGGAGGGTTTCACCTCGTTCACGGCGAAGTAGAATGCCTCCATTGTCACATCGGCCAGGGCTTCGGGGAACATTTGCTGGGCGCGGGGGAAGAAATAGGTCCAGTAATCGCGGCTGCGCCCCACGAAGTTCTCCCACAGCCGGGATTGGGATTCGTGGATGCCCATGCCGATGTCTTCCCCGCGGGGCAGGCCAAAGAATTCGACGGGCAGGCCTTGTTCGTAGAGGCCGTGGCCCGATTCGTGCAGGATGCCGAAAAAGGCTTCGTTGAAGAAGTTGAGATTGTAGCGGGTGGTGATGCGCACATCCCCCGGCCCGATGCCGGAGCAGAAGGGATGGGTGACGGTGTCGAGCCGGCCAGCAGCCAGATCGTAGCCAAAGGCCGCGGCCGCGGAGCGCCCGAACAGGTATTGGCGGTCGACCGGGTAGTCGCGGGTCAGGATCTCGGAGCGGGGCCGCACCGGCGAGTCCTGGATCGCCTGCACCAGGGGCACCAGTTCGGCGCGCAGGCCGGCAAACAGGCGCTGGACATTGGCGGTGGTTTCGCCCGGCTCGTAGCCATCGAGCAGGGCGTCGTAGGGGGTCTGCTCGTAGCCGATGTGCTCGGCCATGCGGCGGGTGAGGGTGATCAGTTGGGTGAGGTGGGGTTGGAAGATGCTGAAATCGCTGGCTTTGCGGGCGTTGACCCAACTGCGTTGCGCCAGCACCGCGGTGTGGGTGATCTCTTCGACCAGTTCGGCGGGGACTTTGACCCCGCGGTCGTAGTCGTGGCGCCATTCGCGCAGGTTGACGGCGGCGTCGCTGGCCGGGTCCTCGGCCAGGCCATCCTGCTCGACGGTGGCCAGCAGGTCGCCAAAACGGGGGTCGATGAGGAGGCGGTGCGCTCGTCCGGAGAGATAGGACATCTGATCGGCGCGCAGGGGGGATGCTTTGGTGGGCATGTAGGTCTCGCGATCCCAGCCCAGCACGCCGGCGATGCTGCGCAGGAGCCGGATCTCTTTGGAGAGGGCGCTGAGTTCTTGGTATGCCTGTGGGGCGGTAGTCATGAGGGCCTCGGTTGGGGGATGGGAAGGTGGGGCGGGGGGAGGTGCGTGGACGCTCATTGTAGCGCAGCCCCGGCTTTTGCGAAAGAAAAACGCCCCCCGCAGGTGCAGAGGGCGTTTTGGAGGTGGTGGGGGCTGCGGCGTCCTTGCCGGAGCGGGCGCAAGCGATCGAAATGGCTATTTCTCTGGCTGAACGGGACGCCGGAGCCAAGGGGGGCGGCTCGATGGTTGTCAGGCAGAGTGGGCAACTCTGTCCATCACCCGCCCAGATAGGCTTCGCGCACGCGTGGGTCGGTGCTCAAGGCTCTGGCGTCGCCAGAAAGGACGATGTGGCCGGTCTCGATCACATAGCCCCGGCTGGCGATTTGCAGGGCCATGAGGGCGTTCTGCTCGACCAGGAGGATGGTGGTGCCGCGTTGCTTGTTCAGCAGTTCGATGGTGTCGAAGATGGCTTCGACCAGCACCGGCGCCAGCCCCATCGACGGCTCATCCAGCAAGAGTACTTTGGGATTGCCCATCAGCGCCCGGCCCATCGCCAGCATCTGCTGCTCGCCGCCCGATAACGTGCCCGCCAGCTGGGCGCGGCGCTCTTTCAGGCGGGGGAAAAGCTGGAAGATGAAGTCGAGGTCGCCGTCCATGCCGCTGCGGTCGGCGCGGGCATAGGCGCCCATGGTCAGGTTTTCTTGCACGCTCATGCGGGCGAAGACGCGCCGACCTTCGGGCACATGGATGACGCCGCGTTCCACCACGTGGTGGGCGCGCAGCCGGGTCAGCTCTTCGTTCTGCAGCTTGATCTTGCTTTCTTCGGGTGTGCGCAGCAGGCCGCTGATGGCGCGCAGGGTGGTGGTCTTGCCGGCGCCGTTGCCGCCGATCAGGGTGACGATCTCGCCCTGATCGACATGGAGATCGATGCCCTTGAGGGCGTGTATCTGACCGTAGTAAACGTGCAGGTTCTGGATTTCGAGCAGGGCCATGGTCATGCCTCCGTCTTGGCGGGGGTTTTGGCGCCGTAAGAGTCGCCGGTAGCGGCGCCGCGCCCCAGATAGGCTTCGATCACGTGCGTGTCGCTGCGGATGGCCAGCGAATCGCCTTCGGCGATCTTCTTGCCGAAGTCGAGCACGGTGATGAGGTCGGAGATGTTCATCACCACTTTCATGTCGTGCTCGATCAGAAGGACGGTGATGCCCAGGTCGTCGCGCAGGCGGCGGATGAGGTCGGTCGTGTCCTCCGTTTCCTTCGGGTTCATGCCGGCGGTGGGTTCGTCCAGGAGGATGAGGGTGGGTTTGCTGGCCAGGGCGCGGGCGATCTCCAGCCGACGTTGCTCGCCATAGGGCAGGTTCTTGGCCACGAAATCGGCTTTTTTGTCCAGATCCACGAATTTGAGGATGCGCATGGCCTCGTCGTTGGCGGCGACTTCCTCGCGTCTGACCGTGGGCGGGCGGATGACGGCCCCAAACCAACCGGTGTGCAGGTGGCGGTGCATCCCCACCAGCACGTTTTCCAGCACGGTGACGTTGCTGAACAGGCGGATGTTCTGATAGGTGCGGGAGATGCCGCGGCTGGCCACACGATCGGGCGGCATGCCCTGGATGGCCCGGCCCTCGAAGAGGATTTCACCCTCTTCGGGCTTGTAGAAGCCAGTCAGACAGTTGAAAAAGGTCGTCTTGCCGGCGCCGTTGGGGCCGATGACGCTGTGGATCGATTTCGGCTCCACGGTGACATCCAGGGTGGTCAGCGCCTGCAGGCCGCCAAAACGTTTTTTAATGTTGCGAGCAATCAAAAGGGTCATCGCCATTTCTCCTTTCAGGCCGTTGCCGGTGCAGTGGGGCTGGCGTCGTCGTCGACGTGGGTGTGTTCTGCCTCCGCCTCATGCAACTCGCGCACGCGGGTGGCTTCGGGCCAGAGACCTTCGGGTTTGTTGAGCATCATGAAGACCAGGACGGCGCCGTAGACCCACCAGCGGAATTCGTTGAATTCGCGCAGCAGTTCGGGCAGGCCGATGAGGACGATGGCGCCGACGACCGCGCCGGGCAGGCTGCCCATGCCGCCCACGATCAACACCGCCAGGACATTGATCGAGACCAGGACGTTGAACGAGGCCGGCACCATGGAGCCGAGCTTGGAGGCGAACAGGGCGCCGCTGAGACCGGCCAGGGTGGCGCCGGTGGCGAAGGCCAGCAGCTTGTAGCCCACCAGGTTGATGCTCATGGCCGCGGCTACGTCCTCATCCTCGCGAATGGCCATCCACGAGCGGCCCAGCCGCGAGGATTTGAGCCGCGAGGTGATGAACCAGGCGACGACGATGGCCACCAGGATGAGGTAGTAGAATTGTTGGGGGTTGGTGGCGGTGAAATCGTCGATCTTGGGCCGCCCGACGCCGGTGATGCCCTGGGCGCCGCCCAGGAAAGGCTTGAGCGCATCGGAAAGCACCAGCAGGCGGATGATCTCGCCAAAGCCGAGGGTGATGATGGCCAGGTAGTCGCCGCGCGTCTTCAGCACCGGGATGCCCAACAGGATGCCCGCCAGCAGCGCCGCGCCCACGGCAAAGGGCAGCGCTTCCCAAAAGGTGAGCTGGGGCAGGATCTCGCGCATGATCGGCAGCTCGGGCGTGGTCAACACGGCCATGGTGTAGGCGCCGATGGCGTAGAAGGCGACGTAGCCCAGGTCAAGCATGCCGGCAAAGCCCACCACCACGTTCAGCCCCAGGGCCATGATGATGTAGAAGCCGACCTGGTTGGCGACTTCGCTGAGGAAGGGGCCCAGGATGCGCGGCAACAGGGTGAGGATGATGAGGGCGACCAGGGTGAAGGCAAAGCGGGCGATCTGGCGCTGTTGTGGGGGCAGTTTGTCCAGGCGGCTGATGCGCACCTGGCTACGCATCGCGTAGAGATAGCTGAGGATGAAGAAGAGGACGAAGACCACCACCGCGCCCACCCATGTCAGCCCTTTGCTCTCGAATAGAAAATCATCGACGCTTTTTGGCAGAATGGGCACCAGCACATCCTGCATCAGACCGAAGAGGACGACGGCAGCAATGCCGCCAAAAAGGCCGTTGCGTATACGGGTGGGCACGAAGGTGAGTAGCCAGGCAACCAGGCCAACCGCGGCGCCGGCGCCGGTGAGCAGGAGGGCGCCGGCCAGCCCCGATGTCTCGCCAGGGAGGATCAAGTTGGCCAGTTCTGCGGTGGCATTGGTGAAGATGGTGCGCAGGTTGACGGCGCCGATCAGCAGCGCCAGCAGGCTGAGCGAGAGCATGGTCACGGCGCTGGCAAGAGCGCCAGCCGGGAGCGCCAGGCCGCGGCTGCCGCGGGCGGCCCGGCCCACCACAACGAAGCCCACCATGAAGGCCAGGCCGTAGATCAGAACCTGCGCCATCGTCAGCAAGTCGGCGATGATGGCGGTCTTGGCAAAAGCCGCGGTCATGCCAACCAGCGAGATGAGGATGGCGGAGATACCGCCGTAAAGACCGAGTTTGGCGGCGTCTACCAGGGTGAAGGGTCGGTCGGATTTCATCGTTCGTCTCCTTTTGGTTCAGGCCCGTTTGGACAACCGCTCACCCAAGAGGCCGGTGGGGCGGAAGATGAGGATGAGCACCAGCACGGTGAAGGCGATGGCGTCCTTGAGTTGGTGGGGCGCAGCAATGCCCAGGCCATCCAGGAAGAGACTGGGCCCAATGGATTCGACCACGCCCAGCGAGATCCCGCCTAACACGGCCCCGGCGATGTTCCCGATCCCGCCCAATACCGCCGCTGTGAATGCCTTGAGGCCCGGGACGAAGCCCATCCAGAAGGAGGCCTGGCGGAATACGATGCCGTACATCACGCCCGCCGCCCCGGCCATGATCCCCCCGATGAGGAAGGTGAGGGCGATGGTGCGGTCGACATCCACACCCATGAGGGCGGCGGCGTCCTTGTCCTCGGCCACCGAGCGGATGGCCCGCCCGACCTTGGTGCGCTGGACGATGAAATAGAGTGACAACAACATCAGGGCGACGACCACGAAGACGGCGATCTGCGATCTCTGGATTGCAATCGGCCCGAGCTGAACGGCGCCGCTGAGGGCAGGGATATTGGGGAAGGCCTTGACGCTGGAGCCGAACAGACCACGGGCGGTGTATTGCAGAAAATAGGAGACGCCGATGGCGGTGATCAGCGGCACCAGTCGGGGCGCCCGTCGCAAGGGCCGGTAGGCAATGCGTTCAGAGAGGACTGCCACCGCGGCCGAAACCGTCATAGCCACCACCATCATCAAGAGGATGGAGAGGATGGGGTTTCGTTCCAGAAAACCCATTTCTGCCAGCGCCGCCGTGGTGAAGAAGGCGCCGAAGCTGCCCATCATGAAGAATTCGCCATGAGCGAAATTGATCATCCCCAGGATGCCATACACCATGGTGTAACCCAAGGCAATAAGTGCGTAGATGCCCCCCTGCGCCAGCCCGAAGATGATGAAATTGAGCCACTGCGCGGTTGTGTACTTACCGCTGCTCAGAGTCACAATCGACCCATAAACGATGGCAATGAGCAGGCCAAGCCCGATTAAGTAGAGAACGAGATCAGCTATGTCGAATTCGCGTCGCAGGCGTGCAAGCATGGACTCACTTCTCCTGTGGTGATTGGAGAGTGGAGATTAGCGATTGCGCCAATCTCCACTCTCCGCTTTTCTGTACCTACAAAAGAAGGGCGGGGAGGTTGGCGATGTAGGACATCGCTCAGAACCCGCCCCGCCCTTCTTCCTGCATTTGGGGCGATGGCTTAACGCCGGACTGTCATTCGGGGTAGATCTTCATCGGCGAGGTGACGTTGGGGTTCCAGTCGGTGGCCGACTTGACCTCGTAGACGGCGATCTTGGGGTCGGCGCAGTCGCCGTTGGGG
>JABWBG010000144.1 GCA_013360575.1 Caldilineales bacterium
CAGACCCACCACAGCGCAAGCGCGACCAGCGCGGCCGCGACCCACAGCGCCCTTCCCAGCCGCCGCGGCGCAGCCACAGCAGCAGGATCTTCATCCGCCCGCCACAACAGCAACGTCTTCCCCAGATAGATCAAATCCCCATCGGTCAGCAAGGCCAGGCCCGTCAACGGCGCGTCATTCAGGGTGGTCTGCGCCTGCAAATCCAGGGTGGCAATCTGCCAGCCCGCATCTGTGCGTTGCACAATCAAGTGCCGCGGGGCCGCCGCCGGATCCACCAGGCGCAGATCGCAGCCGGCATCTGTGCCGATGATGAAGGGATCCTCATCGACAGAAACGATGCGCCCATTCAGAAGCTGCAAAGCGGGCATGAAAGAGTTAGATACTGGGTATTAGATATTGGATATTGGGTATTGGATATTTTGTACAAAAAAAAACCGGTATTGATTATCAAATATCCAATACCCAATACCCAATATCCAATATCCAATATCGACTAACGGCTAACCAGCAACTCGGCCAGTTTCTGCTGCGACTGCGCCTGCACCTGGTCGTGGATGCTGGCGCCGTGGCTGTCCATGGTCACCACCACCGGAAAATCCTCCACCCGGATCACCCACATCGCTTCAGGCACGCCGAATTCGGCCAGTTTGTACACATCCACCACCTCTTTCACCGCCTGGGCGATGAGGGTGGCGGCCCCGCCAATGGCATGGAAATAGACCGCGGGCTGCTCCTGGCAGGCCTGCAGCGTGCGCCCGGCCATGCCTCCCTTGCCGATCACGCCCTTGAGGTTGAAGTGCTTGATCACGTGATCCTGATACACTTCCTCGCGGATGCTGGTGGTCGGCCCCGCGGCCACAAAGGCCCAGGAGCCATCCTCATTCTTGCGCACCACCGGCCCACAGTGATAGATCACCCCGCCAGCGAGCAAATCGCGCAGCTTCTCGCCCAGTTCGATCTCGGCAGGAGGGGGGGAGCCTTTGATGAAGGTCTCGACCAGATATTTATGCGCGGCGTCGCGGCCCAACACGATCACGCCGTTCAGAAAAACAGTATCGCCCACATGCAACGCGCGGATGTCCGCGTCGGAAATGGGAATCGTCAGCTTAGGCATAGGTGACCTCCACGGCATCGCCGCTGAAATGAACATCCATCGCCGCCCGGCGGTTGGCCCAGCACATGTAGGCGATGGAAACGAAATAGCTGGCAGGCAGGCGATGTTGCGCTCCGACCTTGACGCCCAGCAGGGTAGTTTTGCCGCCAAATCCCATCGGGCCAATGCCCAACTCGTTGGCCTGGGTGAGGATCTTCTCCTCCAGCGCCGCCAGTTGCGGGTCGGGATTGGTATCATCCAGAGATCGGAACAATTGCTGCTTCGATTTGAGATAGGAAGAGCCGCGATCGCCGCCGATGGCTACGCCCAGCACGCCCGGCCCGCAGCCCTTGCCCTGCGCCTGATACACGGCATCGAGCACCACCTTGCGCACGCCGTCAAGATCGCGGCCCGCGCCCAGCCCGCCATCGGGCAGCTTGTACTGCGTGCTCACATTCTCGCAGCCGCCCCCTTTCAGCAGCAGGTCGATGTGGATGTGCGCCTCTTCCCATTCGTGGAAGTGCATGGTGGGAAAGTCCTCGCCGGTGTTGTCGCCGGTGTTTTTGCCGGTGAGGCTGTCCACGGCATTGGGGCGCAGATAGGCGCGGCGGGTGGCGATGGCCACGGCCTCGCGCATCTGCGCTGCCAGCGCCCGTGTGGAGACGCCGAGGGGATGGAAAATCTCGAAAATGGGCGTGCCGGTGTCCTGGCAGATCGGCGTGCTGCGCTCGCCCGCCATCTTCACGTTCAGGCGGATGGTCTCCAGGGCGCCGGCGGCGGCAGAGCCTGGCTCTTCCTGGCCCTGCGAGCGATCCAGCGCCTGCTGCATATCGTCGGGCAAGATCGTGGCAGCCCGGCGCACCAGTTCGACCAACGAGTCGACCAATTGCGGTTGTGGCATCATATTGCTCCTTTCGTCACAGCGAAATAGGGTGGATGGTGAAAAAACAGCCCGATCATAGCGCGCTGCGCCGGCGCAGGGTATGACATGCGTCAGTCTGACGGGCAGCGCGGCCTGTTCAGGCCTGAAACGCCCGGCGATAGACTGCCTCGTAGCCCGGCACGGTCATCACGCGGGGATTGCCGGTCGTCTGCGGGTCGGCAAAGGCCAACCGGGCCAGCAGCGGAATCTGCGATTCGGTGAAGCCGAGCGCGTGCAGGGTGGGGATCTCCACGTCGGCAGTCAGGCGATAGACTGCGTCCACCGCCCGCTCTGCCGCCTGCCACACACTCAGGCCCCGCACATCCTCGCCCAACGCCTGGGCGATGCGGGCAAATTTCACCGGCTCGGCCATGTAGTTGTGCTCCATCACCGGCCCCAGCAGGCGGGCGGTGAGGGGGCCGTGCGGCGCGTCCACCACCCCGCCGGCGGTCTGGCTCATGGCATGGGCGGCGCCGGCGCTGTCCACGCCGTAGGCCAATCCCCCCAACATGGCGGCCATGCTCATCTTGTAGCGCGCCTCGGTGTTGTGGCCCTGGGCAAAGGCAATGCGCAGATATTGCCCCACATACTCCATGGCCAGCAGGGCCACCGCATCGGTGTAGGCCTGGGCATAGGCCATGGTGTAGCACTCGATGGCATGCGCCAGCGCGTCCATGCCGGTGCCGGCAGTCACGGCTGCGGGCAGATTCAGGGTCAACAGGGGGTCGATCAGGGCCACCGTGGCGGCGATGTGCGCCACGCCGCCGATGTTGAACTTGATCTTGCGGGCCGGATCGGTGATCACCGCCCACAACGTGGCCTCGCTGCCGGTGCCGGCGGTGGTGGGGATGGCGATCAGCGGCGGGATGGGGCGGTGGATCGGGTTGGGGTCGGCCCATTCATACGCCAGGGCCGAGCCGCCATGCGTGACCACCACGCCCACGGCCTTGGCCGTGTCCAGGGCGCTGCCCCCGCCCAGGCCGATCAACCCGTCGCAGCCCTCGGCCTGATAGATGGCCGCGGCCTGATCGACCAGGGCCACGGGGGGATTGGGCGTCACCTCGGCGAATTGCACGAAGCTGACCCCGCCCTTTTGCAAGATGGCGGCCGCTTCAGCCGCAATCCCCGCCCGCACCAGGCCAGGATCGGTGACGAGCAGGGGCCGGCGCAGGCCCAACGCCTTGGCCTCCGTCGCCAGATGCGTCAACGCGCCCAGGCCATGCTTGAATGCCGTGGGCGTCTGATAGGTTTGTAATGGCGTCATTGTCTACGCTCCAGGGAGGAATGAAAGGAAAGCTGTTACTTGCTTTTGAACTTGCGATGTTCCACCAACATGCAGGCATCCATCACCACAGCCAGGCCGGCGGCGCGCGCCTGCGCGGCCGCGGCGGCATGGACAATGCCCAACTGCATCCACACCCCCTTCGCGCCCGCACGGATCGCCGCCTCCACCACCGCGGGCACATGTTCGGGCCGGCGAAAGATGAGCACGAGATCGATTGGATCGGGCACAGAGGCCAGATCGGGGTAGGCCGGCTCGCCCAGGGCCGTGGTCAGATGCGGATTCACCGGGAGGATGCGATAGCCCTGCTCCTGCAAATAGGCCGGCACATAGAACCCGGCGCGGCTGGGATGGGCCGACAACCCCACCACCGCGATGGTGCGGGTCTGCTGCAGGATCTGGGGAATCAAATCTGAAGACATGGCGGCTCTGGGAACAGGTGGACGGTGGGCCAAGGCGCTACACACCCTCGCGCCACTTGACGCGGGGGCATGCGCCTGCGATATACTGAAGATATATCAGAATCGCTGCGCTGACAACCTTGAGGCCCCCAAGTATGCACGCTAACCGCTCGCTGAGCCAAGAAGCCTACCAGACGATCCGCCAAAAGATCATCGCCCTGGATCTGCCCCCCGGCGCGGTGATCGATGAAGCGCGGCTGCAAACCGATCTGGGCCTGGGCCGCACCCCCATCCGCGAGGCGCTGCAACGGCTGGCCTTGGAAAAATTGGTGGCGATCATCCCCCGCCGCGGCACTTTCGTCGCCGATATCGGCATCACCGACCTGCACCGGCTGTTCGAAGCGCGGCTGGTGCTGGAGACGTTGGCCGCGCGCCTGGCCGCGCAGCGCGGCAGCGAAGCGCATTGGCAGACGATGGCGGCGGCGCTGGATCGCATCCCCGCGGCCGACCCGGTTCCGCCCGATCTGCTGATTGCCATCGACGAGCAGTGCCACGCCATCATGTATGAAGCCGCGGACAACAAATTTCTGCAAGACACCCTGACCACGCTCTACGCCCTCAGCCTGCGCCTGTGGTACTACTCGCTGGCTCGTATGGGCGGGATGCGCGAGGCGATCCTCGAACATCGCCACATCCTGGCAGCCCTGCGCCGGCGCGACGCCGACGCGGCCGCCGATCTGCTGGAAACGCACATCCGCACGTTCCAGGCCAACATCCAATCCGTCGTCCTCGGCGCGACCGCGGGCAACGGAAACTTCTGATCCACACGAAGAGAGGTCTGCATGAGCCACGAAAAGGTAGCCGGGCGGCAGGAGCGCCGCCGCGAACGCCGTGAACAGAGCACCGCGCTCACCAAACTGCTGCAGCCGCTGCACACGCTGCCGGTGTATGAACTGGTCGGCCCAGACGCGCTGGCCTTGATCGAGGAAAAAGCGCTGCACATCCTGGCCGAGATGGGCATTGCCTTTCTCGACGAGGAGGCGGTGGGCATTTTGCAGGATCACGGCGTGACCGTGCGCGATCAGATCGCCTATTTCGACCCGGCTCTGGTGGCGGAATACGTGGCCAAGGCGCCCGGCCGCTTCACACAACTGGCGCGCAATCCCGATAACAGCGTGATCATCGGCGGCGAGCACCTGTGTTTTGCCCCGGTCTATGGCCCGCCCTTCGTGGTGGACCGCGACCGCGGGCGCCGCGACGCCACCCTGCATGATTTCGAAAATTTCGTCAAGCTGGCCTATCTCAGCCCCTACATCCACCATTCTGGGGGCACGGTGGTAGAGCCGACCGATCTGCCCATCGCCACCCGCCATCTCGACATGCTGTACAGCCACATCAAGTACAGCGACAAACCTTTCATGGGCTCGGTGACTTCGGCGGCAAACGCCGCGGACAGTGTGGCCCTGGCCGAGTTGCTGTTCGGGGCCGAGACCATCCGCCAGCAGCCCGCGCTGATCTCGCTGATCAACATCAGCAGCCCCCGCCGGCTGGATGACCGCATGTTGGGTGCGCTGAAGGTGTACGCGCGGGCGCGGCAAGCATTGATCATCACCCCTTTCCTGCTTTCTGGGGCCATGGCCCCGGTATCGATTGCAGCCACGCTGGCGCAGTTGCACGCCGAGGCCCTGGCCGGCATCCTCTTCGCCCAGATGGTGGAACCGGGGACGCCGGTGGTCTATGGCGCTTTTCAGACGAACATCGATCTGCAGAGCGGCGCGCCGGTGTTCGGCTCCTCCGAAAGCCAGATGGCGTTGTACGTAAGCGCGCAACTGGCGCGGCGGCAGGGGCTGCCCTTCCGCAGCGGGGGCATGTTCACCGCCGCCAAGATCCCCGACGCTCAGGCCGGTTATGAGTCGATCATGGTTATGTTGCCCACGCTGTTGGCCCGCGTCAACTTCGTGTTGCACGCGGCCGGCTGGTTGGAAGGGGGGCTGGCCGCGGGGTATGAGAAATTTGTGCTCGATTGCGATTTTTTGGGTATGATGCACCGATTTTTAGCCCCCCTCGACCTATCGGAAGAGGCGTTCGCGCTGGACGCGATCCGCGAGGTGGCGCCTGGCGGCCATCACCTTGGCACCGGGCATACGATGCGCCACTTCCGCACCGCCTTTTACCGTTCCGACTTGATGGATTACGGCTCTGCCGAGCAGTGGACGGCGCTGGGCTCGAAAGACGCCTACCGCCGCGCCAACGAACGCTACAAACACCTGCTGCACACCTACGAACCGCCTCCCCTCGACCCCGCCATCGACAACACCCTGCTAACATACATACAAATGCGCAAAGGTGAAATAATGAGGCGATGAGGCGAATATCCTACCAATCTACCAATCTACCAACCAACCAACAAACCACCCAACAAACCACCCACCCACCCCATGACCACCTACCAAATCCTCTACTGGCATGACATCCCCACACAAGTGCGGGCGCGGGCGGGGCGAGAGCGCGCCAGCAGCCCCCTGCCCGACCGTTTTATGGAGGCCGTAGACGCCGCGGCCATGGCGGCCCGGCTGAGCGGCACCGATGCCTACATGGCAGGCTTCCACTGGGCGGAACCGCTGGAACGGGAAGGCGCGCCGGCAGAGGTCGCGGCTGCGGTGGCGGCCGAGTTGGCAGCCCAGTTCGAAAGCATCCCCTGGCGAGAGCTCGCCGCCCGGCTGAAGGCTGCGGCCTGAGCCTCCCGTTATCGATCATGTCCCAAGACCCCCTCGTCATCCTCATGCCTTCGGGCCGCCGCGATCGCGTGCCCGCCGGCGCCACCCTGCTCGACGCCGCCCGCCAAATGGGCGTGGAGATCGAAAGCATCTGCGGCGGGCGACTCACCTGCGGCAAATGCAAAGTCCAGATCGAAGAAGGCAGCTTCCCGAAGCATGGCATCGTCAGCGCCTCCGCGCATCTCTCGCCCGCCAGCCGGGAGGAGCAGGCGCTGCTGGCCGAAATGCACGCCAGCGGCTGCCGGCTCTCGTGCGTCGCCGCGGTGCAGGGGGATGTGCTGGTGTTCGTGCCCGAAGAAAGCCGGGCGCACAAGCAGATCATCCGCAAATCGGCCACAGATCGGGTGATCGATGTGGCCCCGGCAGTGCGTCAGGTGTACGTCGAGGTGGAACCGGCCGCGCTGGGCCATCATCGCGGCGATTGGGGACGGCTGCAAGATGCGCTGGCCGCAGAATGGGGACTATCCGACCTGCGCATCGACCTGTACGCGCTGCAACGATTGCAGGCAGCGCTGCGCAAAGGCAAATGGACAGTAACCGTCACCCTCTGGCAAGACCGCGAGGTGATCGATGTGCAGCCGGGCTACGCCGAGGGTGTGTACGGGCTGGCTGTAGATATCGGCAGCACCACCGTGGCCGGCTATCTCTGCGACCTGCGCACCGGCCAGCTGCTGGCCACCGAATCGGCCATGAACCCCCAGGTCATCTATGGCGAAGACCTGATGAGCCGCATCTCCTACGCCATGCAGCACCGCGATGGCCTGGATAAGATGCACAAAGCGATCATCGACACGCTGAACAAGCTGGCCGCGGCCGCGGCCCGCAGCGCCAACCTGCGCGCCAGCCAGATCCACGAAGCTGTATTCGTGGGCAACACCACCATGATCCACCTGTTGCTGGGCATCGACCCGGTAGAACTGGGCGGCGCGCCCTTTGCCCTGGCCAACCGCGACGCCATGGATCTAAAAGCGCGCGACCTGGGGCTGCGCCTGCATCCGGCGGCGAATGTGCATGTGCTGCCGGCCGAAGCCGGGCATGTGGGCGCGGACAATGTGGGCGTGCTCATCGCCGAGGAGCCGTACAACCAGGATGAGATCGTGCTGACGGTGGATGTGGGCACGAATGCCGAGATCGTGCTGGGCCACCGCCAGTGGATGTACAGCGCTTCCAGCCCCACCGGGCCGGCGTTCGAGGGCGCGCAGATCACCTTTGGCATGCGGGCGGCGCCGGGCGCGATCGAGCGCGTGCGCATCGACCCGATCAGCAAACAGGCCCGCTTCCGCGTGATCGGCGAGGAGCGCTGGTCAGACGCGTGGCCGGCAGGGCCAGATGTGCCGGTAGAGGAGCAGCCCAAACACCTGGCCAGCGGCATCTGCGGCTCCGGCATCATCGAAGTCATCGCCGAAATGTTCCTGGCCGGCATTCTCTTGCCCGATGGCCGCCTGCACCCCGACTGCCAGGGCGCTCTCTTCCGCTGGAATGGGCGCAAGGGCGCGTATCTCCTCGCCGCCGGCCACCAGACCACCACCGGCGAGCCGATCTATGTGACGCAGGACGATGTGCGCAGCATCCAACTGGCCAAAGCGGCGCTGTACGCGGGGGCCAAGCTGCTGATGAATCGGGCCGGGGTGGCGCGGGTGGATCGGGTGGTCATGGCCGGAGCCTTTGGCAGCTATATCGACCCGAAGTATGCTATGATTCTGGGGCTGATCCCCGATTGCCAACTGGATCGCGTCTCTGCCGTGGGCAACGCGGCCGGAGATGGCGCCCGCATTGCCCTGCTGAACCGGCGCAAACGGGAGGAAGCGCAACGCATCGCCGAATGGGTGCGTTATGTCGAAACCGCGGTGGACCCGGCCTTTCAGCAAGAGTTCATCGCCGCCATCCACCTCCCCCACGCCGTGGATGCGTTCCCTCATCTCGATGGCCTGCTGCCGGCAGCGGCGATTGATTTTCAACCCACGCGCACGCGCACACGCCGCGTGCGCGCCTGACCCTTCTCCACCCCTCACACGTTCACACTCCCGGAGGATGCAATGAGTGAAGAAATCGTCCTTTCTGAGCTGGAATTAGATGAATTGTATGAATTGATGCAGGAAGATCTCTACGACGGCCTGGCCGATGAGATCGTGGCCGAGGTCGAAGAGGCCCTCTCCCGCGGCGTCACGCCCTATGAAGTGCTGACCAAGGGCCTGGTGGCCGGCATGGACATCGTCGGCGCGGATTTTCGCGATGGCATTCTCTTCGTGCCTGAAGTGCTGATGGCGGCGAATGCCATGAAGTCGGGCATGAAGCTGTTGCGGCCGTTGCTGGCGCAGACCGGCGCGCCCAAACAGGGTGTGGCCGTGATCGGCACGGTCAAGGGCGATATCCACGACATCGGCCAGAATCTGGTGAGTATGATGTGGGAGGGCGCGGGCTTCGATGTGCACAACATCGGCATCAACAATTCGGTGGAGGATTATCTGGGCGCCATCGAAGCGCACGACGCCAACATCCTGGGCATGAGCGCGCTGTTGACGACGACGATGCCCTACATGAAGGTGGTGATCGACGCGCTGAACGAGAAGGGAATCCGCAAGGATTTGATCGTCCTGGTGGGGGGAGCGCCGTTGAGCGAGGCTTTCGCCGAGGAGATCGGCGCGGACGCCTACTGTCGCGATGCGGCCGTAGCCGTAGATACCGCCAAGAAGTACATGGCGATCAAACAGGGGCGGATGTAGTAGCCGCTAGCCGCTAGCCGTTCGTCTTTCGTCCTTCGTCTTTCGTCTATGGTGATGCAATGAGCCTAGGAAGCTGGTTGAGAGATCGGCCCGCGTTTTTGGAGCGGATATATCAGGGCGCGGAGTGGCTGTTCCGGCGGCTCGATCCTCTGTTCAAACGGGCCGGTTATGACCGCGCCAACCGCTGGCTGCGCAAGCCGGAAGATTGGGCCAAGCAGGTGGTGTTCGACTGCCGCATGTGCGGGCAGTGCATCCTGCATTCCACCGGCATGACCTGCCCCATGTCCTGCCCCAAGAACCTGCGCAACGGGCCGTGCGGCGGCGTGCGCGCCAACGGGCATTGCGAAGTCAAGCCGGAGATGCGCTGCGTGTGGGTGCAGGCTTTCGAGCGCTCGCAAAAAATGAACGTGTACGGCGCGGAGCTCCTGTGGATTCAGCCCCCGGTCAATCGCCAGCTCGAAGGCACTTCCGCCTGGATCAACATGCTCAGCGGCGTGGACAAAGAAACACCGAAAGGATGGCAGTAGTCAGTGGTCAGTGGTCAGTATTCACCTATTTTCCGCTACCCTGAATTCAGGGTTGGCGGTGACAAGACGGGCTGCATAATGTCCCATATTCGTTGTTGAACTGGACGTAGTTT
>JABWBG010000145.1 GCA_013360575.1 Caldilineales bacterium
ATGGGTGGTGAGGGTAAAGCGCGCGGCTGCCCCCGGGGCCAGGCTGGGATCGCAGCGCACCTCCAGGCGGTCGCCGGCCGCGTTCAGGGCCTGCATCTGCACGGCCCCGTCCCCGGCCTGGCTGTGCGAGAGGGTCTGCACGTGCACGGGCCAAGGCCCCGCCTGATGCGGATCGTCGGCGTTGCAGATGGCCACGCCCCCCGGACGCAGCGCCGCCCACAGCGCCCGCTTCTCCGCGGCGATGCCCTCGACGCTGCCGAACACGCCCAGATGCGCGTCGTTGATCGTGGTGATGGCGGCGATCTGCGGTTGCAGCAGCGCGCCCAGTTGGGAGATCTCACCGTACGCGTCCGCGCCCACCTCGATCACGGCAAAGCGATGCGCGGCGCGCAGCCGGCCCAGGGCCAGGGGGATGCCGAGGCGGTCGTTGTAGCTATCGCGCGTGCGAAAGACCTGGCCGGGGAAGGCCTGCTCCAACAGATCCGCGGTCAGCTCTTTGGCCGTGGTCTTGCCGCTGGAACCGGTGATGGCGATGACCAGAGGCGTATACAGGCGGAGGATGTGCGCGGCCCAGGCGCGCAGCGCGTCGCCGGCGTCGGGGACGAGCAGGGTGGTGACCGCGGGGTGCTGGGCGACAGGGTGTTGGCAAAGGATGCCGGTGCAGCCGCGGGCTACCGCGTCGTGGATGTGGTCGTGGCCATCGCCGGTGGGCGTGCGCAGGGCCACGAAAAGCTGATCCGCCGCGGCCAGCCGCGAATCGTGGCAGAAATCGGGCCAGGTTTCCGTGGTCTGGGCGCCGTGCAACTGGCCCCCCGTGGCAGCAAGCAGGTCGGCGAGGGTGATCATGGGCAGTGGTCAGTGGTCAGTATTCAGTATTCAGTGTTCAGTATTCAGTGTTCAGTGTTCAGTGTTCAGTGTTCAGTGTTCAGTATTCAGTATTCAGTGTTCAGTGTTCAGCCGAAGCCGCCGAATGAATTCGGCGGCTGATACAAAGAAACCCGTTGAAACGGGTTGCTGATCACGCTATTCTGTCATTACAACCTGCTTCAGCAGGTTTTCGATAACAGACCGTGAATTCATTCACGGTGCCAGGGCAATCGCATCTGTTACAATAATTAATTATTAATCATTAAAAGCATCTCTCATACACGACGCTTCAATCTTTAATCATGAATTATCCTGAATTTCCATTCGTGGCCGGTGGTCAGCGCGGCAGGGCGATCAGCGTCACCTGCATACGCTCGCTGTCGAAGAGGGCGAAGCGGGGGGCGTTGCCATCGGCCGGCGCGCCCACCGAGCCAACGCCGATCAGGGTACGGGCGTCGGGGGGCAGGTCGATGAGGGGGCCGGACAGGCGGCGCAGACGGTTGTCTGCCCCCAATTGTTGCGCGGCCTGCACGTGGGTGTGGCCGTAGAAAGCGACGCGCTGATCATGCAACGCTAATTCGGCCAGCGCCGCCCAGATGGCAGCTTCATCGTGCAGCAGGCTGGGGAAAATCTGCGTCCAGCGCGGGGCATGGCTGCGCATGTAGTTTCGGGTCGCCAGCGTCGTCTGGCAGGGCTCAGGGAGGAGAGGCGTGGCATGCGCCGCGACCCAGCCGGGACCGCGACGTCGCCCAGGCCAGGCCCCCACCTCTTCCCGGCGGGCAGCCGGGAAATCATCCAGCATAGTCACCTCCCAATTGCCGAAGATGTGCTGCACCGGCAAGGGATCGAACAGGAAAAGCGGTTCCGGGCCGACATCGCCCAGGTGCAGGAACGCATCGATAGGCCGCGCGGCCAGATAGGCCAGCACCTGTTCGAGCGCGCGGCTGTTGCCGTGGATGTCGGAGAGAATGGCGTAGAGCATGGCTGTTTTTGGGGGGTGTGCCGGAGGGCTGGCAGAATCAGACTACCTGACCAGCCCCCGATTGCGCAACCCTGGGCGAGGCGGTATGATTGCGTTATGACAGACCCCGAACTTGTTCTGCGTCCCTTTCGCATCAGCGATTATGATGCTGCCCTGGCTTTGTGGCAGGCCTGCGAGGGCATCGGCCTCAGCGCCGCGGATGAACGGAGGGCGATCGCGGGGTATCTGCGGCGCAATCCGCGCCTCAGTTTTGTCGCCTACCGCGGCGAGCGGCTGGTGGGAGCGGTGTTATGCGGGCATGATGGCCGGCGAGGCTTCATCCATCATCTGGCTGTGGCCGCGGATTGCCGCCGGCAAGGGCTGGGACAGGCCCTGGTCGCGCATTGTCTGGCAGCGTTGCAGGCGCGCGGCATCGACAAATGCCATCTCTTCGTCATGGCCGCGAACGCAGAGGCGCTGGCCTTCTGGCGCCGCATTGGCTGGGAGCAGCGCTTCGATCTGGTGATCCTATCCCACTTCACCGGGAAGCTCCCTTGACATGGCCCGCCCACCACAGCCGGCTGATTGCGCGTTCTCTACCAAGCCGGTATGATGGGGCGTATGACCGACACCCCTTCATCCCCCGCCGCCGAATCTAAACTTGGCCTGGGCCTGATCTTCGGCGTGATCATGGGTCTGGCCGCCGGCGTCGTGCTGGAACGCTTTGGCGCACCCTATCCGGCCAGCCATATCGCCGGCTTTCTGGCCAGCGTCGCTTTCGGTCTGGCCGTGGGCCAGTTACTCACCATTCGCAGCCGCAAAACGGCAGCGCCCCCCGAGGAGGAAAGCAATGTCACCACAACCTGAAGGCAGTTCGAATAAAAAAAGCATGGGGCAGGGCATCGCCCTCGGCGTGGCCATCGGCGCCGCCCTCAACCAGCGCCAGAACCAGAAATGAGCATCGAACGCTGCGCCTGGGCCGGCCATGATCCCCTGTACGTCGCCTATCACGACGAAGAATGGGGCGTGCCGGTGCACGATGACCGCATCCTGTTCGAGTTTCTGGTGTTGGAAGGGGCGCAGGCCGGCCTGAGTTGGAGCACCATCCTTAAAAAACGGGAAAACTACCGCGCCGCGTTTCACGGCTTCGACCCGGCCATCGTCGCCGCGTACGGCGATGCCGATGTCGCCCGCCTGCTGGCCGACGCCGGCATCGTCCGCAACCGCCTCAAGATCGCCGCGGCCATCACCAACGCCCGCCGTTTTCTGGCGGTGCAGGCCGAATTCGGCAGCTTTGCCGCCTACATCTGGCAGTTTACGGAGGGCCAGGTCAAGCAAAATGCCTGGAAGACGCTGGCCGAACTGCCGGCGGAAACGGCAGAATCGCGGGCGATGAGCAAAGATCTACAAAAACGGGGCTTCAAGTTCGTGGGGCCGACGATCTGCTACGCGCACATGCAAGCCACCGGCATGGTCAACGACCACGTGGTCGACTGTTTTCGCTATTGCCAACTGGGCGGGCAGGGATGAGCAAACGCAACCAACCCGCCACCGAGACCTCCGCCTTCGGCTCGCCCGGGCGCGTCAGCCATGACAGCAGCCACTTCTACGCCGGGCGGATGTACGCCAACCGACCGGAGGCGGAGGAGGCGCCGTACACCGAGAACCAGGTTCCGGCGGCGGCGCTGGATGCTGTGCTGCTGGGCGATAGCCGCGCCATGGCCGCACTGCCCGATTGCTGCGCGCATCTCATGGTCACCTCGCCGCCCTACAACGCCCGCAAGGAGTACGACGACGACCTCACGCTCGCCGAATATCTCGACCTGCTGCGCGACGTGTTCCGCGAGACGGGACGGGTGCTGGTTCCGGGCGGGCGGGCCTGCATCAACGTGGCCAACCTGGGCCGCAAACCCTACATCCCCCTGGCCAGCTTCATCAACCAGATCATGATCGAGGAAGGCTTTTTGATGCGCGGCGAGATCATCTGGGACAAGGGCGCCAGCGCCGGCAACTCCACCGCCTGGGGCAGTTGGCGCTCGGCCAGCAACCCCACCATCCGCGATGTGCACGAATACATCCTCATTTTCTCCAAAGAGGGGTTCCGGCGGCCCGGCGCAGGCCGGCAGAGCAGCATCGGGCGGGATGATTTTTTGGAATACACCAAGAGCATCTGGCGCTTCCCCACCGAATCCGCGCGGCGGGTGGGGCATCCCGCGCCCTTCCCCGTGGAACTGCCCCGCCGCCTGATCGAGCTGTACACCTTCACCGGGGATGTGGTGCTCGATCCCTTCATGGGCAGCGGGGCCACGGCCATCGCTGCGCTGCAAACGGGCCGGCATTACGTCGGCTACGAAATCCATCCTGATTATGTCGAGTTATCCCGCCGACGCATCGCCGCCGCAGCCGCAGCATAGCCTGGAAGAGGAGATCCGCCGCTATTTCCGCAGCCGCGGCATCTCCTACGCCGACCACGCCCGCGGGCCGGATCGCTTTGCCCGGCTCGATTTCAGCTTTGGGACGCGGGCAGAGAAACGGCTCTTCACCTTCGATGCCAAGGAAAAGCGGCAGCGCTACCAGCCCGGTCACTGGCCGGAGAACGCCATCCCCGAGGAGCATCTCTTCATCCTCGATGATCTGGCCGCGCGCAAGGTGCTGGCCTTTGCGCCCAATTCTGGCCTGCTGGTGCGCGACAATCTGCGCCCGGCCTACTACCTGTTCACCATCGTCGATCTCTTTTTGATGCCCAAACAGCGCGCCAACCGGCCCATCGGCGAGACCCTGGTCAAGGGCAAATGGATGATCGATCTGCGCAACGGCCAGCGTTTCGCCACGCTGGAAGAGGCATTCGCCGGCATCGCCGCGTATCTGGACGCCCGCGAGTCGATCTTCAGTCAGGTGTTGGCCTGCTACGGCGCGTATGTGGGAGAGGAGATCGACGCCGGCGGGGTCGTGCGCCAGGCCCGGCACTGGCGGGTGGATGTGCAACAGACGCGCTGAGCGCGCATCTGGGGATGCGCGCTCAGATCAAGGGCGGCGGGGCTGTCAGCGGTTGCAGATCAGCCCGTAACCGTTGGTGTCCATGTGCACCTGGTAGGTCTTGCCCCCGGCGAGAACGGTGACGCGGTAGCCGGGCGTGATCACCTGGGCATACATCATGCCGGAGCGGGGGCAGCCCAGGGAACTGTCGTTCCAGTCCACCGCTTCCACGGCCGTGACCTGGATTTCGGCGGCAGGGATGCGCAGATCAGCGGCGGCGATCTCGATGGCCGCGGCGCTGGGGCTGAGAGGGGCAACGCCGGGCGCGCCGGCGAAGGGATCGGGGGTGATGAGGGGCATGGGTGTGGCTGTCGCTGCGGGTTCGGGGATGAAATCGGCAGGGGAAGACGTTTCTGGCGCCGGCAGGGGCAGGGCTGTGCAGCCGGCAACGAGCAAAAGCGCCAGCAAAAGCAGGGTGAAGCGTGGGAAAAGGGGTCGCATGGCAGGCCTCCGGGGAGATGGGTTCACCCCTTTGACGCCGCGCCCCGCGCTCCGGTTCCCGCAGGGCTTCAATTTAGATGTGTCAGAGCCCGCGCAAGGCGTTGAGCAAGAAGCGCTCGATGAAGCTGAGCAAGATGAGGACGATGATGGGCGAGAAATCGAGGCCGGCCATGGGGGGCAGCAGGCGCCGGGCCGGGCCTAACAGCGGTTCGGTGATCTGATCGAGCAGGGAGAGCAGCGGCCCCCAGGTGGGATGGTAGGGATCGATCCGTACCCAACTGAGGAGGATGCGGATGATGATCGCCCAGGTGAGGAGGGTGAAGAGGAGTTGAATGAAGGTGACGAGAAAAGTCATGCGTGACTCCGGTTATTTGGTTCCTTTGGCGACAGATGCCTCGCCCAACTCGACCGAGCGGCGATAGGCGGCGAAGACGGCTTTGGAAAGGATGGTGCGGAAGCCGCCCTTTTCCAACTCGTAGAGGGCGGCGGCGGAGGTGCCGCCCGGCGATGTGACCATGTTGCGCAGGGTGGCGGGGTGCCGAGCCAGCTCGCGGGCCACAGTCAGCGAGCCGGCGATGGTTTGCAGCACCAATTCCTCGGCGATGTGGCGGGCAAAGCCCATGTGCACGCCGGCGTCGATCAGCGCCTCGATGAAAAGAAAAACATAGGCCGGGCCGGTGCCGCTGAGCGCGGTGGCCATGTCCAGGTATTCTTCATCTTCCACCCAGATCTCCTTGCCCAGCGCCTGCAAAATCACCTGCGCCTGCTGGCGCTGCTGCTCGCTGACCATCTCGGTCGTGGTCCACACCGTCATGCCCTGGCCATATTGGCCGGGGGTGTTGGGCATGGAGCGCACCACCGCACCGTGGTGCAGGCCATCCACCAGCAAGCCGAGGCGGGCGCCGGCCACGATGGAGAGCACCAATGCCGCGGGGTTGACGTCGAGCCGGATCTCGTCCATGACCTTGGGCAGCACCTGCGGCTTGACGCTGAGCACGAGGATAGCCGCGCCGCGGGCCGCGGCGCGGTTGTCGGTGGTGGTGCAGATGCCGTATTGCGCGGCCAGTTGCTCGCAGCGACTCTGCCGCGGCTCCGCCGCCAGGATGCGCTCCGGCGTCACCAAATTCTGGGCCAGGATGCCCTTGATGAAGGCTTCGGCCATGTTGCCGGCGCCGATGAAGGAGAGGGTGGTGTCTGTGAACATGCTTCAGGGGGCAGAGAGAGGGGGCAGAGAGAGGGGGCAGAGAGAGGGGGCAGAGAGAGAATTCAGGGAGAGGGGAGAGAGAGGGGGTTAGGGGCGGGGGCCGAAGATGGCGGAGCCGACGCGCACGAGGGTGGCGCCTTCGGCGATGGCGATCTCGAAGTCGTGGCTCATGCCCATGCTGAGGTGGCGCCAGGAAACCTGAGGATACGCTTGAATCAGGCCGGCGCGCAAATCGGCCAACGCCTGGAAATGAGGCTGAGAAGCTGCCGGGTCTGGCGCGAAGGGGGGGATGGTCATCAATCCGCAGACGCGGAGGCCGGGCAGGGCCAGTAGTTCGGGCAGGGCCGCGCGCAGGCCGGCAGGCGTGAACCCGAATTTGCTTGCCTCACCGGCCACGTTGACTTCGCACAGCACGTCGAGCACGATGCCCGCTTCCTCGGCCAGTTCGCTGAGTTTGCGGGCGATTTTGGGCCGGTCGATGCTGTGGATCAGCGCGGGTCGGCAGGCGATCGCCATCCTGGCCTTGCGGCTCTGGATCGGCCCGATCAGGTGCAGGCGGGGTGCGGGTGTGACCGCGGGCGGGGCGGCGCCGAATTTCTCGTGCGCCTCTTCCGGGCGGTTCTCGCCAAAATCGATCTGGCCGGCAGCGAGGGCCGCAGCGACGAACGCCCACGGGTGCGTTTTGGTCACAGCCACGAGGGTGATCTGCGCGGGGTCGCGGCCCGCAGCCACAGCCGCAGCCGCGATGCGGTCGTGGACAGCAGCTAGATTCTGGGCTATCGGTGGAATCATGGGGGGGTGTTGGTTGGTTGGTTGGTTGGTAGATTGGTAGATTGGTAGATTGGTGGTGATCGCTCGTATACCTACCAATCTACCACTATCTAATCATGATAAATGCAGAGAAACGACCGGATTGGCCTTTGTCGCCGCGATGGGAGAAGAAGGTGTGGCGCTGGCAGGCGGTGCAAATCCCGGCCAGTTCGATGCGTTTCACCCCGCTCTCGGCCAGTTGGCGGGCGTTGGCCTGCCACAAGTCTAGGCGGGCATGGCCCGGCCGGGTGGGGATGAGCAGGCTGGTGGGATCGGTCTGGCTGTCGTGCACGGCGGCGATGACATCGGGGCCGACTTCGTAGCAGCAGGGACCGATGGCGGGGCCAATGGCGGCGACGATGTCCGCCGGGTCGCTGCCGAATGTGTTTTGCATGGCCTGGATCAGCGCCTCGGCGCAGCGGCGCGCCGTGCCCAGCCAGCCGGCGTGGGCGATGCCGCAGGCGCGCTGCGCCGGATCGTAGGCCAGGATGGGCGTGCAGTCGGCATAGCGCTGCACGAGGGGGATGCCGGGCGTGCGGGTGATCAGGCCATCGGCCTGACCCAGGCTGCCGCGGCGGTGGGCCGCGTCGGCGACGAGGATGGCGGCGGAGTGAACCTGCCAGGTGGTGGTCAGGTCCGCTCGCTCCAGGCCAAAGGCCGCGGCCCAGCGCTGGTAATTGGCCTCGACCCGCGCCTCTGTGTCCCCCACCGTCCAGCCGAGGTTGAGCGAATCCCAGGGCGCGGGGCTGACGCCGCCCTGCCGGGTGAGCACGGCATGCATCAGGCCGGGAAAAGCAGCGAACGCGGGGAAAGTGTAGTAGGGGACGGAGCGATGGTTGTGGAACTGCATAGGTTGGTAAATTGGTAAATTGGTAGGTTGGTAGAGTGGTAAATTGGTAGAGTGGTAAATTGGTAAATTGGTAAGTTGGCAGATTGGTAAATTGGTAGATTGGTAAGTTGGTAGATTGGTAGGTTGGTAGGTTGGTAGATTGGTAGGTTGGTAGGTTGGTAGATTGGTAGATTGGTAAGTTGGTAAATTGGTGAAGATCGTTCGTCTACCAACCAATCTACCAATTTACCAATCTACCAATACCCACTATCAAACAAAGCCAGTGGGATGGGTGCTGTGCCATTGCCAGTCGGTTTCGATGATCTGGCGCAGGCCGTATTGCGGTTCCCAGTCGAGGAGGGCGCGGGCGCGGGTGTTGTCGGCCCAAATGCGGGTGACGTCGCCGGGCCGGCGGGGGCCGATCTCGTATTCGAAGTCGCGGCCGGTCACTTCCCGCACCATGTTGATGATCTCCATGTTGCTGGAGCCGACGCCGGTGCCGATGTTGAAGGGCATGCTCTGGCCGCCCCGCCACAGGTAGTTCAGGGCGGCGATGTGCGAGGTGGCCAGATCATCCACGTGGATGTAATCACGGATGCAGGTGCCGTCGGGCGTGGGATAATCGTCGCCGTTGATGAAGAAGCGGGGGCGCTGGCCCAGCAGATATTCCATCAGCCGGGGGATGATGCGGCTGGCCGGTTTGTACGCGTCGCCGATGGCGCCATCGAAGCTGGAGCCGGAGGCGTTGAAATAGCGCAGGGGCGTGAAACGCAGGCCTTTGGTGGCGTCGTACCATTCCATCACCTGCTCGGCCATCCGCTTGGAAGCGCCATACACGCTCTCCGGCTTGTACGATTCATTTTCGGTCACGGGCACGTTTTCGGGCGTGCCGTAGGCGGCGCAGGTGCTGGAGAAGACGAGATGCCGCACGTCCGCGGCCAGCATGGCCTCGATCAGGTTGACCGAACCCTGGATGTTGTTGCGGAAATACTTGCCGGGCTGCTCCATCGATTCGCCCACCTCGATGTAGGCGGCGAAATGGATGACGCCGGCGATGTCGGGGTGAGCGGCGAAGACACCGGCGATATCGGCGGGATTGAGCAGATCGCCGAGGATGACGGGCGCGGCCTGCACCGCGGCGCGATGGCCTTTGATCAGATTGTCGAAAACGACGACTTCGTAGCCCTGGCGCTGCAATTCGCGCACGGTGTGCGAGCCGATATAACCGCAGCCGCCGGTGACAAGCACTTTTTTGGACATTTTTGATCTCTTTGAATTTTGTGGGGATAGAAAAAGATACGTTCTTCAGTATTTATTCGGTATTAGAATATTGGATAACAGTTCACCTAATGTGTCATTGCGAGCGCATCGAAGCAATTTCCAAGGTTGTTCGTCAATTTTGGGGGTGTCAAGCAGCGTTGGGGATTGCTTCGGGGCTATCGCCCCCTCGCAATGACAAAATAAGGCAAGTTGGTAAGTTGGTAAGTTGGTAAGTTGGTAGATTGGTAAATTGGTAGATTGGTAAATTGGTAAAAATCGTCCGTCTACCAACCAATCTACCAATCTACCAACCTACCAATCTACCAATCTACCAATCTACCAATCTACCAATCTACCAATCTACCAATCTACCAATCTACCAATCTACCAATCTACCAATCTACCAATCTATCTACCAATCTACCAATCTACCAATCTACCAACCTTTATGGTTCAAGAGAGGGAAATGGCTGCCGGAACCGGCGGCGGCGGCTTTTGGGGCAGGCCGCCGCTGAAGCGGAAGGCCCAGTCTTCATCGCAAGCGCCGCAGGTGAGACAGCCGGCGCTATCGGGCGGGCAGTGCGGCCCCACCCGCGCCCGCTGCGCCAGCCGCCATTCATAGAGGAAGAAAGTGTCGCTGACGCCGCTCTCCACACTGTACCAGGGCATCATCCCCCCCACAGGCAACTGACCCAGGAACGCGTCCCGCTCCAGCCCGTGGCTGGCCATCGTCTGCCAAAAAGCGGGCACCGAGACTTCAGGCACATCGAGCAAGACCCCGGCCAGGCGGCGGTCGCCGCGCGAGAGCACGGTCTGCACCTCGGCCCAGGCGGGCGAATCGGCCCGCACCGCCACCTGCATGCGCCCCACCTGCCGCTGCAACCACTGTTGCCGCTTCTTCAGCACCCCGGCGTCGGTCACCGGCATCCATTGGAAGGGCGTGTGCGCCTTGGGCACGAAGGGTGTGGCGTTCATGGCGATGCGCCGCTTGAAAATGGCCCGCGCTTTGCTCACGAACGCCGCCAACTCGGCCATGTCCTCCTCCGTCTCGGTGGGATGGCCGATCATGAAATAGAACTTGAGCTGGGGAAAATCGAGCGCCGCGGCCAGTTCCACCGCCTGTAAAAGCTGCGCCTCGGTCTGCGTCTTGGCGATCACATCGCGCAGCCGCGGGGAACCGGCTTCTGGAGCGATGGTCAACGTTTGGGCGCCGCCCGCGCGCATGGCCCGCACCAGCGGCGCAGAAATCGGATCCACACGCATCGAGGACACGCTGATCTCCGCGCCCATCTCGGCCAGGGCTGTGGCCAGATCATCGATCTGCGTGTGGTCGGAGACTGCGGCCGAGACCAGGCCCAGGCGCTTGCTCTGGCGCAGTCCGGCCTCCGCCCACTGCAACAGCAGCTCCAACGGCTGCTCGCGGGGGGGGCGGTAAAGATAACCGGCCAGACAAAAACGGCAGCCGCGACCGCAGCCGCGGGCGATCTCCATCAGATGCATGCCCTTGAACTCGGTTTCGGGCGTGTACAGGCAGCTGACCGGCGCGTAGTGCTCCAGATCGCGCACCCACAGGCGTTCGATGCGGCGCGGTTGGCCGCCCTGCTCGGTCACAGGCGGGAGGAGCGTGGGCACGTACACGCCGGGGATGCGATCCAGCGCGGCCAGCAATTCGGGGCGCGGCGCGGCGATCCCCTCCTGGAAAAGTGGGATCAGGGTCTCGATGATCTCCTCCCCCTCGCCGATGACGATGGCGTCGAAGATCGGGGCCATCGGTTCCGGGTTCATCGTCACCCCCGGCCCGCCGGCGATGAGCAGGGGCCAGCTCTCATCCCGATCCCGCGCCAGCGGCGGCATGCCGGCCTGCCGCAGCATCTCGATCACGTTGAAATAGTCCATCTCATAAGAGATGGTGAAGGCCCACACATCGACTTCGGCCACAGGCCGGCCCGATTCCAGCGTCAGCAGGGGCCGGCGGGGGGCAGCGGCCTCCTTTTCCCAGAACACCCGCTCGCAGGCCACCGCCGCGTGGGCATTGAAGCGGCGATAGAGGATCTGCAGGGCCAGCGAGCTCATGCCCACGAAATAGGTGTTGGGAAAGGCCAGGGCCACGACCAATCGCCCGCCCCAATCTTTGTAGATGGCGCCGGTTTCGGAAGCGAGGAGCGAGGTGGAAGAGGACATGGCAACACAAAAGGGGGGGATGCGCAGGCAGGGGGAACGCTATGATAGCAGGGCGGGCAGGGGTTGGCGAATCGGCGGCCTCGTTGGGATCGGTTTTGGACAGGAGGGCTGGGGGCAGGCGCAGTTTGCCAAATTGGGGCGCAGGCAGCATGATGATGGCGTCAACCCTTCCCTCCCCCCCTCTCCCACCCGCTTTATGCCCGAAGATTCCTTTGCCGACACGCCGCGGCCGCTGGCCCATCCCCTTTTCCGCTTCCCCTGGCTGAACCTCTTCCTCTTCTTCGCCACCCTGTTCAGCACCATGTTCGTGGGCGCGCTGCTGGGGAACAGCCTGTTCACGCTGGAGATGCCGGCCCTGGTGACCGGGTTCCTCTTCGCCGCCACCCTGCTCTTGATCCTGGGTGTGCACGAGTTGGGGCACTATTTTCTGGCCCGTCTGCACGGGGTGGATGTCTCGCTGCCCTATTTCATCCCCGTGCCTTTTGGGCTGGGCACTTTTGGGGCGTTCATCCGCCTGCGTTCGCCGGTGCAGAACCGTCGCGCCCTGTTCGATGTGGGGCTGGCCGGGCCGCTGGCGGGGCTGGCTGTGGCCATTCCCCTCTTCATTGTGGGGCTGCTGCTGGCCCCGGTGCAACGCCACCCCAGTCTCTATGGCGATGGCCTGCTGATGACCGGCCTGATCTGGCTGGTGGAGCGGCTGCGCGGCCTGCCGCCGGGCCACCACCTGATGCTGCACCCGATCAGTTTCGCCGCCTATATCGGCCTGTTCATCACCGCGGTCAACCTGCTGCCCGCGGGCCAGTTGGATGGCGGCCATGTGGCCTACGCGCTGTTGGGCCGGCGCAGTCTGCTGCTGGCGATCCTGGCTGTGCTCCTGCTCGGCCTGTTGGGACTGGCTACCGGCTGGACGAGCTGGTATCTGTGGGCGGGGCTGATCCTGCTTTTTGGCCTGCGCCACCCGCCCACCCTGGATGATTCCCAAGCGCTGAACCGGTTGCGGCAAGGGCTGGGAGTGGTTGCCTTCCTCCTCCTGCTGCTTCTGTTCGGGGCCGATCCCTTCCCTGTTTTCAGGTGATCCAGGTCGGACGGCGGCCTACTCCTCCCGCACCCAGCGCTCGATCAGGGAAAGGATCGCCCACAACAGCAGGATGATGCCGGCGCCGCCGAACAGGCAGATCAGGGCGGTGGCAAAGGCCCAGCCGCCGTAGAAGAGGTAGATCAGCCCGCCGCCGAGCAACAACAGCGCCGCCAGCGTCAGGCGCAGATAGAGACGATCGGCCTGGCGCCGGCTGCGGCGATAATCGGTGGGGCGGCGGGGAGGGGGTTCGTGCACGGCAGGGGCCGCCCCGTTTAGCCCGTCGCCTCATCCTGCGGCTGCAACGGTTCCTCGAATTCCATCCGATCCAACAGGGAGGGGCCGGGCTGGTAGCTATCGAGCAGGGCGCTGGGCCGCAAGGTGTAGGTGTAGATGAAGATATCTTCGGAAAGCGGGGAGACTTCGAGGCTGCCGGCGTCGTAACGGTGCATCCTCACGGCCGGCGCGCTCTCGGTTGGGGCCGAGTCCTCCAGGCTGCGCCCGCGGCCGCGGCGACGGCGGCTGCTGCTGCTGCGCTGGCGCTGATCCGCGG
>JABWBG010000146.1 GCA_013360575.1 Caldilineales bacterium
GGCCGAGCCCCTGCCCGCCGCGGCCTACGCGCTGGCCACCGTCAACGACCCGCCCGAACAGATGGCGGCGCTGTGGCGGCATTTCGGGCCGGATCGGGTGCTGCTCAGCGGCAGCTCGCAGCGGCCCTTACAGGCGCAGGATGTGCGCCGGTTCATGGCCCACACCGGGGCCAGCTTCAGCCAGGCGCTGGCCTGCGCCACTTTGCATCCCGCGGCCTGGTTGGGCCTGCCCCTTGGCCGTCTTCGCCCGGCCGCGCCTGCGCATCTGCTTTGCTGGAGCAAATATGGCGCGGTGGCATGGGCCAGGGCCTTTTTCGACGTATAACCCGCCCCGCCCCGCCTCCTCTAGCGTTCGCCGGCCCCGTCACGGCGCAAAAACTTCAAGACTCGTGTGCACGCGGTCGAAGACGCCCACATCTGCCTCCGCGCTCCAGCGCGCGGTGGGAGCGATCATCAGCACTTGCCAGCGCCGGTTGGCGTGATTGAAAACGATCAGGCGGACGCGGGCCGCGATGTCGGCGAGTGTGTAGCGCCCGGCGATCTCCGCCCGCTGATCGGCCTGGCCCGCGGTGGCGGCGTCGGCGATGCGCTGCCATTCCCCTTCCAGGGTGACGCCGCCGGGCAGGGCGCGGGCGAGTTGGTCGGGCGCGGCGGCTTGAGCTGCCTGCAGCACGCTGCTGAGGGGCTTTTTGGCCGCGCCTTCGCTGCGGGAAATGGCGTAAAGACTGCGCACGCCCTTCTCATCCTCGAAAAAGATCAACACGCCGGGCTGATCCGTATCGCGCCATTCCTGCACCGTCCACCCCTCGTCGATAGGGCGGCAGAAGGAGAGGCCCCACACCCGGCTTTCCTGCCGCGCCGGCGGGCAGTCGGCGAAGGTGACAGCCACGTCCGCGGGTGTGGGTGTGGGCGTGGGCACGGGCGGCGGCGGCTCGACCGGGGGGCGGGTGGGTTCCTCCACGATGCGGACCTGCGGCACGGGCGTGGCTGTGGGCCGGGGGGTAGGCGTGGGCTGCACAGGGATGAACAGGACGGTGTCGACGCTGAGGCGATCGGGACTGGGCAGGTGAGGGTTGAGGGCTTTCAGGTCTGCCAGGCCGATGCCATACCGCCGGGCCACGGCGCTGAGGGTGTCGCCAGCCTGCACTGTGTACACCTCGGTGTTGGGCGGCGGCAGGGAGGGCGTGGGCGGCGGCGGGATAAACAGGGTGCGCCCCACCACCAGCACATCGGCGCTGATCAGCTTGTTCTCGGCCATCAGCGTTTCCACGTCGGTGTCATAGGCGCGGGCGATCGCTGCCAGGGTGTCGCCCGGCTGCACCTGATGCTGGCGCCACGGCAACGGCGTGGGCTGCACGAAGGGCACAGCCGTGGGGGGAATGGGTGCGGGCGGGGCCGCGGGCGGGGCTTCCTGCGCCTGCACGGCCTGCGCCTGCACAGCCTGCGCCTCCGCCGCCTGCGCTGCATGCTCCTGCACCAATTTCGCAATCACTGTCGCCGCTTCGGCAGTGGCCTGCGTCGCCTCGATATCACTCAGCGTTTTCTCTTGCTCTATCATTTCTGGCGAAGTCATCTGCCGGCCCACGATCGAACCGATGAGCGCGCTCCCCACACTCAGCACGCGTTCGCGCGCGAACCAGGCCCCGGCCAGGACCAGGATCATCACAGCGAGAGGAAGGAAACGGCGCACCGAAAAATCTGCAAGCGAGTGGGGCGGGAAAATGACCTGAACAAAAACGCTGCCGGCAGCGTAACATGGACGCCAAAATGGGTCAACCTATCGAACTCCGCCCAACCACCGGCGCCGCGGCTCAGCGGAAGGCCTCGCCCTGCTGCAACAGCGTCTCCAGTTCACGCACGCGCTTTTGCGTGTCGGAGATGTTGGTCTTGAGGCTGTAGGGCACGTAGTCGTTGCGTTTTTGCAGGTCGTTGAGTTGCTCCTGCAAGCCGACCAGCTTCTGCGCCTGTTTCTCCCGCTCCAGGCAGACCTCGTGCAGTTTCCAGCGCAGCACCCCGATTTCCTCTTCCAGCCGCTGCTCCATCTTCTGCTTCTGCGCCTCCAGTTGCTCGATCTGCAAGTCGACCATGCCGCCGGCTGCCAGCAGAGGATTCTCGAATTTCATCTTTTGCAGGTGGCTGATCTGGCGTTGGGCCAGGCTCAGTTGCTCCTGGGTCGATTTGACCGCGGCCAGCAGGGTTTGGGCGGTGCTGTGGCGGTGATCGTGCAGCAGCGAGTCCTCCGGTTTGGGCGGGGGCGGGCAGGTTTCGACCGGCGCGGGCCTCTCTTTCTTCTGCGACTCGGACTTGCCCTCGCATTCGAAGATCTTGCCATCCTGCGAGCGCAGATAGAGCACGGGGGTGGCAAAGCCGCGATCCTTGCTCATGAAAAGGAAGCAGGCGTTGCGGGCCGCGGCCAGGGCCATATCCACCTGCCCGCAGTGCTCGCCGCTGGTCAGCCGTTTGTAAAAGGTCTCGCCGAATTGCAGGGCCACATCATCGCGGATGGCGTATTGCATGGCCACCACCGCCGGCGCCCCGGCCCGTAAGATGGCCGGCGCCGCGCCGATGAAGCCGCGCCCGCTGCGAGTCTCCACCTCCGCCCCCTTGCAGGCGTTGAGCACCACCAGCTTCAGATCTTCGTAGTTGCCCAGCAGGGCTTGCAGCTTGTTATCGGTCACCCATTCCTCGTCCGCGGCCTCGTTGTCCTCCGGCCAGGAGGCGTTGAAGCGCAGGCTGCCCTGCACACGGCCATCATCCTCCTCCCGGAACTCGCCATGGCCGATGAAATGCAGGATGTGATAGCCGCCCGCGGCCAGGGTGTCATCCACAAGCTTCACCGGCACGCGGCCTTTCAGCACCTCGAAGGGCAGTTCTGCCGCGGTCAGGGCGGCGCGGATCGTTGTTTCCTCCTCGTCGGTGGCCAGGCCGGAGCCGCGGGGGATGACCACCAGCACCTTGGGTTTGCCCGCCACGGTCAGGGATTTGATGTTGCCGTAATTCAGGTTCAGCAACTGCCGCGTGACCAACGTCTTCACCTGCGTGGCCAGGAAGAAGTTGTTCCAGTGCATGAATTCCCAGGGCAGCATCGCCACTTCCCCGGCAGATTCGCTGATATCCAGGCGCAGGCGCAGATGCGTGTCCGCCACACTTTGTACCCGCTGCGAATAGATGCTGATAAAGAGATCGCGCGCCTGCCCCTGAAAGAGGGCGTTGAACAGGGTTTCGCCCACCTGCTCGAACAGGGCGACATCGGCGGTGAACGGTTCCTCGCGGATGCGCTCGATCAGGCTGGTAAAATCGGGCTGGCTGAGCGCGGCCCAATCCAGTTGACCGCTGGCCAGCCCGCTGCCCGGCGTCTGCGCGGTGACCAGGAAGGTGTCCGGCCCGGCCTTGAAGATGCGCAGATCCAGATCGATGAAGGTATCGTTTGCCATGGGGGGAAGCTCCTCGGTGTGTGAAAAGGACGATTGTGCGGTTGCAGCGATGTGGGCCGAAACCAATGATTTCCATCCCAAACAGCCCGATTCTAGCGGGTTTTGCGGCCGGCGTCAATCTCCATTTGGGACGGCCCCGTAGTGCGCCAACGGTTGACCAGAGCACGCGTGGTCGGCGTGCGCTGTCAAGCCCCGTTCGCGGGGCGCTGTGCTGTAGCCGGGCGATGATGGAAGGATCATTCGGCGGCAACCTGTGAATGAATTCACGGTCTGGTATCGGAAACCTGCTAAAGCAGGTTTTTATGGCATGATAACGCCATCGACAACCCGTTTTAACGGGTTTTTTGTATCAGACGCCGAATTCATTCGGCGGCTCTCATTCGGCGGCATGGCGATCCTCTCTGGCCCGAAGGCTTGACGTAGACTGTGGCTCGGCGGTATGCTGCTGCGCACGAGAGACGCCCCCTTTGCGATCGGCGTTGTCCTCCCTGCAGGCCGCATCTCTCGCAGTGCATACGTTTCTCAGCCCAAACCCTAAAGGTTTTGGAAACCTTTAGGGTTTTTTCCTAGATAAATCACGCAAGCATGCTGGAATTACGTAAACTGCTCGATCCTCTAGAAGCGATGGGCGCAGAGATCGCTCAACGCCAAAAAGAATATAGCAGATTGGCTGAGGACGCCGCGGCGCAACTGCAACGCACCCCGGTCGACGCGGCCCTGCAAGCCAAGATCGAGCTGGCGCTGAAGCTGGATCACACCTGGCGCGGGGCCGAGCCGGTGGAAGCGACCCTCGATCGCCGTCACCGGCCCACCTCCCCCCCCGAATCCGCCACCCTGATCGCGGTGGACGGCTCGCAGATCTACCCCGATCGGCATGGGCCCTTGCTCTATTACCTGCTCAACACCGGCGCCATCATCTTTCGGCAGGGCAGCGCCGCCGCCCCGCAGGTCGAGACGCAGCCCAGCCTGCATTTCAGCGACGCCGAACTCTACGATGTTCGCGGCAATCTGATCAAGGCCGAGCGCATCAACGCCCGCCGCGAGTTGGCGGAGATGCAGCGCCTGGCCGCGCTGGCCGTGGAGGAACGGACGCGGGGCGGCGGCGATCTCGACCCCCTGATCCTGGCGATCAAAGATGGCCAGCTGATGATGTGGCTGGGCGAACGAGACCTGTTCGAGGCCGAAGGGGGGGAAGACGCCGGCATCACTGCCGACCTCAGCCGCTACATCGACTGTTTGCACACCTTGCAGCGGGTGCAGGCCACGCCCATTGGCTTCGTCAGCACCCCCCGCTCGGCCAATGTCATCCGTTTGTTGTGGATCAGCGCTCTCGACGCCGCCCAGATCACGCGGGAGGAAGTGCAGCAAAGCCCGTACCGGGGCCTCAGCGACGCCGCCCTCTTCGCCCGCCTGCTCGGGCCCAACCAGCGCTCCGCCCTCTTCGCCACCACCGCCAGAGTCAATCGCGAGCGATTTGCGCCCGCGGGCCAGCGCATCTGCTTCTTCTATCTCAACGTGGCCCAGCGCCAAGGCCCGGACTGGGCGCAGATCGCCCGTATCGACCTGCCGGAATGGGTGGCGCGGCAGCCGCAGTGGGCCGATCGGGTGCAGAACGCGCTGTACCATGACTGTGTTGGCATGCGTTTTCCCTACGTCCTGGCCCGCGCCGATGAGTTGGCCGTGGTTTCGCAGCAAGAAAAGCGCGATCTCGAACAGATGCTCGCGGTGCAACTGGCCCGCCGCACCGGCGCCCTGCCCGAACCATCGCCCAAAGCGCGCCAAAAAGACCTGAGCCGAGGTTACTCCCGCTGATGAACACGCCCATTTTGCTGGGCCGCGTCCTGCGTAGCAGCACCGCGGCCTACACCTTTGGCTACAACCATGTGGATGACGCGCCCCCGCCCTTCGGCGCCCTGATCCGGGCCGATGTGGCCACGGAAAGCGTCTACGGGCTGGTGTATGATGTGGTTGTACACGACGATCCCTTCGTGCGGCAGATCGTGGCCGCGGGCGAGGAGATGGACGAGACCCGCATCCAGGATATGCGCCAGCGCCGCCAGACGCCGGTGGAGATCACGGCGCTGGCCGTGGCCTATGCCCGCGGCGATCAGGTCTATCAGCGCATCCCGCCCCGGCCCCCCGCGGCTTTGCAGCCGATCTATGCCTGCGCGGACGCCGAAGTGCGCCGCGCCCTGGCCCGGTTTGATTATTTTCGCACCGTGCTCAACAATAGCCAGTGCCCCGCCGAAGAATTGCTGGCGGCCAGCCTGCGTCGGGCGGCCCGCTGCCAGCTCCCCGGCGGGGATGCGCCCTATCTCCTGGCCGCGGGCCGTGAATTGGCCCGCCTGCTCGCCGCCGACCCGGCCCGGCTGGAAGCGATCTTGCGTCGTCTCACTTCGTGACTCCCTCCTCTCCCGCCCCGCTGCTTGTCGATTCGCATTGTCACCTCGATCTGCCCCAGTTCGACGAGGATCGCGATGCGGTGTTGGCGCGGGCGCAGGCCGCGGGCGTGGCCGCCATCCTCACTATCGGCATCGATCTGGCCCACAGCCGCAGGGCCATCGCCCTGGCCGAACGCTATCCCCAGGTGTACGCGGCGGTGGGGGTGCACCCCAACGAGTGCGCAGATTTCGGCCCGCACACGCTGGCCGCGCTGCGCGAGTTGGCCGGCCATGCCAAAGCCGTGGCCATTGGCGAGATCGGGCTGGATGGGTACTGGCAGCGCACTCCTGCGGAAGTGCAGGCCCAGGTCTTTCGCCAGCAACTGGATCTGGCCGCGGCCCTCGGTCTGCCGGTGATCATCCATGACCGAGAGGCGCACGCGGCGGTGCGGGCGCAGTTGCGGGCCTGGGCGCGCGAGACTCTGCCCGGCTCGCCGCTGGCCGCGCGGCCCTTTGCCGGCGTCCTGCACAGCTTCTCCGGCGACCGGGAGATGGCGGAGGAGGCGTACGACTGGGGCTTTTGCCTCGGTCTGGCCGGGCCGGTGACTTTTCGAAATGCCCGCGATCTGCACGCCCTCGTCCCCCATCTCCGGCCCGATCGCACCCTGATCGAGACTGACGCGCCCTATCTGGCGCCCCATCCCCACCGCGGCCAGCGCAACGAGCCAGCCCATGTGCATCTCGTCGCTGCCCGGCTGGCCGAACTCTGGCAGATGCCTTTGCCCACGGTGGCTGCGGCCACCACAGCCGCGGCCACTGCCCTTTTCGGCCCGCTGCTGTGACCGCATCCAGCCACGCACTCCGCCGGCCCCTGCCCCGGCTTTCATCCCTTCGCACCCATCATCATCCCAAGGACGCCATTCATGCCTGAACGCGCTCGCACCGCCGTGATCGCCATCGGCGGCAACTCTCTCATCACCGACAAAGACCATCCCCAAGTCGAACATCAGTGGGCCGCAGTGCGGGAGACCTGCACTCACATCGCTGATCTGGTCGCGCAGGGGTGGAACACCATCATCACCCACGGCAACGGCCCGCAGGTAGGGTTCATCCTGCGCCGGGCCGAGCTGGCCATGCCCGAGGTGCACCCGGTGCCGCTCGACCTGATCGGCGCGGACACGCAGGGCAGCATCGGCTACATGGTGCAGCAATCGCTCAATAATGAATTTTTGCGCCGCCAGCTCTACCGCCGGGCCGTGACCATGGTCACGCAGGTGCTGGTGGCTGCCGATGATCCCGGTTTTCAGAACCCTTCCAAGCCGATCGGAGCGTTTCTCGACCGCGCGCAGGCGCAGGTCTTCGAGCAGATGGGCTGGTCGGTGGTGGAGGATGCCGGGCGAGGCTATCGTCGCGTCATCGCCAGCCCGCAACCGCTGGAGATCGTGGAGGTCAACGCCATCCGTACGATGGTCGATGCCGGTTGGATCGTGATTGCGGTGGGCGGCGGCGGCATTCCTGTCATCCGTACAGCCGACGGCGAAATTCGTGGCGCGCCGCCGGCGGTGATCGACAAGGATCGGGCCAGCGCGCTGCTGGCCAACGCCGTGCAGGCCGACATGCTGATCATCTCTACCGGTGTGGAAAGGGTGGCCATCCACTTTGGCAAACCAAACCAGCAATGGCTGGATCGCATGACGGTGGCCGAGGCCAGGGCCTACATGGCTGCGGGCCACTTCGCGCCCGGCAGCATGAAGCCCAAGATCGAGGCTTGCATCAATTTCCTGGAGCGGGGCGGCCAGCATGCGCTCATCACCGACCCGCCCAACATCGCCCGCGCCCTCGCCGGCGAGACAGGGACGCGTATCAGTGGTTAGTTGGTTGGTTAGTTGGTTGGTTGGTTGGTTGGTTGGTTTGTTGGTTGGCAAATTGGTAGAGATCGCCGAAAAACGAAATAACCCACCAATCTACCAATTTACCAATCTACCAACCTACCAATCTACCAACTAACCAACCAACCAACCAACCAACCAACCAACAAACCAACCAACCAACCAACCAACCAACCAACCAACCCATGAACCACGTAACGCATCTTAAATGCCTCATCTGCGGTAAGACTTACTTGCCGGAAGAGATTGCGTATGTCTGCCCCGATCATGGCTATGAGGGCATTTTGGATGTGGTGTACGATTATAACGCCATCGCCGCCGCAATCAGCCTGGAATCGCTGAACAACCACAGAGATTTCACGATCTGGCGGTACAAGCCGCTGCTGCCGGTGGCGGTGGATGCGACGGTTCCGCCCCTGGCTGTGGGCTGGACGCCGCTGTACGAGACGCCGCGGCTGGCCGCGGGCCTGGGTCTGCGCCATCTCTGGGTGAAGGATGATGGCCGCAATCCCACCGCCTCCTTCAAAGACCGGGCCAGCGCCATTGCTGTGGTCAAGGGCCGCGAGCGCGGGGCCGAGATCCTGACCACGGCCAGCACCGGCAATGCCGCGGCGGCGCTGGCCGGATTGTGCGCCAGCGTGGGCCAGGCGAACGTCATCTTCGTGCCCGCGGCCGCGCCGCCGGCCAAGATCGCTCAACTGCTGGCCTATGGCTCGACCGTGTTGCTGGTCGACGGCGCCTACGACGACGCTTTCGACCTCTGCCTGCAGGCCGCGGACGCGTTCGGCTGGTACAACCGCAACACCGGCTTCAATCCCTACATGACCGAGGGCAAAAAGACGGTCAGTTTCGAGATCTGCGAGCAATTGGGTTGGCAGGCCCCGGATGCCATTTTCGTCAGCGTCGGCGACGGCTGCATCATCGGCGGCGTGCACAAGGGCCTGCGCGACCTGCTGGCGCTGGGCTGGATCGACCACATGCCGCGCATCATCGGCGTGCAGGCTGCGGGCAGCAATTTCCTGGCCGAGGCCTGGGCCAAAGGCGAGGATGTGCTCAGTAAAGCGCCGATCCACGCTCGCACCCTGGCCGACAGCATCAGCGCCGGGCTGCCGCGCGACCGCATCAAGGCCATGGCCGCTGTGACTGAGACCCATGGCGCCTACGTCACCGTCAGCGACGAGGAGATCCTGGCCGCCATCCCCGCGCTGGCCCGTGGCTGTGGTGTTTTTGCCGAGCCGGCGGGGGCGGCAAGCTATGCCGGGCTGGTCAAAGCAGTCGCCCAAGGGCTGGTGGGTCGGGATGATCGTATCGTCGTCATCAACACCGGCAACGGCCTCAAAGATGTCGCCGGCGCCATGAAATCGGTGCAGATCGTCGCCACCCACCCCCACCACGTCGCCCCGAACCTCACTGCTGTGAAAGGGGTATTGGGAGGTTGGTTAGTTGGTTAGTTGGTTGGTAGGTTGGTAAATTGGTAAATTGGTAGATTGGTGGGGATCGCCGGTTTACACGTCAACCCACCAATCTACCAACCCACCAACCCACCCACCCACCCACCAACCAACCAACCAACTAACCAACCAACCAACCAACTAACTAACCAACCAACTAACCAACCAACTGAAAAACCAGGAGATCAAAATGTTAGACGTAATCGATGCAAGCTACCAGAATAAAACTGTAGAGCGGACGGATCATCCTCATGTAGTCAGAGTTCAAGGGGTGGCAGGCGGCGAGCCGATTATTCTGGGGACGCGGATTATGGTTCGGACAGTAGTGGAACAATATCAGTTAGGAAACGCCATCGAAGAAATCTTGTGGGATTATCCGCAACTCTCCTCTGCCCAAATTCATGACGCCCTGTCGTATTATCATGATAATAAAGAGGAAATGAACAATTTATTGGCACAGGCATCCTATGATCATTGGCAACCGCTAATTGAAAAATTAAGCCATGAATACCCCTAAAATCTCAGGGCAATCGCATCTAAATCGAACCATAATTACATGATTACGTAATTTACAAACCAAAAAGACTTAAAGACTAAATTTTTGATTACATAAATTTTAAC
>JABWBG010000147.1 GCA_013360575.1 Caldilineales bacterium
CGGCGCGGGCGGCGGGGCCGGCGGGGGCTGGGGCCTGCTGGGCATGCAAGAGCGGGCGGGGCTGCTGGGCGGCAGCATCCTCATCGATGCCGCGCCCGGCCAGGGGACTGCCATCACCGTTCACATTCCTTTGCTCACGGAGCGCAATCATGAGTCAGCCGATTCGATTGTTGTTGGTGGATGATCACGAGATCGTACGGGCCGGTTTACGCATGCTCTTCCTGGCCGAGCCTGATATCGCGATCGTGGGAGAAGCGGGCAGCGGCGAGGAAGCGGTGCAGGCGGCGCGCACCCTCCAGCCCGATGTGGTGCTGATGGACGTGGCCCTGCCCGGCATCAGCGGCATCGAGGCCACCCGCCGCATCAAAGCCAGCTTCCCCCAGGTGGCCATCCTCGCCCTGACCATGTATGAGGATGAGCAGTATTTCTTCCAGATGTTGGATGCCGGCGCGTCCGGTTATGTGCCCAAACGCGCGGCCGCGGATGATCTTGTCTCTGCCATCCGGGTGGTGCATCAGGGCAATGTCTTCCTCTATCCCTCCCTGGCCAAGCTGCTGGTCAGCGATTATCTGCACCACGAGGAAGGGGAGACGGTGGAGAAGGGCGTCCTCACCCGGCGCGAGCAGGAGGTGTTGACCCTGATCGCCGAGGGTCTGACCAACCGTGAGATCGCGGAGACGCTGGTGATCAGCCCCAAGACGGTGGATCGGCATCGCGAAAATATTATGAATAAGCTGGGTCTGCACAATCGCGTCGATCTAGTAAAGTACGCTATCGAAAAAGGGTATATTGCTCTTTGATTGGTTAGTTGATTGGTTAGTTGGTTGGTTAGTTAGTTGGTTAGTTGGTTAGTTGGTTGGTTGGTTGGTTGGTTGGTTGGTTAGTTGGTTGGTTGGTTAGTTGGTTGGTTAGTTGGTAGATTGGTAGATTGGTCAAGATCGCCGAAAAACAAAATAAACCACCAACCTACCAACCAACCAACTAACCAACTAACCAACTAACCAACTAACCAACCAACTAACCAACCAGCTAACCAACCAGCTAACCAACTAACCAATCTACCAATCTACCAAAACCACCAGGAGACAGAATGCGCGACTTGGTTGAAAAAATCTCGTTTTGGTGCGAACAGGGGCAAGCCGTGGCGCTGGCCACCGTGGTCAAGGTCTATGGCTCGGCCCCGCGGCCCCTGGGCAGCCACATGATCGTATCGGCAGCGGCGGAGATGGCTGGCTCGGTCAGCGGCGGCTGCGTGGAAAGCGCGGTGGTGCAAGAGGCGCTGGCAGTCATCGCCGCCAATCAGGCCCGGCTGATCCCCTTCGGCATCGCCGATGCGTGGGCGCAGAGCGTGGGGCTGGCCTGCGGCGGGGGCATCGAGGTGTTTGTGGAGCCGCTGGCCTGCGGAGAACTGCTCACCGCCCTGCGGCAAGGGGTGCAACAGGAGACAGTGCTGGCCCGGATCACCCTCTTGAACGGAGCAGAGGCGGGGCGCAGCCTGCTGTTGTGGCCCGATGGCCGCAGCCTGGGCGGGCTGGGTCAGGCCGAACTCGACCGCCAGGCGCAGGCCGTGGCCAGGGAATACCTGGCGGCGCAGCGCCATGATCGCCGCACCCTGACCGTGGCCGGAACGGACTACGATCTTTTTTTCGAGGTCTTCACCCCGCCCCCGCATCTGATCATCGTCGGCGCCGTGCACATCGCCATTCCCTTGGTCACCTTTGCCAACGTCCTGGGCTTCCGCACCACGGTGATCGATCCGCGCGGCGTCTTTGCCAGCGCCGCGCGCTTTGCCCACGCCGGCCAGGTGTTGCAGCGTTGGCCGGATGAGGCGCTGGCCGCGCTGCCCCTGCACGAAGCCACCTATATCGCCGTGATCAGCCATGATGACAAGCTGGATCTGCCGGCGCTGCGCGTGGCCCTGGGCAGCCGGGCGCGCTACATCGGCGCGCTCGGTTCCCAGCAGACCATGGCCCAACGCGCCGTGCAACTGCGCCAGGAAGGCGTCACCGAAGCCCAACTCGCCCGCATCCACAACCCCATCGGCCTGGCGTTGGGCGGGCGCAGCCCCGAAGAGATCGCCCTGGCCATCATGGCCGAGATCGTGGCCGTGCGCGCGGGGAAAGAATTACCATCCCCCGCGCCCCTGCCGCACTAACAGGGCAAAGATGGCGAAGGCCGCGAGGAGGGCAAGCAGCAGCAGTTGCGGCAGGATCATCGGCCCGCTGCGCTCGAAAAATTGCCCGATCACCCAGGGCAGGCTCATGCCGCCCAGGCTGGCCCCGGCAAAAAACCAGCCTGTCACCCGCCCGCTGAGCAGCATGCGGCGGGAGGCAAAGGTGATGGTGGTGGGGAAGAGGGAGGCAATGGCCAATCCGGCCACGATCGCCGCTGCCCACACGGCCCAGACGCGGCCCGGCCACGCCAGCAGTAAGATCAGGCAGAGCAGGATGCCGAGCAGATCGATCAGAAGGATGACCCGCGCCCGCAGACGAGTGGCCAGGGGGATGGCCAGCAGGCGACCGCCGGTCAGCGCGCCCCAAAAAGCCGAGGTGAGATAGGCCGCGGCCGTGGGACCGAGGGGCGTGGTGCGCACCCCGAAGGTGTAGAGCCAGCCGCCCACACTGGCCTCGATGCCGACAATGAGAAAGAAAAAGAGCACGATCCACAGGATGAACTTGCGGCGCAGCGGCTGGGAGGGCGTCTGGGAGGCGGCGGAGCGCGGCTTGGGGCTGGGCAAGGTCAGCAAGCGCGCCAGCACCGGCAACATCAGCAGGGCCAGCAACCCATAGGCCCAGATGATGTCGTTGCTGCGTTGCAAGGACCAGGCCACGATGATCGGGGCCAAAAACGCGCCCACGCCAAAGCAAAAATGCAGCGCGTTCATGGCCGGGCCCACACCCTCCCCGTGCTCCCACACCAGCAGGGTGTTCCCACCCAGATCCAGCATGCTCTCGGCCAGCCCTAGCAGAAAAATGACCAGGGTCAATAACCACAGCAAAGGCAGCAGCGGGATCAGCGCCAGCATGCCGGCCATGAACAGCAGGGCAAGGGCCATGAGCAGGTGGCCGGACAGATGGTCGAAGAGCCGTCCGGCCGTGAGCGAAGCGCTCAGGTAGCCCAGCGAGCGGGCCACGAAAAGGATGCTGATCTCGGCCAGGGTGACGCCGGTATGGGCGGCCAGCGTCGGCAGCGTCGGGCCCATCGAGGCGCTGGCCAGCCCCAGGGCGATGAAGGCGATGAAGTAGGTGAGGGTGCGGGGGGTCACGGTGGGAGGGAGAGGGGAGAGCGTCAAGCGGTCGGAGCGCTGGGAGCGCTCCGACCGCTGGGGTCGTGGTGGGGAAAAGGGGAGGCGGAGGCGTCAAGCGGTCGGAGCGCTGGGAGCGCTCCGACCGCTGGCGGAGGCGGCGATGGCGGCGTGTACCTGCGCCAGCGCTTCCTCCAGGTCTTCCAACTGGATGACCAGGGCCGGCGGCGTGGAGTGTTTGGGCCACTGGCTCTGCAATTGGGCGATTTCATCGGCCAGGGCTGCGGCCTGTTCGAGGAGGGCGTCGCTCGTCATACCAGCCTCCTCAAGCGCCGTTGGCCAGGGCTTTGGCGATGGCGTTGTGCCGGGCGATCAAGGGGGGCAGGTCGAGATCGACAAACTGCCCCTCCTGGATGCGGACGCGGCCCTGCACGGCCACCAGATCGGCCCTGACCGGGCCGCAGAAAAGCAGCGCGGCCAGGGGATCGTGCAAGGCGCCGGCAAAATCGATGGCGTCCAGACGATAGGCGGCAAAGTCCGCGGCCATGCCGGGGGCAAGGGCGCCGATATCATCGCGGCCGAGCACCGCCGCCCCCCCGCGCGTGGCCAGATGCAGGGCCTGCGTCGCGGTCAGGGCCGCGGGATCGCCCTGCACCCGTTGCAACAGCAGGGCGGTGCGGGCCTCGTTTAGCAGGTGGCCGCTGTCGTTGCTGGCCGAGCCATCCACACCCAGCCCCACTTTGACGCCCGCGGCCAGATAGGACTTGACCGGGGCGATGCCGCTGGCCAGCCGCATGTTGGAAGAGGGGCAATGGCACACGCCGGTGCCGGTGCGGGCAAACAGGCCGATCTCCTGGCTGTTGATGTGCACCGCGTGCGCGTGCCACACATCCGCGCCCACCCAGCCCAGGTCTTCAGCGTATTCGGCCGGGCGGCGGCCAAACTGGGCCAGGCAGAACTGTTCCTCGTCCACGGTTTCGGCCAGGTGGGTGTGCAGGTGCACGCCATAGCTGCGGGCCATCTCGGCGCTGGCGCGCATCAAGTCAGGCGTGACCGAGAAGGGGGAGCAGGGCGCCAGCACGATGCGCACCATGCCAAAGCGCTGCGGCTGATGATAGGTCTCGATCAGACGACGGCTGTCGGCGAGGATGGCGTCCTCTTTCTCGACCACGCGGTCGGGGGGGAGGCCGCCGGCGCTTTCGCCCAGGCTCATCGAGCCGCGAGCAGCATGAAAACGGATGCCCAGTTCCACGGCCGCCGCGATCTCATCATCGATGCGGCTGCCGTTGGGCAGGATGTAGAGATGGTCGGAGGAGGTGGTGCAGCCGGCCAGCATCATCTCGGCCAGCCCCACCTTGGCCGAAATGTAGATCGCCTCTGGCGTGAGGCCGGCCCAGATGGGATAGAGCGTCTTCAGCCAGTGGAAGAGGTCGGCGTCCTGGGCGGCGGGCAAAACGCGGGTGAGGGATTGGTAGAGATGGTGGTGGGTGTTGACCAGGCCGGGGATGAGGATACGGCCGCCGGCGTCGATGACGACATCGGCAGAGGAGGGCAAAGCGGCGCTCGGCCCCACCTGCGCGATCACACCATCTACGGCAAAAAGCCCGCCTCCGGCGATACGGCGGCCCTCGTCATCCATGGTGATCAGGTGATCGGCGTTTTTGACCAGCAGTGTGGACATGGCAGGTTCTCCAGAGCATGCGGCGGTGGGGGGATGAGACATCTCAATGTCGGGAAGTATAGACCCCACGCCCACCGCGCGGGAAACCTCCGCCGCCGGCGCGGGTAGGCCGTTTTTTTGTTTCCTCCCCGTCAAAGGTACAATAGCGCACCCGGCGAGGCCCCCGCTCGCCGGATCCTTTTGTCCTCGCTGCCCCCTGAAGTCGCCATGTCCCACCCTTCCCGGCTGTTTTCGGCCCTTTTACTCCTCTTCGCCGTTGCCCTGGCGCTGCCCGCGGCGCCGGCCTATGCCGTGGAAGCGATCAGCGGGCTGACGGTCGCGCCGGTGACGCAGCAATACGCCCTGCAACTGACCTGGCGCGCGCCCACAGTGGGCGCGGTGCAGGTGCAGCGTTCGCTGGATGGCGTGAACGCCTGGACAACGGTGATCACGCTCCAGGGCAACGCCTATTATGATGGGCAGGTGGGCTGTTCGCTGACTTACCATTACCGGGCGCGGGTGGTGGAGCCGGGCGGCGTGGTCGGCCCTTGGTCGGGCGTGGTTTCGGCCACTGTGGGGCCTTGCGCGCCCGGCGGGGTGCAGATCCACGTGACGCCGGGCTGGTACAACCTCGACCTGCGCTGGAGCGATCTCGCCCCAGACGAGACCCGCGTCCACCTGGAGCGCTCGCGGCCGGGCGGGGCCTGGAGTGTGATCGCCTCGCTGCCGGCCAACACCGTCTCCTATGCCCAGCGATTCGATGTGGCCTACTGCAGCGCCACCTGGCAATACCGGCTGCGCAGCGAGCGCAGCGGCCTCTTCTCGCCCTACACGCCGGTCAGCGCCGCCACCCTTTCCCCCTGCGCGCCGCTGGGAACCTACGCCCAATTGACCGCGGCGCAGGACAATGTGATCCTGCGGTGGCAGGATGCCGCGCCGGATGAAACCGGGTTCGAAGTGTGGCGCAGCTACCAGGGCGCGCCGCAATATGCCCTGGTGGCCACCCTGCCCGCCGCGCAGGGGATCAACGTCTGGCAGCAGTGGACGGATACAGCGCCGATCTGCCAACAGCGCAATCTGTATGTGGTGCGCAGCATCCGCGGGGAGGATAGCAGCCCCTGGTCGCAAGGGGCCGCCCTCTTCGTGTCCGCCTGCTCTACGCCGACGCCCACACCCACCCCGACGCCCACCGCCACGGCCACCTCGACGCCTACGAACACGCCTACGGCCACCCTCACCCCCACGCCTACGGCCACACCCACGCCCACCTTCACCCCCACGCCTACGGACACCCCCACCCCCACGGCCACGGCCACACCCACCGCCACCCTCACCCCCACGCCGACAGCCACCCCGACTTCGACAAGTTCAGTCGAGCCGCCAAGGGCAGCCCTCTTCCTGCCCCTGTTGTGGACATCCCCCTGAAATCATCCCCGCTTGCCGCCCCTCTGCTACCGCCATGTCCAAGACGCGCTTTACTCTGTTCATCCCCCTGCTGCTGCTGGCGCTGGCAGCGCTGATGCAGATCGGCGGCAGCGTTCAGGCCGGCGTCGCCGAATTGGCCAACGATAGCGGCGTACAGGGCGGCGTTTACAGTGGCCTGACTACCGGCCAATCGATCGCGGTGCGTTTTGATATCCCCACCGCAGAGCGGCCGATCCGCGTCGATAGCGTCCTCATTGCCCTGGCGCCGCAGGAAGGAACCTCCCGCTCCTTCCCCCTGTTCATGCGCATCGAAAATGTGGTCGGCAACGCCCCCGGCGGCGGCCAGCCGCCCGAATCGAAGAGCCTGCGCCTGGATCTGAATGAATCAGGGTGGTACGAGATCCCCTGGGGGGTGACGCTGACCGGGGTGGGCCAGAGTTTGATCATCTCGCTGCAATCGATGGATTTTCCCGACCGGCCGCCGCCGCAGGTCTGGCTGGATAACAGCGTCAACATCGAGCACAACCGCAACTGGTATGGCCGCAATTTCGCCGGCTGGGTGGAGCACTATCGTTTCTGGGCCAACCCAGAGGCCACTGGCCATCTCATGATCCGCGCCAGGATCACCAGCGGCCCAGAAGCAGCGTTCACCGCCACGCCCACGGCCACGGCCACACCCACCGCCACCGCCACGCCTACGCGCACCCCCACCCCCACGCGCACGCATACGCCCACACCCACGATCACGCCCACACCCACAATCACGCCCACGCGCACCGCCACGCCCACGGCCACCGCCACGCCTACGGACACCCCCACCGCCTCGCCGACGCCCACGGCCACGATCACCGCTACCCCCACAGCCACGGCCACGTGGACGCCCCTGCCCCCCGGTCGCATCATCGAATTGGGACCCGGCGCCGACGCCACCCTGGTCGAAGGGCAGCCCGATGTCAATTTTGGTCGTCTTGCCTGGTTGCAAGCCGGATTCGGCGCCACCGATGGCCGCCGCCAGATCGTGACCGGCGGCTATTTCCTGGACGGGCTGCCCCCCGGCGCCCAGATCAGCCAGGCGCAGTTGGGCCTGTACGTGCGCAGCCGCAGCGGCGCCGGCCCCCTCACCCTGCAAGCGCGGCGGCTGACGGCAGCCTGGGCGGAGGAAAGCATCACCGCCGGGAACGCGGCCGCGCTGTGGGGCGAGGCCTATGGCCAGGCCACGCTGCCAGAGGCCGCGGCCGGCGTCTGGCTGGCGCTGGATGTGACCGCGCTGGTGCAGGGCTGGGTGGATGGCCACTGGCCGGCCCACGGCATCGGCGTGGATATCCTGGACGAGGCCGCGGCGGGGCTGGCGCTGGCCGAGATCGACGCGGCCGGCCAGAAGAGCCGGATCGACACGCTGCTGGCCGACCTCGGCGGCAAGGCCGTGGTCAGCGCCACGGGCACGGCCTGGGAGGAGGACGAGCCGAGCCACCGCGACATGAGCACCGACCTGCGCACCTCGGCCATCGTCGTCATGGCCCTGAGCCAGCTCGACCCCGGGAACCCCAACCTCGTCAACGGCGTCCGCTGGCTGATGGCGCAGCGCGTCGAGGACCACTGGGCCACGCGGCAAGAGGACGCCTGGGCCGTGCTGGCCCTGACGGCCTACATGCAGGCCACCGGCGAGCTCGAGGGTCGCTACGCGTACCACGTCGAGCTGAACGCCGCCGAGCTCGGCAAGGGCGAGGTCGACGCGCGCAACATCGACGTCCCGGTCACGCTGCGGGCGCCGGTGGCCGACATGAAGGTCGGCGGTGCCAACGACCTCGTCCTGCGCCGCGACGGCCCGGGCGTGCTGTACTACGCCACCCACCTGCGGCTGTGGCAGCCGGTCGACGCGCTCGAGCCGGTGGCGCGCGGCATTGTCCTCGGTCGGCAGTACTTCGCGGTGGACCGCAAGACGTTCAAGGCGACCGGGGATGCCGTGGACACGGCGAACATCGGCGACATCGTGCAGGTCAAGCTGACGCTGATCGCCGAGAGCCCGCTGCATTACGTCAAGGTCGAGGACCCGATCCCCGCCGGATTCGAGATCGTCGACACGTCGCTGCAGACGACGAGCGCGGCGGCCACCGGCCCTCGAATGGAGGAGGTGGCCGATGACGGGGCGGATGCCGAGGACCGGCCGTGGTGGGCCCGCTGGTGGTGGTCGTACTGGGTGGACAGCCAGCTCCTCGACCACAAGGCGGTGCTCTTCGCGTCGCACCTCGAGCCCGGCACCTACGAGTACACCTACCTCCTGCGCGCCAGCACCGCGGGCAACTACCACGCCATCCCGGCCATGGCCGAGCAGGAGAGCTTCCCCGAGGTGTTCGGACGCAGCGCGGGAGGGGTTTTCACGATCGAAGGAGAGTGAGGCGCGGGTGACGCGATCATCGGCGTGGAGGTGAGGCCCGCACCGGACCTCACCTCCAGCACATGCTCGACAAACCGTCTCAGAACGGGTAGCCGCGCAGCCCCTGCACGCCCTTGAGCGCCGAGATCTCGCCGGTGTGGGCGAAGGTGTTGCCCAGGAGCATCCCGGTCAGGACGTAGCCGAGCTTGACCGTCCCGATGCCCATTGCGCTGAGGTCGACGTCGCGGTCGAGGTCGTCCGGTCGCAGTCCGGACAGGAACGCCTCGGTGTTGGCGTACACCGCCTGGCCGTAGTCGGCGAGGTCGCCCGGCTGGCATCGGAAGGCCCGGGCCACCTCGGGATCCTGCCGCATCACCATCGGGAGGCCCAGCCGCTCGCCCCAACCGTCGCGCACCCAGAGCGGCGGCTGGCCCTGCAGCATGTTGACGATCCCGTCTTCCGATTGCAGGATGTGCGCGGCCAGCTCGCCGATCGGGTGGGCGGTCCCTGGCGGAACGAAGTTGGCCTGGGCCTCGGTGAGGCCGTCGACCGTTCCCAGGTACCATCGGTGCGATGCGTCGAGGGCCGTCTTGAGCAGTGCGATCGAATCCACGGTTGACTCCTGTGTCGAAGGGGGGCCCGCCGTCGGGTCACGCCCGGTGAGCGGGTGAGCATAGCGAGCCGGTCGACAGGGGTCAACCGGCTCGCGGGCCGTCACACGACGCCAGCGGCGCATGCAAGCCCGCAGCGTCCGGATGCATCCAAGAGGGCGGAGGTCAGACGCATGCACCAGGACTCGACCGGTCGAATCGACGGCAGCCTCGCGATCCGCCTCGGCCGCATGTGCCCGAGCGGGCCGCCGCGCCGCGGCTCTCGCTTCCCGTGGTTGGCGGCGCTGCTCATGGCGGTCGTTGCCTCGCCGTTCATCGCACCGGCAAGGC
>JABWBG010000004.1 GCA_013360575.1 Caldilineales bacterium
GGCGGCGGCGCTCGTGGCGGGTTTGGGCCGGGGTGGCCGGGCTGATCGCGGCTGCGGGCGGGGCCGGCTTCTTGCTGTGGCGGGTGGCGATGACCTCCGGCAAGCTCTATCGCATCACCCCGCAGCGCCTGGCCCAGCTGGCCGACCCGGCCTTGTGGCAGCAGGCGCCCTGGGACCAGTATGGCGAGGTTCTGTTGCACAGCTTTGTGGGCTGGTTTGGCTGGCTTCGGGTGCTCTTGCCTCCGACTTTTTATGCGGCGGGCGTGGGGCTGTTGGGTCTGGCCGTGGTGGGATGGGGGGTGAGCCTCTTCCGGCGGGAGCGGACGCCCCTGGCCGGCTGGCAGCGCCGCGGCTTTCTGCTGCTGGCTGCGGTTTTTGCCGGCCAGATCGTCCTGGTGCTGGGCCGTGAGTTGATCTGGCAATTTTGGACCCGTGGCGTCATCCCGCAGGCGCGGTATCTCTATCCCGCCCTGCCTGCGCTTGCCCTGCTGTTGGTTTGGGGATGGCGGGGCCTGCTCCCGCGGCGCTGGCGTGCGCCCGCCCTCATCGCTGGCCTGCTGGGGCTGGTCGGCTATAATCTCTACCTCCTCTTCTTCCTCCTCTATCCCTTCTACTGGCTCTGAGCGGCCAGGCATATGGTTTTCCAGGGCCTGGCGTCTTGATTCTTGCCCAGCCGCCGCGGCGGGCGCATCCACCGCAGCCTTTCGTTCTCAGAGCCATCCCCGATTATGTTCTTTTTTCGCACCCGACCCCTGTTTGCCCTCCTTTTACTCATTGCCCTCCTTTTCTTCTCATTTCAGATTGGGGAGCGACCTGCTGAAGGCCAGACCGGTCACACCGCCGAGCCGCCCCCTTCCGATCCTTTCGGCGTCTGGATTCAGGGCGCGCCGCTGCGCGGGGGTGCATTGATGCAACAGACCGGCGCCCGTTGGATCGTCCCGTATCTGTTCTGGAGAGACGTCGAAAAAACGCCCGGCGTCTATGATTGGAGCCGGTGGGATGCCATCCTGGGCGACGCCGCGGCCCGGGATTTCTGGTCGGTGGCGACCATTGCCAACAATCCCTCCTGGGCGGCGGATACGATCTGCGGCCCGATCCGGGAAGAGCATCTGGACACCTTCACCCATTTTGTGGCCGCGGCGGTGGCGCGCTACAGCCAGCCGCCCTACAAGATCGCTTACTGGGCTTTTTACAACGAGCCGGACAATTCGGACGCGGTGCAGTTTGCCTGGCTGCAGGGCTGCTGGGGCCGCGGCGATCCGCGCTATCCCAACCCCAACCGGGCGCCGGGGGCCAGCGGCGCGGCCTATGCCGACCTCCTGCGCCGCGTCTATCCTGTGATCAAGGCGGTCGATCCAGATGCCCAGGTGGCTTTGGGCGCGTTGGCCTACGATCTCTTCCTCGGCATCGACGGCGGCGGCGTTTTCGACCCCTATTTTCTGGATGATTTCCTCGCCGCCGGCGGCGCAAATTTTATCGATGCGCTTAGTTTTCATTATTACGAGGATTTTGCTTATCGCTGGCGGGAGCATGGGGTGTTCGACCGCTACAACCGCGGGATCGTGTTCAAGGCCCGCTATATTCAGAGCGAGGTGCAGCGCGTCGCCGGCCAGACCAAGCCGATCTTCGTCACCGAGGTGGGCTATCCCGCCATCAACAATGTGGGAGAACCGCGGCAAGAACAGCAAGCGCGCTACCTGATCTGGGTGTACACCCGCGCCATGTCCGCCAACCTCCATCCCATCATCTGGTTTCCCGGCATCGATATCTGGGAGGACAAGCAGATGGGGCTGCTCACGAAGGACCTGACGCCCAAACAGGCCTATTTCACCCTGCAGGTTCTGACCAGAGAACTGAACAGCGCGGTTTTTGTACGCACCCGCGCCGATCTCAACAGCAGTTTCGAGGGGTACGAGTTCAGGGTGCAGGGCCGCACCAAGACCGTGCTCTGGCAGTACGACAGCGCGCCAATCCCCCTGGCCCTGGCCGTGGCGACGCCAGGCGGCAGCTTGCGTGTGGTCGACATGGCGGGCGCCGAACGCATCATCCGAGATGGCGGCCCCGGCGATGATGACTTCACCGCCAATGGCCGCATCCGCATCCCCATCACCTACAACCCCCAATTCATCGAAGATCTGAGCATGCCGGCGTATACGCCCACGCCCACACGCACGCCCACCCTCACCCCCACCCCCACCCGGACGCCCACGGCCACGGCCACGGCCACAACCACCCCCACACCGACCCTCACTGCCACCCCCACGGCCACGGCCACGCCCACGGCCACGCCCACGGCCACGCCGACCCCGACGGTCACGCCCACGCCCACGGTGACGCCTACCCCCGATCCAAACGCCACCGCCACCCCCACCCCGACCTTGACGCCGACCGCGACCCTGACGCCCACTTCGACGCCCACCGCCACGCCCATTTCTCTTTATATTCCCCTCTTCTGGCGCTAACCACGCCACGCCGAAGCGCCTATTACGAGCAGATTCGAGGAGAAATCAGCGTTGATCTCGCACTTTCGCCGGCCGCGCTGGGCGGTGGGCCTTCTCCTGGCGGCCATGATCTTGTTGGCCGCGCCGCGGCTGGGGCAATCCCTATGGATCGACGAAGCCAGCAGCCTGTGGTTTGCGCGCGTTCCCTTTGCCACCCTGCTGCTGCACCTGTGTGATCCTCATCCGCCCCTCTTCTACGCCCTGCTCAAGCTCTGGCTGGCTGTGGCCGATGGGGAGATCTGGCTGCGCCTGTTGCCGCTGCTGGGCGCGGCGCTGGCAGTGATGCTGGTCTATCCGCTTGGGCGGGAGCTGTGCGATCGCCGCTGCGCGTGGCTGGCGACCGGCCTTGTGGCCCTGCATCCTTTGCAGGTCTGGTACGCGGGCGAATTGCGCATGTACACCTGGGCGCAGGCTTTGGGGATGCTGGCCTTTCTGCTGGGAGTGCGCTGGTTGCGCCGCCTTGCAACTGGTTCAGAGGTGGGATGGCTGCCATGGCTCTACGCGTTGGCCGCCATCCTGGCCCTGTTCACCGATTATTCGGCGTTTCTGGCCTTGGGGGTGCTGCAATTGGCGGCGCTGGTCAGGGGCCGCCTGTTCACACGCCAGTGGCTGGCGCTGCATCTGGCCATCCTTATGCCCCTGGCGCTGTGGTGGCTGCTCTCTCCCCAGCGCATTGTCCTGGCCCGCAGCTACCAGCCGGTCTTTGTCGCTGTCCAGGCTGCCCGTTTTGGCCTCACCCTCAGCCCCGAACAGGCCGCCACCTTCATGCAGATCGCGACCCTCCTGCTCGCGGCGGCGGGCATCCTGGCAGCGCAGATGTGGGCGCGCCAAAAACGGGATCTGACCGCCGCGCCCGCCTGGACGCCCCTGTTGGCGCTGATTTGGCTGGGGCTGCTGCTGTTCATGGCCCTGCCGCGCATGTACAGCCTCAAGCGCTTGCTGGTAGTGGGCCTGCCCTACCTGGCCTTGTGGCTGGCTGCGACGTTGACGCGTCGCCCTGCCCCCCGGCTGGCCCCGGCCCTGACCGCGCTGACCCTGATCGTCACGCTGTGGATGGTCGCCGCCCACGCCCGCGACCCCTGGCGTCAGACCCTCTCTGCCCTCCGCCCCGCCGAGGTGGTGTGGGTCGACGACCTCGCCACGCCGGTGTGGGTTTATTACAGCGCCAGAGCCGAGCACACCTGGACGTGGCAGCCCCTCTACGGCGCCGAATTGCCAAAACTGCCCTCGCTGCAACCTGATCCGGGGGGAGACCTCCTGCTGGTGACGGCGGAAAGCCCCTATCGCACCCTGGCCCTTTTGCTGCCGGCCCACTTTTCCGCCGCCTACGCGCTGACAGAAGCGCAGCACACCCGCGGCATCGGCGTCTATCGTTACCAGCGCCGCCTGGCGCCGCTGCCGCTGGCTGCACAGGAACCGCCGCCGCCCCTGGCGCCATTGGGCCTGCGACTGCCCTCCCCTCTCGATACCTGTGGCCCCGGACAATGAGACCTGCCTTCTCTTTGCCCCTCTCCACCGCGTTGGCCCTGCTGTTGGCCGGCCTCGCCTTTGCGCTCTGGCAGGGATTGCGAGATCGTAGCCCTGCCGCGCCCCCGCGCCCCCCGTTGCTTGCCGCCAGCGCCGCCCGTGAGTCCGCCGCCGCCAGGGAAATCGGCGTCTACTTGTACGCGGAAGATGCCCTCAGTCCGGCTGCCGAGCGTCTGGCCAGGATCGGCGCGCAGTGGACGCGCACCTGGTTCAGTTGGGATGATGTGGAGCCGGTGCGCACCGATCCCCCCACCTACCACTGGCAGCAGATGGATCAGGTATTGCTCAGCCTGGTCAGGGCGGGATTCGAGCCGATCTTCCTGCTCGGCGGCAACGCGCGCTGGGCCGCGGACAGCAGTTGCGGGCCTCTGCATGCCCACGCCCAGGCCGATTTTCAGCGTTTCCTGCGCGACCTGGTGACCCGCTACAGCGCGCCGCCCTACGACATCCACGTGTGGGAGATCTACAACGAACCGGATAGCGTCTTTGGCGCCCAAGGCTACTGTTTTGGCACGCGTGGCGCGCTGTACGCCGACAGCCTGCGCCTGGCCTACGAGGCGATCAAGAGCGTCGACCCCACAGCCCTCGTCATGTTTGGCGGCATCTCCTACGATTTCTTCCTCGACGAGGGCGGCAGTTTCGACCCCGCCTTCCTTGATGACGCCCTCGCCGCGGGGGCCGGCCCCTATTTCGACCTCTTCGCCTTCCACTACTATCCCGCTTTTGCCGAGCGCTGGAACGCTTTCGGGCCGGGCGTCGCCGGCAAAGCCGCGTACTTGCGCAGCGAACTGGCCCGGTTTGGCCTGGACAAGCCCCTGGCCCTGACCGAGATCGGCCGCCCCACGCACGGCCCCCCCTCTGATCCTGCCAGCTACTCGCAGGCGCTGACTACCCGCTTCGTGGCCGAGGCGCTGACCCTGGCCCGCGTCGCCGATCTCTCGCCGATCCTCTGGTTCACCGCCGTGGACAAGCCGGATGAACCCTACCAATACGGTTTGTACGCCGCCGGATACCAGCCGCAGCCCTCCTTTTTCGCGTATCGCGCCCTCCTGGCGGCGCTGCAGGGTGGCAGCTATGCCGGCGTCTTGCCTGTGCAGGGTCAGGGCCAGGCGCATTCATTCGATCACGCAGGGTGGCGGGCCATCATCGTCTGGGCCGAGACCGGCGAAGTGCATCTGACAGCGCCGGGGCCCTGGATCTGGCAAGTCGATAGCCAGGGCGCGGCCCGCATCCTCTACGATGGCGGCCGCGGCGACCGCGACCAAACGCGCAACGGCGTGATCGCCCTGGCAGTCGCGGCGGATCCCATGCTATTCTGGCTGCCGACGCATGACTGAGCAATTACCGTTGCGATTCAATCTGTCCACCCCCCACCCTGGAGAAGACACACATGATGCGAAACAAGTTCCCCCTGGTCATGCTCATTTTTGTGGCCGCACTCTTGACAGCCGTCACGGTAGCGATAGCAGACCCCGGACAGCCCACGTCCAGCCCGGAGGCCCCGGCGGCGCTGAGTCCGGATCCCTTCGGCGTCTATCTGGCCGAGATCGCCGATACCTTGCCGCGGATCAAAGGCGCCGAGGAGATCGCCGCGGCCAAACCAAACTGGGTCAACATCCGCTTGCACTGGTACAAAGTGGAAGCGCAACCGGGACGCTACAACTGGAGCGATTGGGACATCAAACTGAACCAGATGGCGGCGCAAAACTACCGGGTGAGTGTGACGATCGATGGCAACCCCTCCTGGGCGGCGGAAACCTCCTGCGGCCCGATCCGCCAGGAGTATGTGGATGATTTCGCCGCCATGTTGGCCGCGGCCGTGCGGCGCTACAGCGGGCCGCCCCACAATGTCACCCATTGGTCGATCTACAACGAGCCGGACAATTCCAACGCCGTGGATTATGACTGGTTGGGGGGCTGTTGGGGGCAGGGGCATCCCCGCTGGCCCAATCCCAAACGCGCGCCAGGAGCCAGTGGTACAGCCTACGCCGAGATGATGAAGATCGTCTATCCGGCCATGAAGGCTGCCAACCCCGATATCATGGTGGCAAACGGGGCGCTGGCGTATGACTGGTTCCTTTACATGGACGCCGGCGGCATCTTCGATCCTTATTTTTTGGATGATTTCCTGGCCGCAGGGGGCGCCGATTACATCGATATCATCGATTTTCATTATTACGAGGATTTTGCCTATCGTTGGCTCGATCCCGCTGTATTCGATCGCTACAACCAGGGCGTGATTTTCAAGGCGCGTTACATCCAGGATCAAGTGTTGGAATTGGGCGGCGTGCTGAAACCGATCATGTGCACCGAGATCGGCCTGCCTTCCATCAACGATCAGGGTGAGCCGCGCGAAGAGCGCCAGGCGCGCTATGTGATCCAATCCTTCGCCCGCGCCATGTCTGCCGACATCGCCCCCATCTTCTGGTTCATGGGCGTGGATCTGTGGCAAGACAAGAAATTCGGGTTGTTGCGGTCGAATCTGCGCGCCAAACCCTCTTTCTATGCCTTCAAGACAGTGGCTACAGAGCTGGCCAATGCCGAGTTCGTGCGCCCGCGCAATGACCTGATCAGCCGGTTCGAGGGCTACGAATTCAACGCCCTTGGCCGCACCAAGACGGTGATCTGGGAGCATTCGGGCACGCCCGTGGCCCTACCGATCATTGTCGCCCAGCCTGGCGGGGTGCTGCGCGTGGTGGCCATGGGCGGCGGCGTCACCCTCTTGACCGATGGCGGCGCCGGCGACGCCGATAAACTCGCCAACGGCAAGATCCCGGTGACCATTGACATCAACCCCCAAATCATCACTGATATGAGCATGCCTGCGTGGACGCCGACCCCCACCCCCACGCCGACGGCCACGCGCACCCCCACGGCCACGCCCACCCCCACGCCGACGCCGACCCCCACACGCCCCCCCACGGCCACGCCCACCGCGACTGCCACATCCAGCTCCACGCCTACACCCAGCGCCACACCCTCACCCATCCCTTCCACGACTACAACAGCCACAGCCACCCCATCGCCTATCGCCTCATCCACCCCCACTCTCTCGCCCACGGCCACCCAGACGCCGCAGGCTACTTCCACGCCCACGCCCACCACCGCGCCGTCCAGCGATCTTTACCTGCCGTTTTACCTGAAATAAAATCTGCGCCCGGCGCTGTCAGGAGACCCGCGCTGCAAAGCGCGGGTCTCTTGTTTTATAAACGATACTGGCAGCCGATGATATTTGCTTGACATGAACGCCTGTGGCACGATAAGGCCTGTCCTCGATGACATCCTGCCCTTGACGCTGCAGACGCAAGCGGAGTTGGCCGGCGACCCCGTGCTTGTCTGTCGCCAGAACCGGTCTCTTGGGATGTCCGGGGACACACAACTTTGCAGCCCCGTGTGTCGCAGCTAGTTTCAGCTCCACAGCGCGCTGACGGATACTTTCGCCGCCGGTTTGCCATGCTGAGGATGAGCATGGAGGGCGGAGCTTGGAAAAAAGGCGTCAGCCCCAAGCGAACACGGGTATTGTGCTGCTTATCTACCATTTTTGTAACAATTCACCTTATTTTGTCATTGCGAGGGCGATAGCCCCGAAGCAATCCCCAACGCTGCTTGAATCCCCAAAAAATAACGAGCCACCTTGGCGATTGCTTCGCTGCACTCGCAATGACACATCAGGTGAACTGTTACCTATTTTTGTAAATAAACCATCATTCGCTAACTGACTATCGTGATTACAGCGAAATCCTGGCGTGAACAGCCGCTCGTCTATCAGACGAAAAGGTGGCAAAGAGGCGATCTCCTTCTCCTTATCCTGTATCCCCTGATTTTTGTGGGATATTTCGAATTCTTTGCCACCCACACCGTGGGCCGATCTTTCCTGGGTATCTATCGCAGACCACTGACGATCGGTTTGTATGCTCTGATTGCAGCATTATTATTGCAGTTTATACGTCAGAAATCACATAAGAAATCGATAAAATTATCAGAAAAAAAATTGATCATCTTTTTGATGATTTTAATTTTTGTTATTTATAATTTTATTAAAGGTAAATTTTATTTAAATAGTTACTATTCTAACATAGGGGAAACTTTCGGTTTATTTTTGCTGATATGTACCGCATCATTCCTTGCGAATAATAGGATGAGTGATTTAAGAAAATATCTTCACATCCTATCATCATCATTTCTTCTACTTGGTATAATTCATTCGTTATTTCTTTTAATCGAAAAACTTGGCTATAATACCAGATTCTGGATTGGCGAAGGAATGATGATTATGCCTCTGGTTTTTTATTACTTTTTGTTTCATTATCTATTTGATAGACAAAAAGAATTAAAATACCTCATTTATGCATTTTTAGCACTTTTGCCAATATTGCTAAGTTTTGAAAAAGCAATTGTCGTACCATTGATTCTATCATTTTCTCTTATAATAATTATTAGTTTATATAATTATTTATCAAGTAAAAATAAAGATATTAGTAATATCAAAAAAACAATAAAACGCATTGGCGCATTATTAATCGTATTTGTATTTTTTGTAAGCCTTTATTATTTTGTCTTTCCCGACGATTTTGAAACATATAGAAAGATCATTCTGGTAAGTTATTTGAAAGTGAGTCCAGAAACTCTGGATCCGATCGGTAGAGTCGATGGAGGACGTTATTATATCTGGCAAACAGCTTTGCGATTGTTGTTAGAAAAACCGATATTTGGTTATGGTTTCGGTGTATCTATTCTTAGCGATCTGGGAGATTACATTTTTCCACATAATATACTGTTGGATATACTCCTGAGTTTTGGGATAGTGGGCACACTGATCTTTGTTCTATTAATTGCCAGACTCATTAAATATATGAATATTTTTCCTATACATGTTGATTATCAATTAGAAAATAAAACAATTTTGGCATATCTTTTATTTATTTTTTGCTTTGCTGTTATCGGTGTGATATGGAATAAGATTTTAGCCATTTATACCCTTGCCTTGTTCTTGGGCATGCTTTTGAAAATTGGTTATTTGAATAATAATCAAGTTTTATATAACAAAACAGAAATTTAATATGCTTAGAAATTTAGTTATCGACACAAAAATTATCAATGATAATGAAGATTGTTATGTCATTGCGGAAATAGGGCATAATCATCAGGGTGAGTTGGAAAAAGCCAAGCATCTTTTCCGACTGGCCCAGGAATGTGGCGTTGACGCGGTTAAGCTGCAGAAGCGTGATAATCGCACGTTGTATACCGCCGCCATGTATAACAAGCCCTATGAGCATCGCAATAGTTTCGGGCGCACCTATGGCGAACACCGCGAGTTTCTGGAATTCGGCTGCGCGGAGTATCGGGCGTTGCAGGCCTACGCCAGGGAGTTGGGCCTGGCTTTCTTCGCCACGGCGTTCGATATCCCCAGCGCCGATTTTTTGGCGGAATTGGAGATGCCGGCGATCAAGATCGCTTCCGGCGACTTGCGCAATCTGCCTCTGCTGCGGCATGTGGCGCACTTGCAGCGGCCGATCTTGCTCAGCACCGGCGGGGGAGAGCTGGCCGATATCCAGCGCGCCTATGATCTGATCATGCCGATCAATCCGCAGCTTTGTCTGCTGCAATGCACCGCCGCCTATCCGGCCTCGGCTGAGGAAATGAATCTGCGCGTGATCGCCACCCTGCGCGAGCGCTTTCCCGATGTGGTCGTGGGCTTATCCGACCATTACAACGGCATCTCCATGGCGCCGGTGGCCTATGTGCTGGGCGCCCGTGTCATCGAGAAGCATTTCACGGCCAATCACACCTGGCGCGGCTCCGATCATGCCATGTCGTTGGAGCCGATCGGGATGGCGAAGATGGTGCGCGATCTGCGGCGCACGCGCGCGGCTCTGGGCCACGGCGTCAAGGTCGTCTTCGAAAGTGAGCGGGAGGCGGTGAAGAAGATGGGCAAGTCGCTGTACGCGGCGCATGATCTGCCCGCGGGCCGCGTTCTCAGCGCCGCGGATATTGCCATCAAATCGCCCGGCGAGGGGCTGTCCCCCGATCTGCTGGATCAGGTTTTGGGCCGGAAGACGCTGCGCCCCCTGGCTGCCGACGCCAGCATCACTTGGGAGGTGTTGGATGGGGGTGCGCTTGACTGAGCAACTTTCACCACGCGCCGCCCCCCTGTCGGCGCGGCCCAAGATCGTGATCCGCGCCAGCAACGGCTGGGGCAGGCTGCAACTGGGCGATCTGTGGCGTTTTCGCGAACTGCTCTGGTTCCTGACCCTGCGCGACATCAAAGCGCGGCATCGCCAGTCCGCTCTGGGGCCGCTGTGGTTCATCCTCAAGCCTCTGATCAATATGGTGATCTTCAGTTTCGTCTTTGGCAGGCTGGCCAATCTGCCTTCCGAGGGCGTGCCCTATCCGATCTTTACCTACACGGCCTTGATTCCCTGGACTTATTTTCAGAGCGCAGCCACCATGGCCGTGGGCAGCCTGGTGCAGCGTATGGATATCATCTCCAAGATCTATTTTCCGCGGCTGCTGATCCCGGCGTCGGCGGTGCTCTCCAATTTGGTCGATCTGGCGATGTCGTTGGCCGTGTTGGTGGGCATGATGTTGTTTTATGATGTGCCTTTCCGCCCGGCGCTGCTGACGTTGCCCCTGTTCGTACTCTTTGCGGCGGCGGTGGGGTTGGCGGTGGGGTTGTGGGGCGCGACGTTGGCCGTCAAATACCGCGATGTGGTGCTGGGCGTCACCTTCGCCTTGCAGGCGTGGATGTTCCTGACGCCGGTGGCATACAGCGCCACGCTCGTGGAAGGGCGCTGGCAGTGGCTGTACCAGGCCAACCCGATGTATTGGGTGATCGAAGGTTGGCGCTGGGCGGTTCTGGGCGCGGGCCAGCCGCCCACCCCGGCGATGCTGGCGCCGTTGGCCGTTGTCCTGTTGTTGCTCGTTGCCGGCGCCTATATCTTCCGCCGCAGCGAACGCTCGATCGTGGATTTGCTCTGACGATGTCTCATATCGCCGTACAGGTGCGCGGGCTGGGCAAGCGCTATCGCATTGGGGTGCAGCGCCGGGCCACCTCACGCGGGTCGCGGCTGGCCAACACCCTGCTGGCGCCCTTCGATTACCTGCGCACTTCCCTCTCGCCCCCTTCCGAGGCGGAGACGCTGTGGGCTTTGCGCGATGTTTCCTTCGATGTTCAGGATGGAGAGGTATTGGGCATCGTGGGGCGCAACGGCGCCGGCAAATCGACCCTGCTCAAGATCCTCAGCCAGATCACCGAGCCGACCACCGGCGAGGCGGTGATCTACGGGCGGGTGGGCAGTCTGTTGGAGGTGGGCACCGGCTTTCATCAGGAGCTGACCGGACGCGAGAATGTGTACATGAACGGCGCCATCTTGGGCATGAGTAAGCGCGAGATCGACAGCAAGTTCGCTGAGATTGTAGACTTTGCCGGGGTCGAGCGATTCATCGACACGCAGGTGAAGCGCTATTCCAGCGGCATGAAGGTGCGCCTGGCCTTTGCCGTGGCCGCGCATCTGGAGCCGGAACTGCTGGTGGTGGATGAGGTGCTGGCGGTCGGCGACGCCGAGTTCCAGCGCAAATGCCTGGGCAAGATGGAGAATTTTGCCGATGGCGGGCGCACCGTGCTGTTCGTTTCGCACAACATGTCGGCGGTGACGCGGTTGTGCAGCCGGGCGATCTTTCTGGAGCAAGGTCTTAAGGTGATGGAAGGTACGCCCACCGAGGTGGTCGCCGCGTATCTAGATTCAGCTCGGTCGGTCGGCGCCGAACGCGTGTGGGATCTGGCCAGCGCGCCCGGCGCCGCTGAACTGAAGCTGCTCTCGGTGCGCCTGGTGGATGCTGCTGACCAGAATCTGGTGGTAGCCCGTGTGGATCAGCCCGCGGCCCTACAAATGACCTATCTGGTCGCCGAACCGGGCTTGACCTTTCGTTGCTCGGCCCGGTTTCACACCCAGGGCATCGTCGCTTTCGCCACCCTGGAACCAAACGAGACCACACACCCCCGGCCGGGCGTTTATCAAGCCAGGGTGGGCCTCCCCGCCAACTTGCTCTCGGAAGGGGAGTACACCATCAGTCTTTCTTTCTTCACTTCGCAGGGCCGCAAGGCGCACTGGCTGACCGAGAGTGATGTGATTGCCTTTCAAACCTCTGATCCTCTCAACGGCGATAGCGCCCGCGGCGACTATGCCGAGAAGCTGGGCGGCGTGGTGAGACCAAAGTTAACCTGGGACAAGACTTATGTCGGCCCCACCCCGCCGGCCGGCGGGGTAAATGGGCGCTGACCCGTATCACAGCCCCTCTTCCTGCGATGCAATTCGTTGTCTCCACCCATTCCCGCCTGCTGCGGATCGATCTGGATGCCCACTGGCGCATCACCGACATGGCCGTATTGGCCGATGGGCCACACTATGGCATCGCCCTGGCTCCGCAGCCCCTGCCTGGCATCATCGCCAAGAGTAATACGTGCGATCTTACGGCCTATGATCTGAGCCAGGACGCCAACCGCGCCCAGATGCCTGTACCCCACACCAACAACGACCATATCCATCAGATCGCTTTTGCGCGTGATGGCCTTTACATCGCCAATACGTTTTATAACTCATTAACTTATCAGACACTCGATGGTTCGATTCGGCACGAATATGCTTTTAATGGCCATCGCACCGACATCAACCATGTCAATTCTGTTTACCCGTGCGGCGATCTTGTGCTTGTGCTTTTGCACAATCGCAGCCAGCCCAGCCAGATCGCTGTGCTCGAACATGATCTGGCGCGCGGGTTTGCGGCCAGAGAGATGATCCGGTTGCCGCACAATGGCTGCCATAACGTGTTTGTCGATCAGCGCTATCTGTATTATTGCGCGTCTGGGGTGGGGCATTTTGTGGTCGTCGATCTGCGCAAGAAGCAGATCAAACTCGATCTGCCTTTTGCCGGGCATACGAAGGGCCTATCGGTAACCGAAGATCACATTGTTTTTGGCTTGTCGGAGCATGCCAAACGTGAAGCCCGGTTGACCTCACGCGGCCAGTTGGTGGTGGTCGATCGCTGCCGTCTGGCCATTTGCAGCATGATCGATTTGAACGAGCAGGGCGCTGTCGGCAATGTCAATGAAATCCGCTGTCTTTCGGAACCGGAACTGGCCCACACCGGCCACTACGAACACGCCCGCGCCCTGGGTTCTTTTGTGGTTCGCCCGCCGCATTCCCTGGCGGCCAGCCTGGCGCGGCTGACGGCCCGCATCCAGCGCCGGTTGACCGCCAGGGCAAGAGGGTGATTCTTTAAACATTGTTATGAATCGTTATCCGCCGCTGTACGTTGTGATACATATTTATAAAACAGCCGGCAAGGCACTTTTGCGAAATTTCAAACGCAATTTTGCAAAAGATCAATTAATATCAATGTATGCTCCGCAAATCGGCCTTGATAAAGCGGAAAACAGTGCAAATCCAGGCTGGAATGAAAATATTGTCGTTGATTACTTGAATAGACATTATACCGAAAAAACACGCTGTATATTTGGGCATATGGCCTTTTTTGGCATCCATGAATTGCATCCATTCAGTCAGCGAGAAGTTCGTTATATTGTATTCTTGCGCGAGCCTTTGGCCAGAATAGTATCACTCTATAATTTTTTGCGATTCAATTCCAAGAATGTGTGGCATCATGAGATCGTCGAGAATGACTGGGCCATGACAGAATGGTTCGAAAACAGCCGCGGTCTCTGGCTGCATGATGGCCAGATCCGGCAATTGTTGCTCTGGCAGCGCAAGGATGTGCTGACGCGCAGGCAGTTGCACGCCGAGGATCTGGCAGCGGCGCAGCAGGCATTGGCGCAGATGTGGTTCATCGGCTGTCAGGAACAGTTTCACGCCGACGCCGGCCAACTCTATCGGCTGCTGGGATTCAAGAAGATCGTCGCCAATGAGGCGGTGAATGTCACGCAGGGCCATATCCGGCCTGACGCGGAGACCGCCGGCGTCATCGCCAGGGACAACGCCCTCGACGCCGAGCTTTATCGCTACGCGCTCTCTTTGCGCGCCCGGCGGTTGCAGGCGTCTGCAGGCGCTGAATCGGGCGAGGGCGCCCTTGCCTTGCGGCGCAGGGTGGCGCGCTGGTTGCCATTTCGCTCATCGACCACGTGAGTATGACTCGGTTGGGCCTGATCTTGCGTAAGCGAAGCCGGTGGCTGCACAAGCGCATCACTGCTGCGCCGGTTCGGGCGCGGCAAAAGCTGGTGGATTATCTTGTGGGCCTGGGGTTTCTCAACATCCACCGCTGCGTGGTGCACGGGCCTCGCGAGCGGCTGCACCTGGGCCGGGGCGTGAACTGCCGCAACAATATCCTCTTCAACACCCGTTCGGGCCACATCTATATCGGCGAAAACACCGTGATTAGTTTTCATTGCATGTTGCTCACCGGCCGCCACGAATTCGAGCATGGCCGGCTCAAGCAACCGCGGGCGCGTCAGGTGCCCTCCTCCGGGTACGATATCCGTGTGGGATCGGGATGTTGGATCGCTTCCGGCGCCATCATCCTGGGCGGAGTGACGATCGGCGACCATTGCCTGGTGGCCGCCGGCGCCGTAGTCACCAAAGATGTGCCCGATGGCGCCATCGTCGCCGGGGTGCCCGCCAAGATCATTGGGGATGTCTCGCTGCTCACCGACGGTTCTGCAGCCGACTTGCTGATCGATGAAGAGGGCGATGACTGATTCTCTCACAACGCGCGATGCGGCTCTTCTCCAGCGCATCCGGGCGATCCGTCTCCTGGCCTTCGATTTCGACGGCGTCTTCACCGACAACGCCGTTTATGTGTTCGAGGATGGCCGCGAGGCGGTGCGCTGTTCGCGGGCCGATGGCATCGGCCTGCGCAAGATCGAGCGTCTGGGCATTCTTCTGTTGATCATTTCCAGCGAGCCTAATCCCGTGGTCGCTGCCCGCAGCCAGAAGTTACGCGTGCGCTGCATCCAGAATTGCGCGGACAAGCGCCAGGCGCTGGCCGAGGTCGCGGCGGCAGTGGGCGTGACGCTGGCCGAGGCCGCGTTCGTGGGCAACGATATCAACGATCTGCCGGTGTTGCAGGCCGTGGGGCTGCCCATCATCGTCCAGGACGCGCACCCCGACGTGGTCGCGGTTGGGCGCTATCGCACCCGGCGGCCCGGCGGCTATGGCGCGGTGCGCGAAGTCTGCGACCTGTTCGAGCAGGCCCTGACCAGGGCCGTGGAGGGATCTGATGGATGATCTGTTCGATGTCTCCGGCCGCGTGGCTGTCGTCACCGGCGGTATGGGCCAGTTGGGACGACAATTCACCCTGGCCCTGGCCCGGCGGGGCGCGCGTGTGGCCGTTTTCGATCTGCGCGTCGATCTCGACTATCAGCAGCAACGCTTCGGCGAGGCCCACGCCTGGGAGAATCTCCTCTTTTGCCCGGTGGATATTACTGATCGGGAGGCCGTGGCGGCGGGGCTGGCGCAAGTCGAAGCGAAATGGGGGCCGCCGCAGGTGTTGATCAACAATGCCGGGCTGGATTCGCCCCCCAACGCGCCCGCGGCCGAGAATGGCCCCTTCGAAGAGTACCCGGCGGCTTCACTGGCCAAGGTGCTCGACGTCAACATCAAGGGCGTGGTGTTCTGTTGTCAGGTCATTGGCAAGGCCATGGCCGCGCAGGGCCGGGGGTCGATCATCAATATCAGCTCCACCTATGGCCTGGTCTCGCCTGATCAGCGTCTCTATGCCTATCGCGCCGCCGGCGGCCAGCCCTTTTTCAAGCCCGTGGCCTATGCCATTTCCAAGTCGGGGCTGCTGAATTTGACCCGGTATCTGGCCACCTATTGGGCGGATCGGGGCGTGCGGGTCAACACCCTCACCTTTGGCGGCGTGTTCAATCAGCAGGATGCGGATTTTCTGGCCGGCTATTGCGCCCGCGTTCCCCTGGGCCGCATGGCCAACGAAGATGAATACAACGGCGCCATCCTCTTTTTGGCGTCGGACGCTTCATCTTATATGACCGGCGCCAATCTCGTCATCGATGGGGGATGGACGGCATGGTGACCGCGGCCACCGGCGTTGCCTTGATCCCGGCCCGTTCCGGCTCGGCCAGGGTCGCCGACAAAAACATCCGTTTGCTGGCCGGGCATCCGCTGCTGGCCTACAGCATCGCCGCCGCCCGCCAAAGCGGCGTGTTTGCGGATGTGATCGTGTCCACCGATTCGCAGCGCTACGCCGAGATTGCCCGGTCGTACGGCGCCGAAATCCCCTTTCTACGCCCCTTTCAGATGGCCGGCGCCACCTCTGCTGACATCGAGTGGGTGGCATACACCCTGACGCGGCTGCGGGATGAGGGCCGGGAATACGATTGTTTCAGCATCTTGCGCCCCACCAGCCCTTTTCGCAAGCCGGAGACGATCCGCCGGGCCTGGGCGCAGTTTTTGCGGGCTGAGGGCGTCGATTCCTTGCGCGCGGTGGAAAAGTGCAGCCAGCATCCCGGCAAGATGTGGGTGGTGCGGGGCGAACGCATGACGCCGCTGCTGCCCCTTGGCCCCGAAGAGCAGCCCTGGCACAGCAGCCAATACCAGGCGCTGCCCCTGGTGTACGTCCAGAACGCCAGCCTGGAGATCGCCTGGACGCGTGTGCTTTTCGAGACGCACACCATCGCCGGGCATGTGCTGATGCCCTTCTTTACCGAAGGGGACGAAGGCCTGGACATCAATCGTGAAGAAGATTGGTGGTACGCCGAGTATCTGTTGGCGCGGGGAGAGGCAAGGCTCCCGGCGATGGAAATCAATGCCTGAGTGCGCGCAACCTTATCCTGCCTGAAACGCTGCAGAGGTTTTCACCGGTGTCTGAATGCTCCCCCCTTCGTTTTCTGACACGTTTGCTGCTGGCGCTGCTGTTGCTGGCTGCCAGCTTGCGGGTCATGCCGCCCGCAGCAGCGGTGGCGGCGCCCGCAGCAGCGGTGGCGGCGCCCGCGGCCACCTGCCCGCTGAAGGTCATGCCCATTGGCGACTCGCTCACCTACGGCGTGGGCAGCCTGGCCGGGCCGGGCTACCGGCACACTTTGAACTTCCGCGCCAACGCCGTCAATTTGCAGATCGCCTGGGTAGGACGGCAGACATCCCCGGCGCCCAATCACGAAGGGAATCGCGGCTACTCCATCCTGGAACTCACGGCAGAATTGGACGCCATGTTCAATGCCAACATGCCCGATGTTGTGATCCTCATGGCCGGCAGCGCCAGCATCAACGAGGGATACGCCTCGCTCAGCGCAGACCAATTGCTGGCGCAGTTAAACACGCTGCTGGACGCCATCTACACCCGCAATCCTGGTGTGTATGTCATTCTTGCCTCGATCCCACCGATCACCAGGGATCCACCCAAAAAAGGAGAACTCGCCAGGGATTACAGCGCATTGATCAGAACTGTGACGCGCAGTCGACTTTATTATGCGGAAGTATACAATATCATCAATACCACAACAGATATGGCAGATGGCTTGCATTTGAATGATAGCGGCTACACCAAAGTAGGCGGCGCCATGTGGCCGTTTTTGCAGAACATTGCCCAGGGACTGTGTCCGGCCCCGGTGGCCACCTCTACGCCCACCCCCACGCCGACCGTTACGCCCACGCCGACACGCACGCCTACGCCCACCCATACCCCCACCCCGACACGCACGCCCACGCCCACACACACACCCACACGCACGCCCACGCCCACACCCACCCATACTCCCACGCCAACCCATACCCCCACCCCGACACGCACGCCCACTGCCACACTCACGCCGACTCTTACCCCCACCCCGGCGCTGGCCTGGCGTTTCTGGGGCTATGCCTACGAGGGCCTGCCCCGGGCCACGGCGCAGCCCCTGGCCGGCGTGCAGGTGCATCTGTATGGCCGCGCCGAGGGGGAAGCGCCGCCAGGCCTGTTGCTGCGCAGCGCCAGCAGCCAGCCTTCTGGCTATTGGAGCCTGCTGGCAGTGCAACCGTGGGTCTACCCGATCATGCGGGTGGAGGTGGAGAACGCGCCCGGCCTGGTTGTGACCGGCATTTGGTCGGAGAATGGTGAGATTGTGGCGTCCAACGCCGTGGAATGGCTGGCGCCCAGCCCGGTGGTGCATTGGAGCGAACTCTATCTCGATGATCCCACGCCCACGCCGACCCTGACGCCCAGCCCCAGCCCCACCCCCACGCCGACCCTGACGTCCACGCCCACATCCACGTCCACGCCCACATCCACGTCCACACCGACGGCAACGGCAACGGCCACGCCGACGCCGACGCCCACGCCCACGGCGACCGTCACCTTCACGGCGACCGCCACGGACACGCCGACGCCCACGGCGACGGCTACTCCCACGGGCACGCCGACGCCTACGCCCGCGGCAACGGCCACGCCCACGGCCACCGCTGCTGCCACAGACACGCCGACGCCCACGCCGACGCCCACCGCCAAACCCACCCTCACCCCCACGCCGACGCCGATTCCCCATCACTTGTGGCTGCCCCTGTTGCTGCTCTGACGCCGGCTCTCTGACCGCGGTCATTCTCTCCCTTTCCCTTCTTTCATGCACCTCCACCTCATCCCCCGCCCGGAATTCATCCGCATTCGGCGCCAGTTGTCCGATCCATATCAGCGCGCCCAAATCATCGCGGATATGTGCCGCGCCAATGCCCTGACCGCGGTCAAACGCGCCGGCTCCGGCCACCTCGGCTCCAGTTTCAGCGCCCTAGACCTGGTCACCTGGCTGTATTACGAAGAGATGAACACGCTGCAAGTGGGCCACGCCGACCCCAACCGCGACATCTACTTCTCGTCCAAAGGCCACGATGTGCCCGGCCTCTACGCCCTGCTCTACTCGCTGGGTGTGCTGCCAGAGGAGAAACTGCTGAAACTGCGGCGCTTTGGCGGCCTGGATGGCCACCCCGACATCGCCGCCCCCGGCATCGAGGCCAACTCTGGCTCGCTGGGCATGGGCATCTCCAAAGGGCGGGGCATGGCCTGGGCCAAACGACTGCGCGGGCACGGCGGCCGGGTTTTCGTCATGCTGGGGGATGGCGAGCTGCAAGAGGGCCAGAACTACGAGGCGTTGCAATCCACCGTGCAGCAGGGCGTCAGCAACCTCACGCTCATTGTTGATCATAATAAAGTACAATCAGACAAACCTGTTCATGAGATCGTCGATCTGGGCGATTTGGCGCGAAAATTCTCCGTTTTCGGTTGGCATGTACAGCGTTGCGATGGGCACGATTTCCGCCAGATCGAAGCTGCTTTGGCCGAACTGGCCGCTGATGCAAAACGTCCCGGCATCCTGATTGCCGACACGATCAAAGGGCGAGGCGTTTCCTTCATGGAACATCCGCGGGCCTTGCAAGATGCCGGCGGCTACTATCGCTGGCACGCCGGCGCGCCTGCTGACGCTGACTTCCACACTGCCCACGCCGAGATCAGCGACCGTGTGAACGCGCGGTTGGCCGCCTGGGGACTGGACGCATTGGACTTGCAGCCCGTGGCGACGGAAGACGCGCCCGTGCCCTCCTCCCCGCGCAACGCCCTGGGCGAACCGGTCAGCAAGGGCGCGGACGCGGGCAAATCGCTGAAAGCCTCGGCGGAGTATGTGGTCGAGGCCTATGGCAAGGCTTTGATGGCGCTGGCGCCGCAGCGGCCCGATCTGGTCGTGCTCGACGCGGATTTGGCCGCGGATTGCCGCATTCGCGAGTTCGAATTGGCCTATCCTGACCGCTTCATCCAGAATGGCATCGCCGAACAGGACATGGTGAGCATGGCCGGCGGGCTGGCGCGCATGGGGCTGCTGCCCGTGGTCAACTCCTTTGCCAGTTTTCTGGCCGCGCGAGCGAACGAGCAGATCTACAACAACGCCAGCGAGCAGACCAAGATCATCTACGCCCTGCACTACGCCGGGCTGATCCCGGCCGGGCCGGGCAAATCGCATCAGAGCCTGCGCGATATCTCGCTGCTGGCGGCGCTGCCCAATATGATCTTGTTGCAGCCCTGCAATCCCGCCGAAACCAGGATGCTGGTGGACTATTGCGTGCAGGAAGCGACCGAGAATTGCGCCATCCGCCTGGCGATTGGCCCCTCGCCGCGGGCGATTACTTTGCCGCCGGCCTACCGGCCCGCGCCTGGCCGGGGCTGCCCGCTCACCACGGGGGGCGATGCCCTCCTCTTTGCCTACGGCCCGATCATGGTGCACGAGGCGCTGCTGGCGGCGGAATTGTTGCAGGCGCGGGGCTTTGCCCTGCAAGTCGTCAACATGCCCTGGCTGAATCGGGTAGATCGGGCCTGGCTGGGGGAACTCGTCGCCGCTCACGACGCCCTATTCGTGCTCGAAGACCACGCCGACCGCGGCGGGCTGGCCGATACCCTGCTGACTGCCCTCATCGACGTGAAAGGGGGCGCGGCCTTCACCTTCAAACGCTTTGCCGTGACCGGCTATCCTGCCTGCGGCGCGCCCTGGGAGGCGCTGGGTTTCCATGCCCTGGACGGCGCTTCCCTGGCCGGACAGATCTTGCAGGCTGTGGATCAACCCGCGCCCGCGGCCTGATCCTGGCGCCAACCCGGCGGCAACATGAGCGAGAACCACCGATTCGTCGTTGCCACGCATTCTTTTCTGCTAGCGATCGAAACAGACGCGCAGTGGCGTTTGCAGAATCTGCACGTGCTGGCGCGTGGGCATCACTATGGCATTGCCTTGCCCGCGGCCAACGGGGATCGTTTCATCGCCAAAGGCCGCGGGGAATTGCTGACCCTCTATCAACCAGATGGGGCGCGTGGCGGGGGCTATCTGGCTGCCGGCGAGCGCCTGTTGGGCGAGGAATTTGGCGAGATCCACCAGATCGCGCAGCATGAGGGCCTGCTTTTCTTCGCCAACACCGGCCGCAACAGCCTGGTGTGGGCCGATGCAGATGGCGCCGTGCTGGGCCGCTACCATTTCGGCGGCAAAGAGGAAGACATCGATCACATCAACTCCGTCTTCCCCCTCGGATCGGGGCGGGTGGCGTGTCTGTTGCATGGCCGCGGCCGCCGGCCTTCGCAGATTGCCATCCTGCAACTGCACGGGCGCACGCAGATCGAACTGCTGCATCGCGGCTTCCTGCGGCATATGGGCTGTCACAATCTCTTCGTCGACCGCCAACGCCTGGTCTACAACGCCTCGGAAGTGGGTAAGGTCGTGACGGTGGATGTCCGCAGCGGGCGGATCGAGCGAGAATTACGCTTCCCCGGCCACACCAAAGGCCTGTCCATGCTCGATCGGGCCTTCATCGTCGGCTATTCGGATCGGGTGGAGCGGGCGCTGCGCACGCACAGCCGGGGGCATCTGGCCGTCATCGACCGCCGCACCCTGGAGACGAAAGCGCGGATCGTTCTCAACCACCCGGCGCTGCCTCAGCCTGCCGGCAATGTCAACGAGATCCGCTGTCTCAGCCACGCCGAGTATGGCCAGCACACGACCGACGCCGAGGCGCTGACCGCAGCCTTGCGCCGGCTCACCAGTTACTCGGCGGCGGGCCGGCTGCAGCTGCTGACCAGGGCGCAGGCAACGCGATCGGTCGCCATCGCCAAGTCTTTCTGGCGAAAGCGGGTGTGGGGCAAGGATGGGAGAGAGTCATGACTGGAAGAACGCCGCAGCAGGACGCGCGGCCCGCGCTGATTTTCCTACACATCCCCAAGGCCGCCGGCACCACCCTTTATACGATTTTGCGACGGGAGTATAGCCGGCAGCACACCCGCATGATCGACGGCGGCCGCGTGGCCGCGGCGGTGGCGGAATTCAAGGCCCTGCCCCTGGCAGAACGGGCGCAGGTGCGGTTGCTGATGGGACACATGCCCTTTGGCCTGCACGCTTTTTTGCCCCATCCTGCCCGCTACATCACACTGCTGCGCGACCCGGTGGAGCGGATCCTCTCGCATTATCACTTCATTCTGCGCACGCCGCATCACTATCTGCACCAGGCTGTGGCAGGCGCTGGCATGTCTTTGCACGATTATGTCACCTCTGGCCTGACCACCGAGGTGGACAATGGCCAGACAAGACTCCTGGCCGGGGTGGACGCGGCATCCGATGCGCCCCTGCCCGACATGTTGCAGCAGGCGGAAATGAATCTGAACGCCCATTTCGCCCTGGCCGGCCTCTCCGAGCAGTTCGATGAATCGTTGTGTTTGATGCGCCGCCGTTTGGGCTGGAAGCATTGGCCCCTTTATTTCAAGCGCAACGTCACCAAGGATCGACCGGCCGGCGAGCAGGTGACAGAGGCGACGCTCAGCGTCATTCGCCAGCGCAATGTCTATGATAGTGCGCTTTATGCCCGCGTTCAGCGAAATTTTCAGCAGATACTCGCTGAAAATGCGGAAATTATGGAAAATGACATGAGGCGATTTTCGCTTATGAACCGGCTTTATTATTATCAGACGTTGCCTTTGCAGGCGGCGATCCGGGCAAAGAAGCAGTTGGGATGGCGCTCCTCCCGCGCCGCGCGCTAAGGTTTCGATGTCGCATCCTCTGATCATCTTCATGCACATCCCCAAGACGGCGGGGAGAACTTTGCGGGCGATCATTCGCCGCCAATACCGTCCGGAAGAGGTCTGCACCACCAACCGGCAGGATCCGGATCCCTATCAGGCTTTCACTCGCCTGACCGCGGCGGAACAAGCCCGATTGCGGGTGGTACAGGGGCATTTCGCCTACGGCCTGCACGAGCATACGGATCGGCCTGTGCTGTATGTGACCATGCTGCGCCAGCCGGCAGCGCGGGCCATTTCCTACTATCGTTTCATTCGCGACAATCCCCATCACACCCATCATGCCGCGGCCAATGCTTTGGGATTGGCCGGCTTTGTGCGCGAACGCGTGTCGAAGGGGATCGATAATGGCCAACTGCGCTATCTGGCCGCGGCGGAGGACGCGCCTTTTGGCGAATGCACGGAGGAGATGCTGGCGTTGGCCTTGCAGCGGCTGGAGGAGCGGTTCATCGCCGTGGGCCTGGTGGAAGCGTTCGATGACTCGATTTTGCTGATGCGGCAGGCGCTGGGTTGGCGGTTGCCGGTCTACAAGCCTGTGAACGTGAGCAAACATCAGGTGCGCCGCGAAGAACTTTCTGAGGAGGTGCTGGAGGCCTTGGCCGCCTACAACCAGTTGGATCAGCGATTGTACGATTACGCGTGCCGGCGTCTGGCCGCGGCCAAACAAGCCGCAGGCTGGCGGTTCGCCTGGGATCGCCGGCGATTGGCATGGATGAATCAGGTGTTGGCATGGCGCACATCCTAAACCGTATGGAGGCGACGCGTTGTTAATCCCACCTGTTTTGGCTTTGCTGGTGGGCCTGATCGTGGTCTGGGCCATTGGCCTGGGGCCGGCCACACTCTTCTTCCCGCGCGGACAAGCGCGGCCTGCCCTGGCCGTAGCGGTTGCGCCGGCGTTCGGCCTGGCCCTGTTAGACATCATCGGCTTTTCACTTGTCCTGTTTTGGGGGCCGGCGCGGGTGTGGGCGTGGCCGGTCGCGGCGGTGTTGATAATCGCCAGCCTGGCTTTGGCATGGCGTCAGGGCTTTCTGCGGCAGCTTATCGGCTGGCGGTGGCCGCTGAAGTGGCTGGCATGGTATGCCCTGATCGTCGGCGTCCTCGTCAGTCCGTTGCTTGTGAAAGGTATCCAATATACGGCGTTTCGTTCTAACGCCAGCGATGCTTTCTTTTACATGTCATTGGCAGAGACCGCGCGCACGGTCGATTGGGAAGTGGTGGAACAGGGCCTGGAACTCAGCAAAGCCAATCTCGCGAATGTGGCGCGCCTGGCCGAGGCTTCACCAACCTCCCTTCTGGCCGCTCGCGTACTCGCCCGCCCCGCATCGATCAATCATCTGACAGTGCTGGCCTGGCTGGCCGAATTGGGCGGCACACCCATCTATCAGTTCTATTACGCTTTTCATCTGCTATTGTTGGCTGCCGCCGTGCCTGTTGTGATGGCTATTGCACGCCTGTTGCGGGTGCGGCGACCATGGCTGGCCCTGGCAGGGGCGACAGTCGCTTTGGGGTTTTGGGCTAGACAGGTGCTCGAGATGGATGCCAGTTACGAACTAAGCACGGTTCCTGTCCTGGCCCTGGCCGTTTTCGCCTGGATGATGCTGGAGCGAGCGGAACTTGGTCGTCGTGCTGGCCCCCTCATCCTGTTGGCGATTTCATTAGCCGCTCTGACCACGATCTATTTTCCGGTGATGGTGGTGTTTGTGGGTGGCTTGCTGGTACTCGGCGGTTTTCATCTGTTCCAGCGACGCTACAAGGCCTACTTCATCACCTATTTCGCCACGGCTGCGACTTCGATCCTGATTGTATTCATCGTCGGACAGTTGGCATATCACTACCGTAGTCTGGCGGCGGGGCCGGATGTGCTGGAAGCGCAGCGCAAAATCAATCCCGCCACAATTCAGGTGATTCTGACCGATGGCCTTGGCGCTTTGCTCTCTCTGCCTGCGCGGACGCTGTTTGCCCCTGCTGCTCCCAGGCTCTTCTTGCTGATGACCCTGCTGTTGCAGGCGGTCGGATTGGCGCTCGTGGCACTGGCGGTCTATTGGCTGTGGCAGGGTAGAGGTGGGCAGTTGAATTCAGACCGCCGGGTGTTGCTCTCGATTGCGACAGGCGGCGCCGTCGTTTTCGCTCTGTTTATGATTGACGGAAATGCCAAAGCGGCGGGGAAGGCCTTCACCTATACATATCCGTACTTCCTGTTGGTCTTCCTTGTCGCTGCCTACGACGTCGGTTCCCGGTTGGTGCAGTCACCACGGAAGACCATGCTGATGCAGTTTGTGAGCCTATGGCTGGTCGCGGCAGTACTGATTGGCGCCCTTTTGCCATACAATTCCTTTGCTGGCGGCGTGTTCCGGCGGGGTCGGACGGCCAAAACTGCACATGACTTCGATCTATCGCCAATCCTGAGGGCGCTCGATGACCAGCCCGGCATCCTGATGATCCATGTCCCACGGGATCAAGACTGGGTCTTCCCCTATTACGTGATGCAGGTTTTGCGCGGCCATCCCGCCCAATACCAATCGGGCCTGATCATCGACAACAGCGTCGAGTACCAAAATCTGTGGACGCATCGCCTGGAGGTTGCCCCCGACTATCTGCTCACGGCAGCGGCGCACGATTATATGGCCGGCAGCGGGCGCGGCGAGTTGCTGCAAGAAACGCAGGACTTGCGTCTGTACCGGGTAACCCATCCAGACCCGGCCTTTTTCCTCGCCCAGACCGCTGCCCTGGAACAAGCCGATCTGCGCGAGCGCAAGCCCTTCCCCAATTGGCAACCCTAGCGATGAACTCGCTCTCGATCGTCGTCCCCGTCTACAATAGCGAAGGATCACTACCGCTGTTGATCGAGCGCCTCGAACCGGCGCTGACCGGGTTGGAGCGAGACTACGAGATCATCCTGGTCAACGACGGCAGTCGCGACCGGTCGTGGGAAGTGATCGAGGCGCTGGTGGAAACGCACCCGCACGTGCGCGGCATCAACCTGATGCGGAATTACGGGCAGCACAACGCCCTGCTCTGCGGCATCCGGGCGGCGCACCACGACATCATCATCACCCTCGACGACGATCTGCAAAACCCGCCGGAAGAGATCCCCAAGCTGTTGGCCAAGCTGGACGAGGGTTTCGATGTGGTGTATGGCACGCCGCAGAAACAACAGCACGGCCTCTGGCGGGATATGGCTTCGACCATCACAAAACTGGCGCTGCAAGGCGCCATGGGCGCCGAGACCGCGCGCAAAGTCAGCGCTTTCCGCGCCTTCCGCACCCAGGTGCGCGAGGCATTCGCAAGCTATCGCAGCGCCTTTGTCTCGATTGATGTCCTGCTCACCTGGGGCACCACCCGTTTTGCGGCCGTTACTGTGCAGCACGATCCGCGGCGGATGGGTGTGTCCAATTACACGTTTCGCAAGCTGGTCACCCTGGCCTTGAACATGATGACCGGTTTCAGCACCTGGCCGCTGCAATTGGCCAGCCTGATCGGCTTCGGTTTCACCCTCTTCGGCATTGGCGTCCTGGTTTGGGTGCTCGGTCGCTATTTGATCCTCGGTTACAGCGTGCCCGGCTTCCCCTTCCTGGCTTCGGTCATCACCATCTTTGCCGGCGCTCAACTCTTTGCCCTCGGCATCATGGGCGAGTATCTGGCCCGCATGTACTCGCGCACGATGGATAAGCCCTCCTATGCGATCCGAGAACACGCCCACCCCGCGATGGCGGAGAACAACCGGCCATGACCTCCCCCTGCACCTTTCTGGCCTGGGACAGCGACTTTTTCGGTTTGCGCATCGCCCGCGTGCAAGGTCATTATCTGACACCAGAACGGCAAAATGACATCGCTAACTGGTGCGCAGCGCAGGATATCGCTTGTTTGTACTTCCTTGCTGCCTGTGATGACGATGTTACCGTTTGCACAGCAGAGCAGGCAGGTTATCATTTGGTTGATATCCGCGTAACTTTGAATTGCGCCAGTGAAAAAGCTATTTTGCTTTCTAAAATGAGTGACGATATCGTTGTCCGTACGAGTACAGAAACTGATTTAACGCAATTGCAGGAAATGGGCAGAGATCAATTTACAGATTCGCGTTTTTATCAGGATCAGCATTTCCCGCGCGAACGTTGTCAGGCGCTCTACGACACCTGGATCGCCAAAAGCCTGCGCCGCGACAGCCCCGACCAGGTGCTGGTGGCCGAATGCACCGGACGGGCTGTGGGATATCTTGCCATTACCTCTCATGCCAGTCAGGGCATTGGACAGATTTCGTTGATGGCCGTGGCCCCGGCTGCGCACGGGCGCGGCATCGGCGCGGCGCTGCTTGATCAAGGTATTCGCATCTTTCGCAGGCAAAACGTGCATGAATTGCGAGTCGTCACACAAGGACGAAATATCGCATCACAGCAACTCTATCAGAAATTTGGTTTGCGTACTGCGCAGGTTCAGCTTTGGTATCACAAATGGTTCTGATTTTGTAGATTGCTATCATTATATGACTGATTACGCCATTCCTTTCAACTGCCCCAGTTTCGCCGGCAATGAGGCGTCATACATGGCCGCGGCGGTGGCCAATGGCCATCTCTCCGGCGATGGCTCCTTCACCAAGGCCTGCCATTCCCTGATCGAGACCGCGTTAGGCGTGCCCAAGGCCTTGCTCACCACATCTTGCACCCACGCCCTGGAGATGACCGCCCTGCTACTCGACTTGCAGCCGGGCGATGAGGTGATCGTCCCCTCCTTCACCTTCGTGTCTTCAATCAACGCTTATGTGCTGCGCGGGGCCCGGCCTGTCTTTGCCGACATCCGGCCCGACACGCTCAACCTGGATGAGACCCGGCTGGAAGCGCTGATCACGCCCCGCACCAGGGCTATTGTCGTGGTGCATTACGCCGGCGTGGGCTGCGCCATGGACGCCATCATGACCATCGCCAATCGCCACGGCATCCCCGTGATCGAAGACAACGCTCACGGCCTGTTCGGCAAATACAAAGACCGCTATCTGGGCACATTTGGGGCGCTGGCCACACAAAGCTTTCACGAGACCAAGAATTTTACCTGCGGCGAAGGCGGCGCCCTTTTGATCAACGATCCCCGCTACATTGAGCGGGCCGAGATCATCCGCGAAAAGGGCACCAATCGCAGCCGTTTCTTCCGCGGCCAGGTCGATAAATACACCTGGGTGGACATCGGCTCCAGCTATCTGCCTTCGGATCTGCTGGCGGCGTTTCTGCTGGCGCAACTGGAACAACGCCAGGCCATCCAGGCGCGTCGCCGCCAGATTTGGGAATGCTACGATGAATGTCTGGAGGGCTGGTGTCAGGGGCAGGGTATCCGGCGACCCATCATCCCTGCCGACTGCGAACAGGCCTATCACATGTACTATCTGCTCCTGCCTTCCCTCGATGCCCGCCAGCGCCTGATCGATCATCTCAAAGCGCAGGGCATCCTCAGCGTCTTTCACTATCTGCCGCTGCATCTCTCCGATATGGGTCGGCGCTTTGGCGGCCAGCCCGGCGATTGCCCGGTGACGGAAGATGTCAGCGACCGCCTGCTGCGGTTGCCCTTCTACACTGCCCTCACTGCCGCCGAACAGATGCGGGTGATCGAAGCCGTGACCACGTTCACGGCGGTTTAACCGGCTTTTCTCGTGAAAAAATCTATGCTTGTCTATCTTTTCATCGCCGGCACCATTCTCTTCACCGTCCTGGGCCAATTATCGCTCAAGGCCGGCATGATCGAGGTCGGCGCCGTTCCCCCTGATCCGAAGGCCCTGTCCGCATTCTTGTGGGCGGCGTTCACCAACTGGAAAGTTGTGTTTGGGTTGGCGTCTGCGGTCATCGCCGCGGTTTTGTGGATGGGCGCCGTCTCGCGCAGCGATATCAGCTTTGCCTACCCCTTCATGGCCCTGGCGATTGTCCTCGTCCTCGCCCTCTCCGGCGTCTTTTTTGCCGAGCAGGTCTCGTTAGGCCGCTGGGCGGGGGTGGCCATCGTCTGTCTGGGCTTGATCATCACCGCGCGCGCCTGAACCGCAGTTAGCTGGCTTCGCTCCAAAATGCGGTCTTGAGAAATGGGGAAAAGAGTTCCTTGATAACAGTATCACTTTCTGATATTATTACATCGTGGACAGCAAACACCGCAAAACTCTGGAAGCTATTTTCGAAAAGCCCGAGCGAGCCAATATCGCCTGGCAAGATGTCGAAGCCCTGTTCATCGCTTTAGGCGCTGAAATCTCAGAAGGTAGCGGCTCACGCGTGCGGGTTGCCCTAAAAGGCGTTCGCGCTGTATTTCACCGTCCCCATCCGCACAAGGAAACAAACAAAGGCGCAGTCAAATCTGTCCGCAGGTTTCTGGAAGCGGCAGGAGTTAAGCCATGATGGAATATAAAGGCTATATCGGTAAAATTACAATTGATGATAAAGCGAGCATTTTGTACGGCGAAGTTATTAATGTCCGTGATGTGATTACTTTTGAAGGTACAACCGTTGCCGAAATTCAACAGGCATTTCGAGAATCGGTGGATGATTATCTTGATTTTTGCGCACAACGAGGAGAATCGCCAGAAAAACCGTTTTCTGGTAAATTCGTTGTGCGTTTGCCCGTCGAATTGCATCGAAGAGCCTATATTCAGGCAAAGTTGAGGAATAAAAGCCTGAACAATTGGATCACAGAAGTTTTGCAAAGCGCGCTGCAAAATCAATGAAGTCTTTTTTGTCCATGATTTTGTTGCGCCTTTGCATGAGCCGATTTTGCAGCAATGTGAACCCTTACGTTGCGTTTTCGATTTAGCTCTTCATGCTCCAAAATCTGAAACGATCGGCAGCGCAACTTCTGCATCACTGGCGCCGGCAACCGCAAAAACCCCTTCTTCCCGCCACCGATTGGCGTCAACTTCTCGCCGCCGATTGGGATGCCTGGGAAGCCGCGCGGGCCGCCGCGATGGGGGGCCCCAAAGTCCTGCTGGCCACCAGCCTGGGCGGCCACGATGGCGTCACGCCCGTGGAAAGCCTGCTGGCCGTGGCCCTGACCCTGCGCGGGGCCGAGGTGCACCTGCTCTTGTGCGACGCCTTCCTGCCCGCCTGCATGTTGGCCACCCTGCGCAAGCCCGAACACCATGCCCGCTTCGTGACAGAGGGGCCGCAGTCCCATCTGTGCGCCCGCTGCTGGGGCCAAGGCCGGGCGATCTTCGAACCGCTGGGGCTTCCCCTCCATCGTTACAGCGATCTGGTCAGCGCCGCCGCACAGGATGAGGCCAGGGGGATAGCCGAATCTATCGCCATCGCCGATATCCCCGCCTTCCGGCTCGATCATCTGGCCGTGGGCGAGCATGCCCTGGCCGGGGCATTGCGCTATTTCGCCCGCGGCGATCTGCGCACAGAACCGGAGGGCGAAGCTATCCTGCGGCGCTATCTCCAGGCCGCTCTCCTCGCCACACGGGCCGCGCAGCGTCTGTTCGATCAACACGATTTCACCGCCGCTTGCTTTCACCACGGCATTTATGTCCCCCAGGGCCTGATCGGTGAGACGGCGAGGCAGCAGGGCGTGCGCGTGATCAACTGGAACACGGCCTATCGCAAGCACTGTTTCATCTTCAGCCACGGCGATACCTACCATCATACCCTGATGACCGAGCCGACCTCGGTTTGGCAAGATCTGCCGTGGACGCCGGAAATGGAGCGGCAGACGATGGACTACCTGGTCAGCCGTTGGTATGGCACGAACGACTGGGTGTGGTTCCACGAGCATCCGCAGGAAGATCTGGGCGAAATCGTAGCCGAGTTGGGGGTGGACCTGAGCAAACCGGTCATCGGCCTGCTCACCAACGTCATGTGGGATGCGCAACTGCACTACCCGGCCAACGCCTTTCCCAACATGTTGGATTGGGTGCTGCGCACCATCGCCTTTTTCGCCGATCGGCCCGACCTGCAACTCGTCATCCGCATTCACCCCGCCGAAATCCGCGGCACCGTGCCCTCGCGCCAGAAGATCGCCGACGAGATCGCCCGCGCTTTCCCCGACCTGCCCGCCAACGTCTTCGTCATCCCCCCCGAAAGCCAGATCAGCACCTATGCCGTCATGCTCAAATGCGACACCGTGATCATCTACGGCACCAAAACCGGCGTGGAACTGACCAGCTTTGGCATCCCCGTCATCGTCGCCGGCGAGGCCTGGATCCGCAACAAAGGCGTGACGATGGACGCGCCCAACGCCGAAACCTATTTCCAGATGCTCGATCGCCTGCCCCTGCAAAGCCGCCTGGATGAGGCGACGACGCAACGCGCCCGCAAATACGCCTATCATTTCTTCTTCCGGCGCATGATCCCGGTGTCGGCGATGGAGCCTCTTGCTGGCTGGCCGCCGCTGCGTGTGAATCTGACTTCCCTTGCTGCCTTGCAACCTGGCGCTGATCCCGGCCTGGATCGGATCTGCGATGGCATCCTCACAGGCGCTGCCTTTGTCTATCCCGCCGAGCAGATCGCGCAGGCCGGGCCGGAGGGCCTGTGATGCGCCTGGTCGTCGATGGCGAGATCTTCACCCGCCAGACCAAGGGCGGCATCTCCCGCATCTTTATCGAGACATTGCCGCGGCTGTGCGACGCCGATCCCGGCCTGACCGCGGTCATCCTCACCGATGGCGCGCTGCGGCAGCCCTTGCCCAGGCATGCGCAGATCCTGCACCGGGCGATCCCACGCTACGAATGGTGGCTCAGGCCCGGCCGCCTGTTTCGCCCGGCCGCGATGGCGCTCAAACAGCGGGCGCGGGTGCGCCTGGCCGGCCCTGCCGCCGGGGCTGTGTGGCAGGCTTCCTATTACAGCACGCCCCCGGCGGCCTGGCAGGGCCTTTTTGCCGTGATCTTTCATGATTTGATGGAAGAGCGCTATGCCGAGATGTTCGTTCAGCCGCGCCATGAACTGGTGCGCCGCCGCAAACGCGCCTGCGCCTTGCAGGCCGACATCGTGATCTGCAATTCGCCCACCACGCAGCAGGATGTCTGCGCGTTCTACGGCCTGCCCCTGGCCAAGACACGGTTGATCACCCTGGCCCCCGGCTCTCACTTTCGCGTGTTGGCAAAAGAGGAGAGGATCCCAACCCTGGCGCCCCCCCGCCCCTATCTGTTGTATGTGGGCGAACGCTCGGCTTACAAGAATTTTGCCCTGCTGCTGACAGCCTACGCCGCCTGGCCGGGCCGGGCGGACCTCGATCTGGCTGTGGTGGGACGACCTTGGGATGCCGCAGAGTGGGCGCGCGTGCAGGCGCTGGGCCTGGCCGACCAGGTGCGCCACTATGCCTTTGCCGATGACGCCGCCCTCTGCCAGCTTTACAACGCCGCGGCCGCCTTCGTCTATCCCTCCCTTTTCGAGGGGTTCGGCCTCCCCCCGCTGGAGGCGATGGCCTGCGGTTGTCCCGTCGTCGCTTCGGATATCCCCACCACCCGCGGTGTGGCGGGCGATCATCCCTTCTATTTCGCCGCGCAGGACGCCGCCGACTTGCGGCGAGCCTTGGACGCCGCGCTCGCCCAGGGCCGCGAGCAACTGCGGCAGGACGCGGCGCAGCAACACGCCGCCTCCTATTCCTGGCAGACCACGGCGCGTCAACTCAGCGCCATCTATCACGAGCTTGTGGGAGAGCCTTCGACGGCATGAATACCTCGTCCGAACGCCCCGCCATCATCTTCCTGCACATCCCCAAATCGGGCGGCACCACGATGCACACCATCATCGAACGCCAGTACCCGCCCGACCGCATCTTCACCATCGACGGCCAGCGCGTGCCGCAGTCGATCGCCGAATTCAAGGCCTTGCCCGCAGCCACGCGGGCGCGCTTGCAGGTGCTGAAGGGACACATGGCTTTTGGCTTGCACGCCTGGCTGCCGCAACCGGCCACCTATTTCACCCTGCTGCGACACCCGGTCGAACGGGCGATTTCCCATTACTATCACATCCTGCGCAGCCCGCATCACACCCATCACGCCGCGGTGGCAGGCGGGAAGATGGATTTGCAGGCCTTCGTCGAGGCCGGCGTCTCCCGCATTGTGGACAATGGCCAGGTGCGGGCGCTGGCCGCGGCGGAGGAAACGCCTTACGGGCAATGCACCGCCGCCATGCTGGCCCAGGCCGAAGCCAACATCGCTGCCGCTTTCGACCTCGTGGGCCTGACCGAACGGTTCGATGAGACCCTGGTGCTGCTCAAACAGCGCTACGGCTGGCGGATTGGCGCGTATCGTCGCCAGAACATCGGCGCCAACCGCCCCCCCTCCGCCGACGTGCCGCCCGCGGCCTGGCGTCTGCTGGAGGAGTTGAATCAGTTCGACATACAACTGTACGAACAGGCTGCGGCCCGTCTCGATCAAGCTGTGGCGCGGGGCGGCGCCCGTTTTGCCGTGGACGTGCGGCGCCTGCAATGGCGCAACGCCCTGCGCAGCCGCTACCGGCAGCTTGCCCTGCGCCTGCGCAGCATCTGACCGGGCAGAATCTCTGCCCAGGCAAGCCTTTGCCTGTATGCAATTCCAGGTCGTCCCCCGCGTGCGTGTTTTTTTGCTGATGACCGGTAAATTTCTGATCTCAAGGAGATGCTTTTGATGTCCCAGCCAACCAAAGTGCTCATCACCGGCGCCGGTGGATTCATCGGCGGCCACATGACGGCGGCGCTGCTACAACAGGGATACCAGGTACGCGCCGTCGATATCAAACCGCAGTGGCAATGGTATCAACGTTTTGCCGCGGCCGAGAATCTCACCCTCGATCTGCGCGAGAAAGCCAACTGCTATCAGGCAGCCAATGGCTGTGAGTGGATTTATAATTTTGCTGCCGATATGGGGGGGATGGGATTTATCGAGAACAATAAAGCTTTATGCATGTTATCTGTGCTTATCAATACGCATATGCTGGTTGCCGCCCGCGATTGCGGCGCTACACGCTTTTTCTTTTCATCCTCCGCCTGTGTTTATCCGGGCTACAAGCAACAGGCCACCGAAAATCCCGGCCTGCAGGAAGAGGATGCGTATCCCGCAGACCCGGAAGATGGCTATGGCTGGGAAAAGCTATTCAGCGAACGGATGTGCCGCCATTTTCGGGAAGATTTTGGCCTGGAAACGCGTGTAGCGCGCTTTCACAACGTCTATGGCCCGCACGGCACGTTCGATGGCGGGCGTGAAAAAGCCCCGGCGGCCATCTGCCGCAAAATCATTGCGGCCAAACTCTCCGGCGCCGATGCGATCGAGATCTGGGGGGATGGCTTGCAGACGCGCAGCTTCATGTACATCGACGATTGTTTGTACGGTGCCCAAGCCATCATGCAAAGCGAGATCCGCCAGCCGATCAACCTGGGCAGCGCCGAGATGGTCTCGATCAACCAACTCGTGGACATCGTGGAGGAGATTGCCGGCGTGCGTTTGCGGCGGCGCTACATCCTCGACGCGCCCAAAGGTGTGCGCGGGCGCAGCAGCGACAACGCCTTAATCCGCGAGCTTTTGGGGTGGGAGCCGGCCATCCCCCTGCACCAGGGCATGGAGAAAACCTACGCCTGGATTTACGAACAGATGATCAGCGGCGGCGGCAAAGATGCGGTTGTCAACCACTATTGATCTGTCCCAAAGGAGAACCCCGGCGAAATGACTGCCCCCGAATTCAGCACCCTGCCCTCCCCCCCGCCAAACAAATCTGGCTGGCCGTGGACCGAGGATGGCGCCCTCGCTGCCCAGCGTTCCCGCCTGAACGCCTGGCCCAAATTCAGCATCATCACCCCCTCCTTCAATCGCGCCGATTTCCTGGAAAAAACCATCCGTTCGGTCTTGTTACAGCACTATCCCAACCTGGAATATGTGATCATCGATGGCGGCTCTAAAGACGGCACCCTCGATATCATCGACAAATACGCCGATTTCATCACCTATTGGGTGAGCGAGCCGGACAAAAACCAGGCCGACGCCTTGAACAAGGGCCTGCAGCGCTGCACCGGCGATATCATCGCCTTCATCAACAGCGACGACTTCTACTTGCCCGGCGCGCTGCGGCGTGTGGCCCAGTTGCTGGCCGCGCATCCCGAAGCGGGCTGGATCAGCGGCGTCATCCGCTACGAAGATGGCGACGGCCGCTTCCTGCACACCCGGCACATTCCCCCCCTGCCCGCGCACCGCGCGGATTGGATCGACCGTTGGCCCACGTACCAACCGGCCTGTTTTTGGCGCAGCGAGTGTTTCCGGCGTGTGGGCGAGTTCCGGGTCGACTTGCCCTACACCTTCGACACCGAATTTACCATCCGCCTGCCCTTCCATCAGCTGCTGCCCCTCTCGGTGGCCGAGCCTTTCTCGGTGCGCGTCCTGCACGGCGATACCAAACAGCAGTCAAATCCTGAGATCTACCCGCGCGAGGCGCAGATCTATTACCCTGATTTCGCTCGCTTCCTCACCTCCGAGGAGATGCCCCCCTTTTTCTGGCGGCAGATGTACCGCGCCTATGGCAAACTGCGCCGCGCCCGCGGGCGCCAGGCCTATCTGTACGTGGCCGCGCAGGCAGTCCGCCATCCCTTCTGGTTTGCGCGGGGATGGCGCTGGTGGTCGGAAGACAAAGCCAGACGGCAGGCCCCTGCTCTATGAGCTATCGCATCCAGATCGTCACCACCCTGCCCGGGCCGTTTCTGCAGCAGTTCTATGACGCCCAGCCCGCGCTGGCGGCGCAGCCCTATGCAGAGCAGTTGCAGGCCTTGCTGGTCGAGAGCGTGGGCTGGAGCGACGCCTACGCCCTCAACTTCCGGGCGTGGGGCCACGAAGCCGAAACCTTGATCGTCAACGCCGCGCCGCTGCAGCGGCAGTGGGCGAAAGAGCATGGGCTGGGCGATGCCATACGGCAATTGCGCCTGCTGGAGGCCGTCGATCGCATGGGCCAGATCACCCGCCCGCTGCGGGGCACGAGTCAGGTGCACCGCAAACGCCTGCAAGCCGAGATCTTTCTGCAGCAGGTGAAACGTTATCGGCCCGACATCCTGTTCGTGCAACTACAGACGCCCCTGTCCGGGGCGGTGCTGAAAGCGGCGCGGCAGCATTGCCGGGTCGTCATCGCCCAACTGGCCAGCCGATTCCCCGCGTACAGCGATCTTTTTGATATTTTCGATCTGATCATTACGGCTTTTCCGCATTATGAACGCTTTTTCAACGATTGCGGCTTACGCAGCGTTTATCTGCCTTTGGCTTTCGAGCCGATCTTTCTGCAGCGAGTGCGGGCGCGATACGGCGCCGACGCTCAGACTGCTTTCGACGCCGTATTCATCGGCTCCATCTCCACACAGCATCGCCAGCGCCTGCACTGGCTGAACGCGCTGGCCGATTCTGACCTCGTCGACATCTGGCTGTCCTTCGATGGCCCTGTCGATCCGTCCGGGCTGAGCGAGTCGCTGCGCCGCTGTCTGCGCCCGCCGGTCTACGGCCTGGAGATGTACGACATCTATCGCCGCGCCCGCATCGCCTTGAACAGCCATCCAGAGATCTCCGGCCCCTACGCCGCCATCATGCGCATGTACGAGATCACAGGCAGCGGCGCGCTCCTGCTCACGGACGAAAGGCAGGACATCGCCGATCTTTTTATCCCTGGGCAAGAGATCGTTACTTATTCTCACATAACCGATTGTTTGGATAAACTTAAATATTTCATCGATCATGAACAGGAACGGGCGAAAATCGCTAAAAATGGCCAGGAAAAAACTCTTTCTGCCCATCGCTATGCTCAACGCGCCGCTTTCATCCTGGAGCAGATGCAGAAGCTGTGTAATTGTTGAGGCCTGCCGGCGCAAGAGCTGCTGCTTATTTCTTAGCCACGAATTTCATGAATTGACGCCAAACCCTAAAGGTTTTAGAAACCTTTAGGGTTTTTTCAGCGGATTATTGAACACATACCAATACTTTCATCTTTAATCCTTAATCTTTAATCATCAACTTCCAAAATTAAGTGCGCATCGTACACATCAGCAAAATGGATGACGGCAGCGGCGGGCCTATCGCCGCCCGGCGTCTGCACACAGCCCTGCGGCAGGCAGGCCACGACTCGCGCATGCTCGTGTGGCGCAAAACCACCGACGATCCCACGATCGAGTTATTCGGGCGCAGCAAGCTCAGCCGGGCCGCCAGCCAGGGCCTGGGCGAGCCGTTGGACGCCCTGGGCCTGCAATATCTGGCGCATCCTGCCTCCTGGGCCTTGCCCGACCACCCGTGGATCCGGGCCGCGGATGTGGTGCATTTGCATATCATCCACGGCGGCTATTTCTCGCCCCTGGCCCTGCCCCGGCTCAGCCGCGCCACGCCGGTGCTGTGGACGATGCACGATCTGTGGGCCGTGACCGGTCATTGCGCCGTCGCGGCCTATGATGAGTGCCAGCGCTGGCAGGAGGGTTGCGGCGCTTGCCCGCAATTGCACGATTACCCCGCCATCCGCTTCGATACGACCCGCTGGCTGTGGCGGTTGAAACGCTCCCTCTACCAACGCAGCCCGCGCCTGGCCATTGCCTGCCCCTCTGCCTGGATGGCGAACAAAATACGCCAAAGCCCGCTGCTGCATCATCTCGACCCCATCCATCTCCCCAACGGCATCGATCTCACCCTGTTCAAACCGCTGCCCCAAGCCGTTGCGCGGGAGGCGTTGGGGATCGATCGCCAGCTCAAGGTGTTGATGATCAGCTCTCCGGTGCTGAGCAACGCTCGCAAGGGCATGCCTTTGCTGGTGCAGGCCCTGCAAGGTCTCGATCCCGCCTGGAGAGAGCATCTCCTGCTCCTGGTGGTGGGCAAGGGGGGTCAGGATCTGGCGGCGCAACTGCCAGGGTTTCGGGTGAAATCGATGGGAATGGTCTCGGATGAGATTGTATCGGTATTATGTTACAACGCCGCTGATATTTTTGTTTTTCCTTCCATTGCCGAAAATTTACCAAACTCATTGCTTGAAAGCATTGCTTGTGGCACGCCGGTGGTTTGTTATGATGTGGGTGGAAACTGCGAGATTGTAGAGCATGGCATCACCGGATTTGTGGCGCAAAAAGGAGATATTGCGCAATTTAGAGAAAGTATACAGGCCATACTTGACGACAAATTTGACTTACAAGAATCTAGTAAATCAGTCAATCGTATTAAAAATAAATATGATATCGAAATGATTGCACAAAGATCGATAGGGATATATAATGATCTTGTGAGTAGTAATTGAAGATAAAATGTATAAAATAGCGCGTATGCGACAATTTTATCCACTGGCAGTATTTCTTCTGGGCGTGCTGTTTTTGCAAGCGGCGCCGATTACGGCGGCCCTCCAGGGCAACGCCGCCGCGCGCTGGGCGCTGCGCAGCACAGCAGCATTGGACAGCGCCCGCACGCCTGCCTTCGCGCCGGCGTGGTGGCGGTGATCGGCATCTTCGGCCTCGCCTGGCTGGGCGACAGCTTCATCGCCGCCCACAAGGAGGCCGTCGTGGCGGCCATCAGCCACCTGACGGAGCGGGCGCCCTGGACCTTCGCCATCGGGCTCTTCGCCGCCTCGGTGCTGCTCTACAGCCAGGCGGCCACGGCGCGCGCGCTCATGCCGCTCGGCGTGGCGCTGGGCATCCCGCCGCAGTTCCTCGTGGCGGTGTTTCCCTCCGTCAACGGCTACTTCTTCATCCCGACCTACGGCTCGCTGATCGCGGCCGTGAACTTCGACCTGTCGGGCACCACCCACATCGGCCGCTACGTGCTCAACCACTCGTTCATGATGCCGGGGCTCGTGGCGACGACGGTGGCCGTGGCGGTCGGCCTGGCGATCGCCCGGGCGCTCTTCGGCTGAGGCCCCGGCCACAAGGAGGCAGGCATGGCCACTCGCAAGGAGCACGACTTCCTCGGCGAGCGCGAGCTGTCGGACGCCGTCTACTACGGCGTCCAGACGCTCCGGGCGACCGAGAACTTCCCGATCTCCGGGGTCCCCCTGGCCCGCTTCCCCGACTTCGTGCGGGCCCTGGCCTTCGTCAAGAAGGCGGCCGCCCAGGCCAACGCCGAGCTGGGGGTCTTGCCGGCCCCGCAGGCGAAGGCCATCGTGGCGGCGTGCGACGAGATCATCGCCGGCAAGCTGCACGACCAGTTCGTGGTCGACATGATCCAGGGCGGGGCGGGCACCTCGACCAACATGAACGCCAACGAGGTCATCGCCAACCGGGGCCTCGAGCTGATGGGGCACCGCAAGGGCCAGTACGAGCACCTGCACCCGAACGACCACGTGAACTGCTCGCAGTCCACCAACGACGCCTACCCGACGGCGGTCAAGCTGGCCGTGCTGCTGACGACGAAGAGCGTGCTCGCGGCGCTCGGCGAGCTGCACGACGCGCTCGACGCCAAGGCCCGCGAGTTCGCCGACGTGCTGAAGATGGTGCGCACCGAGGAGCAGGACGCCGTGCCCATGACCCTGGGGCAGGAGT
>JABWBG010000148.1 GCA_013360575.1 Caldilineales bacterium
CGCGGTCAGGTCATGGGCGCGCCGCCGCCGCGCCACCGACCGCCGCATCCCCAACAAATCCGCCGCGGCCTGGTTACAGAAGAGCACCTCGCCCTCCAGGCTTTCCAACACCAACCCGTCGGCCAGACTCTCCATGATCGCCTCCAGCCGGGAAGTCTGCTCCTGCAATTGCGCGTCCGAACGGGCAAAAAGAGCGGCGTGCTCCATGGCCATGGCCGCGTGATTGGCAAAACTGGCCACCAACTCCAGTTCCGTCTCCGAAAACTGGTGCGGATCGGTGCGGTAGATCAGCAATGCCGCGGGCGGCGCGTGTTGCGTCAGCAATGGCACGGCCAAAACCGCGCGGAAGCCTTCCATCCGCGCCCGCTGGCGCAGAGCGTCATAATTCGGCTCGATCTCCGTGTCCTGAATCTGCACCGGGACTTGCAAACGCAAGGCCCGCGCCGCGGCGGAATAAGGCTCGGAGGGCTCGATGCGCAATTGTTCGACGTAGGCTTCGGAAAGGCCGCGGCTGGCAGTGATGCGAAACACGCCCAGGCGCTTGTCCAGGGCGACGATCGCCGCCCGTTCCACCTTCGACAGCCGCTGCACCTCCTCCAGGATGCTGGCGATGACCTCATCCACATCCAACGAACTGACCACGCGGCGGCTGGTCTCCAGCAGGGTGCCCAGTTCCTCGAACCGCCGCTCGATGGCCTCGGCCATCACAGCCAGCGAGCGGGCCAGATGCCCGATCTGATCGCTACGCCCCTGCCAGACCTGCACGCCCTGCTGCGCTGCCGCGGGCGCGGCCTGGCGCTGCCCCACCAACTGGCTGAACTCGGCCAGGTGCTCCAAGGGCAAGATCACCCGTCGCGAGAGGGCCAGCCAGAAGAAGACGCCGCCCAGCAAGTACACGCCCCCCGCGGCCAGCAGCAGGCGATGAAAGCGGTTGATGGCGGCAAAAGCCACCAACGTGGGCCGCTGTACGATCACCCCCCAGCCTGCCACCGGGATAGGCACGAAGGAGCGCAGCCACTCGCTGCCATCCGGCGCCGCGGCGATGACGCTGCCCCTCTCCCCGGCCAACACTCGCGGCACCGCGCCATCGTCCCACCCGCCCCAATCGGGCAAGAGGTTGGCGGGCAGGCCCAGATCTTCCCCCCGTCGCACCGTCAGCAGCGGGTCGGAGATCAAATCTGCCGTGAGCAGGGCAGGATGGGCGATCACCTGGCCGCGGGCATCGACGATGCTGACGATCAGCCCCCGCGCCGCGCCGCCCACGATCACCTGCAATGTTTCGCTCAGCGAGGCCAGGGCCAGATTGGTGGCGACGACGCCCTGAAACGCGCCTGAGGCATCGATCAGAGGCATGACCGCGGTGGCCACCGGCTGGCCGGTGGTGGGCGAGACGCGGCCATCGGAAAAAACCGGCTCGCGGCTGGCGCGGGCGGCCTGGAAATACTCGCGGAAGGAAAAATCCACCCCCACCGTGCTGGGCGGGCCTTCAGGAAAGTGATAGTCCATGACGCCATCCGCGCCCAGGCGGTAGACCAAATCCACATCCGCGCGCGCCAGGATCAGATCGGCAAAGGTGGCGCGCATCCCTGCCTCTTCGCCGCGCTGCACCTCGCTGCGCTGCGCCAGGCTTTGCACCGTGCGCACAGCGTTGGTGAGGGTGGCGTTGGTCTCCAGGGCAATGGCCTGAGCCAAAGCCAGATCGGCCGCGCGCACTTCCTCCTCCAGATTGCGCTGCATCACCTGATCGAAGATGAACGCGGCCACCAACACCGGGCCGATGAACAGCACATACAAGGCCAGCAATTGCAGGCCCAGATCACGGCCCAGGCGCGCGCCCCGGAACCAGGGGGGTTGCAGTGAGCGCAGGCGGGTGAGCAGGGCACGCATGGCAGCAAAGAAAAAAAGGGCAGGGGGTCGCCAATTCGGGGGAATAGACTGCCACAAACCGCGCAAAGGGGCAACCCCACGGCAGCGGGGCTATCTTCCCCGCCCCAAATCGTTGTTGCCAAACCTGACCGCTGGGTGCTAGACTGCCCCCTTCACAAAACACCCCCCCTCCTTTCTCTCACACCCCCCACCATGCCCACCGAAACCATTCTCGATATCCGCCCCGTCCACCCCATGCACCGCCATCCCATGATCTTCGACCTGTTCGAGAGCCTGGAGCCGGGGCAGGGCTTCATTCTGATCAACGATCACAATCCCAAACCCCTCTTCTACCAGTTCCAGGCCGAGTTGCCGGGCCAGTTTACCTGGGAGTATCTGGAGCAGGGGCCGGCGGAGTGGCGGGTGCGCATCGGGCGCAGCCCCGCCTGATCCGCTGCCCGTCCATGCGCTTTCTCTACCTTTTTTCGGTCTGGCTGCATGTTGTCGCGGCCATCATCTGGATCGGCGGCGCCCTTTTCCTGGCGCTGGTGCTGGTGCCGGCCACGCGGCAGGCCGCGTACCGCGGCATCGCGCCGGCCCTGATCCAGTGGAGCGGCGCCCGTTTCCGCAGCATCAGTTGGGTGTGCTTGGCCACGCTGCTGCTCAGCGGCATCTGCAACCTGGCCTACCGCGGGTTTGGCTGGGCCGACCTGTGGAGCGGGCAGCTATGGCAGGGGCCTTTTGGCCGCACGCTGGGGATCAAGCTGCTGCTCGTGGCTCTGATCCTGCTGCTCAGCGCGGTGCACGATTTCGTCATCGGCCCCCAGGCGCGGGAGCGCTGGCAGGCGGATGCCACCGCGGCCGAGACCCTGCGCCTGCGCCGCCGCGCGTCCTGGTTCGGGCGCATCAACCTGCTGCTGGCTCTGATCGTCACCGCCCTGGGTGTGACCCTGGTGCGGGGCGGGATTTGAGGAGGCGAGGAGATCGAGCGGTCGGAGCGCTGCGAGCGCTCCGACCGCTGGGGTCGCGCCTCCCCGCCTCATCCTCTCACATCAGGCCCGCTTCGTGCAGGCGCTGGTGGATGTCGAGGAACGCGTCCGCCTGGGCCTGGGTGATGCTGCCCGCGGCCACCAGCGCAGCCAGCAGTGCGGCCTGCTGCTCCTCGGGGTTGCCGGCGCCGAACGCAGTGGGGTTGGCGGCCCGGTAGGCGTCCAGGGCATCGTGCACCGCCGCGAACGTGTCTGCCTCGGCCTGGGTGATCACGCTCTGGGCCACGGCTTGATCCAGCATCTCACGCTGCTGCGCGGCTTCGACCTGCGGATCGAACGCGGCCCCGCCCATGCCCCGCCGCGGGATAACCTGCCCGGAACCGAGGCCGCGCACATAGTGGATCACCGACCAGCGCTCTTCCTCGCTCAATAGCTCCTTCCACACCGGCATGGCCGTCTCGAAGGGCACACCGCCCTCGCTCACCCGCCAGAAGAGATAGGCGTCGCTCATCATCTGGCTGGTGTGGGCAATGGGCGCGGGCGCGGGATCGAGCACCGCGGCGGTGGGGCCATCCCCCATGCCGCCGTCGCCGTGGCAAACCGCACACTGCGCAGTGTAGATCTCCGCTCCCTCTTCCAACACTTCCGCGCTGGCGGGGATGGGGCTGGCAAGGTCGGCGTAGGGCGCGGGGATGGCGGCGCTGTGCCGCTCCATCATGCCCATGCCCATGCCCATGCGCCGGCCCATGCCCATGCCCATACCGCCGGCGGCAGCAGTGGGCGCGGGCGCTTCCGGCTCTGCGGAGTCGGGAGTGGGGATGGCAGGCATGGCGCAGGCGGCCAGCAACAACGCCAGGCCCAACAATAGCATCAGTTTCAGGGTTCTTTTCATGGTTCAGGGCGTCATAACGCCAATGCCGAAGGTGTAGACCAATTCGCCGCCGAACAGGCCAACGCCGACGATCAGGGCCACGCCGATGATCTGGATCAGCGTGTGCAGGACGCGCTTGCCGGGGCTGTACACGCCCTTGTTGCGCCAGGTGCAGAGGGTCAGCAGGCCAAACACCACCACGGTGGCGATGCCCAGCAGGCGATGGGTGCTCAAGGTGGCCAGGGCGGGGCTGTCCAAAGGCACAGAGCGGGCAGCCAGCAGGCCGGAGATGACAGCGAAAACGGCCCCGGCCAGCCCCAGCAACAGGGTGTACCAGGATGCGCGCTCGAAATTGTTGTGCTTCCAGATGCGCCCGGCCCAACTGAGAGCCACGCTGGTCAACAACAGAGCGATGGGGAAATGCACGATCAGGGGATGTGGATTGAGGGGCATGGGGTGTCCTTGATGAACGAGGAGAGGGGGGAGATCAAGCGGTCGGAGCGCTGCGAGCGCTCCGACCGCTGGGGTCGCGGCAAGAAGGCGATGGAGGGGGGTGGCGTTAGGATACCACGAGAGCCGATAAAAATACTCCGACAAAAGTCGGATTGGCGGGGCTTTGCAGCCGCCGCGGCCGCAGGTTGCGCACGCGTCCGCGTGCGCAGGTTGTAAAATTCCGCCCGCTGCGGGTAAAGTTAGGGCATGACCACGACGCCGATCGCGCTGACCCGCGCCAATACCATTCTTTATTGCCAAAACTGGGAAGAAACCGTTCATTTCTACCGCCAGTTGCTCTGTTTTCCAGTCGCTTTTGAAAACGACTGGTTTGTGGAATTTCATCTCGTCGGCTCAAACTATCTAAGCATTGCCCAAGCCGCCCGCGCCACCATCGCCGCGGTAGCCGGTCAGGGCGTCACCCTCACCTGGCAGGTGGAAGACCTGGAGGGGGTGGAGCGCTTTTTGCACAGGCAGGGGATTGCCACGACCCCGATCCGGCGCAAATGGAACGCCCGCGTCCTCTATTGCTATGATCCCGAAGGGCATCGCCTGGAGTTTTGGGCCAATCACATCGGCCAGAGCGCGGCCCCGGAGGAGGGGGTGAGGGGGTGAGGAGGCGGAGCCGGCCTGCCCAGCCCGATTCATCGGGCTTCGGTTGCCAGCCCGGCGATTCATCGCCGGGTGGATGACGATGAGGCGGTTTTCACTCCGTCTCATCGTCCATTTTTGTCTCTGTTCCTCCGTCTGACATGCCGCCAGCGCATGGCTGAGTTGGCGCGACGCCATAAAGATACAGATCGATCACCGGCGAAGCCGCATCTGCCGCGGCCCGCTCCACCAGAAAGTGGCTCCATCCGCCTGCGAGCCGCTCACTACAATCGGCATCCTTCACCAGCAGCCGCAGCATCGCGCCTGACCGCGCCTGCCGCTGCGCTTCCAGCGCCCGCCGCTGCACCTGATCAAGCGTGAGGGGGGGCAGGCCCAGCCCTGCCAACGCCTCGGCCAGGCCCGATAGTTCCGGATCATGCCGCGCGTCGCCGATCTCCAGCAGCACGCGCCACTCTTTCTCGTTCATGGGCGCTCCCGCGTCTGTCAGACCGCCGGCAAAGGTGCGGCCTGACAGACGCCGGCAAAGGTCAACGAACGGTCACGGTCAGGGTGTAATCCTGCACTTCTTCTGACCACCCCCCGACGCGGATCACATAATCCTGCGTGCGTGGGAGCACGCCCTGCCAACGCGGTTCGCCTACCTCCATGCGCTTGTAGATCTCGCCATCGTCGACGCCGATCAGGGTAAAGCTAACTTCGCCGGCAGAGAGGACCCGCACCTCCATGGTTTGCCCGGCCATGGCTCGCAGCACATACTCCTTGCGCTGCTCGCCCTGCACCGCGCCGTCGCGGCTGTCGCCATACGCGCCGGGCGCAAAGCGGATGCGTTCCGGCGGCGGCGCTTGCCCGTCCACCGGTTGGGTCAGGGTGCTCTGGGTCGAGACGAAGCAAATGCGGGAGAGGGTGTTGGCGCAGCGCAAGCGCCACCAGCCCCCATCCCGGCTGATGCCCGTCACCTGGGCGATCTCGCCCTGACGCAACTGGCCGACCACGTCGTAGGACGCGCCGGGGCCAGAGCGCACCCGCACCACAGTCAGTGCGGCCACCGCGGTGACGCTTGTATTCTCCACCGGAATCTCACCGGGGTCGGCGTCCGCGGGCCGCACGCACAGCCGTTGGCCCACATAGATGCGGTTGCGGTTGCTGATGCCGTTCAGACGCTGCAACTCGGTCACGCTGCGCCCGTAGCGGCGGGCAATGGCCGAGAGGGTATCCCCGCGCTTGACCGTGTACTGTTGGCCGCAGGCAGCGAGCTGTGGCCCGGCCTGCGCCGCCGGCGGCGAGGCAAAGGCCAAGCCGATCAGCAGCAGCAGAAACAGGGCGATCGATCGTAGATGTGTGTGGATGGACATTTTTGTTCTCTCCTTTATAATGAGAATGAAGTGGAATGGTGTTGTTGCATGCCATTGAACACCCAATCCCCCCCCGCCGGGTGACACCGAACCCTCCAAAAGTGTTACAAAAGTGTCACAGCGAGATCCCCAAATAGCAGAATCACCCCTATTTGGCGCGTGGTTGCGCCAGCGCCGGGAAGCTCTGGGCCTGACCCGCAAGGAACTGGCCTACCACACCGGCTGCTCCCTTTCCACGATCCGCAAGATCGAGGATGGCGAGCGCCGTCCCTCGCGCCAGATCGCCGAGTTGCTGGCCGCGGCCCTACGCGTCCCCGATACCCAGCGCGAGATCTTTCTGCTCGTTGCCAGCGGAGAGCGGGGCGTCGAGCGATTGTCTGCCCACCCCGTTCTGACCGCAGCGTCGCCGGCCCGCTGCATCAATCTGCCCACGCCCGCGACTCCCTTGATCGGTCGCGAGCAGGAGCTAGCCGAGATCCAGCGCCTGCTGCTTGACCCAGCCTGCCGGTTGCTCACCCTCACCGGCGAGGGGGGCGCAGGCAAAACCCGCCTGGCGCTGGAGGCCGGGCGGCGCTGCGCCTCTCTGGCAGATGCCCCCTTTGGCGATGGCGTCTGTTTCACGGCCCTGGCCGCGGTGCGCGCAGCCGAGCATATCCTGCCCAGTCTGGCCGCGGCCACCGGCTTCACCTTCTACGGCGCCACCGATCCGGCCCGCCAGGTGCTGGCCTTCCTGCGCGACAAGCAGATGCTGCTGATTCTGGATAATCTGGAGCATTTATTAGCCGCCGCGCCGCTGTTGGCCGAGATGCTGGCCCACGCGCCCGGCGTCAAATGGCTGATCACCTCCCGCCAACGCCTGCGCTTGCAGAGCGAGTGGGTTTTCGAGTTGCAAGGGCTGACTTACCCGGTGGACGCGCCGGCCCTGGCGGAAGAAAACCTGGAGATCTACAGCGCGATCACCCTCTTCATCCAGGCAGCGCGACGCAGCGATCGGGCGTTCCGGCTGACGCCCCACAACCGCGCCGCGGTTCTGCGCATCTGCCAGTTGGTGCAGGGGCTGCCCCTGGGCATCGAGCTGGCTGCCTCCTGGATGCGAACGCTGCCGCCGCCAGATATTGCCCAGGAGATCGAGCGGGATCTGAATTTCCTCGCCCTATCCGCTCCCGACCTGCCCGAGCGCCACCGCTCTCTGCGCGCGGTCTTTGATCACTCGTGGGAACTGCTCAGCGCGGAGGAGCAAGCGGCCCTGGCCCGGTTGGCGATCTTTCGCGGGGGGTTCCGGCGGGAGGCGGCCGCGGCGGTGGCAGAGGTCACCCTGCCCATCCTCACCGGGCTGGTGGAAAAGTCGCTGATTCATCACCGACAGGGGCGTTACGATTTTCATGAGCTGACCCGGCAATACGCGCTGGCCCAGTTGCGCGCAGATGCCCAGGCCGAGAGCGCCGCCCGAGACCGCCACAGCGCTTACTTTTTCGCCCTGCTGCACGCCCGCGAAACCCACCTGCGCGATGGGCGGCAAAGGGAAGCGCTGGACGAACTGGCCGCGGAGATCGACAATCTGCGGGGGGCTTGGGAATGGACCCTGGCCCAGAAACGGCTGCACCACCTCCGCCAGGCCGCCACCAGCCTGATGGTCTATCACGAGTTGCGCAATCACTTTCACGAGGGCGAGGCCCTTTTCCGGCGCGCGCTGCCGATCGCCCGCGCCTGCGTGGCACAGCAGCCCACAGATGCAACCTGCGCCATCAGCCTGGCCGATGTGCTGGCCCAGGCCGGGTTCTTCAGCTTCAGGCTGGGGCGCATGGCCCAATCGCGGGCAATGTTGCAGGAGAGCCTGACCCTGCTCCGCCAGCACGATGAGCAGATCCTGTGCGCGGATGTGCTCTGGTATTACGCCTTCGCCTGCTGGTTTAGCGGCGATTTTGCCGCGGCCCAGGTCGCGGTGGCAGAGAGCCTGGATCTGAATCGCAAGCTGGGCCGGGCATGGCCGGTGGCGATGACACAGATGATCCGCGGGGGCATTGCCTGTGAGGTGGGCGACTACGCCGCCGCCCACGCCCAATTGCAAGAGGCCCTCGCTCTTTGCCGGGCGGGAGGCGATCCCCGGCTGATCTCGATGACGATCAGCCTGCTCGCCCGCGCCCGCCACGCGCTTGGCCGCAGCGGGCAGAGCATCGAACTGCTGCGCGAGGGGTTGCAGCAGGCCTCCGCCACCGGCGACCGCTATGGCATGGGGCTGGCTCTGGAACAATTGGCCCGGGCTGCGCAGGCAGGCGGCGATCTGGCCGAAGCCCAGCGGCTGTTGTGGGAGAGCATCACCCTCTTCCGGCAGATCGGCGATGTGTGGAGCCTCTCGCGCGCCCTGAGCCAGGCCGGCTGGTTTTGCCTGGACGGCAAAGAGGAAGAGGCCGCAGCGGGCTATTTTCGCCAGGCGCTGGAGATCGCAACTCAAAACAACGTGCTGGCCCATGGCATGGACGCACTGGCCGGACTGGCCGCGGTGCAGGCGAGGGCCGGGCAGCGAAAGGCGGCGCTGGCCCTGATCACGCGCGTGCTCCATCACCCGTCCAGCAATGACGAAACCCGCCAGCAGGTCGCACGGCTGCGCCAACAGCTGGCGGCCCGTTCTCCCCTCCCTGCCGCGGCGGGGCACGCCGGCGCCGGGTGATCGGCCCCCGCCGCAGCCTTACTTACCGCGGCTGCGGCCAGGCCCCTTCCCAGGCTGCGATCATGGCTTCCATGCGCCGATCCAGTTCGACATCGATCACCTGGCGGGCCGGATCCGCATCGTACCAGGCGATCATCTCCTCCGCCCCCCGCTCGAAGGGGATGGCAGCGACAAAACCGGGCGCCAGGCGCTTGATCTTGCTGTTATCGAACAGCATGCTGTGGGTCTTGTCGCCCAACAGGCTGTCGCCCCAGCCGGCGTCGTAGGCGGCGATGAGGGTGGAGGGGATGTGCACCAGCCGCGGGGCCACGCCGGCCGCGGCGCCGACGATCTCGAAGATGCGATTCCAGCTCAGCCATTCATCGGAGGTGATGTGCACTGCCTCGCCCAGGGCGTGATGGTTGCCCAGCAGGGGCGTGAAGCCTCTGGCGAAATCGCGATGGTGGGTCAACGTCCACAAGGAAGTGCCGTCGCCGTGCACGATGACTTTGCGGCCGGTGCGCATACGATCGACTACGGTGTACTGGCCGTGCATGGGCAGCAGCGTGCAATCATAAGTGTGGGAGGGCCGCACAATCGTGATTGGAAAATTCTCCTCCTGCTGCGCGCGGCGCAGCCGTTCTTCGCAGGCGATCTTGTTGCGGGAATAAAGCCAATAAAGATTGTGCAGCGGCGTGGATTCGGTGACGGGCAGCAGCGCCGGCGGGGTTTGATAGACCGAGGCCGAGCTGATGAAGACATATTGCGCGGTGCGGCCGC